>JANRKT010000215.1:0-4718 GCA_033763355.1 Chitinophagaceae bacterium | reverse complement strand
ATGCTGTTATTACATTGGTGAGTTCCGTTTTTTTGTTGCGCAGGTCAAGGCCGCCTTCTAAAACCGATTTAAGGTTGGTAAGATAAAACAGCCATCCTTTTGAGTCGCCGGTATAATGTTTCAGTATGGTTTGCTCATCTGCGGGCAAATCGCTTTCTACCAGCTCAACAATTGTTTCGCCACACTCTTCATAAATTGAAATACTGACAGGACAGCCCAATGAAAAAGTAAACCGGAAACTGTCTTTGCCGTTTGCAGCCAGTACTTTTCCCTTCTCAGTTATTTCATCGGTATAACCATGCCACCGCCATTCATAAGTGTCACCCGTTTTAATTTCTTCGTCCTTCTTCAGCAATCTCCCGTCAGGTTTATAAAAATTTGCCTGCCTTAAAAACCATGATTCAAGCCCCGCAGGTGTATTCCATGCCTTGTATGCTTTGGCAGGGTTGGTATTGATGTTTACACGCAGTTTAAACTGGCTCCATACTGAAGTATCCATAGCAAATATTTTACAACAGTGATCAATGAATTTTCAAAACAAAGCTATGTTGCCGGGAAAGTAACCGGCTTATCAAAAATGGAGAATTTTATAAAGCCCCGCGGCGGTACATTCCGGGGCTGACGCCAAACTTTTGCCTGAACAAATTACTAAAGGATGTTACGCTTTCAAAACCAGTGAGGTTACAGATTTCTGCTATGGGCTGACCTGAACTGATCAATATTTCACGTGCTTTTTGCAACCTAAACTCCATGAGGTATTGATGTGGTGTTTGTTTATATACCTGTTTAAACAAACGCAAAAAATGCTGGCTGTTGAGCATGGCGGTTTTTGCAATATCCGCAAGGAGTATGGCAGAAGCATAATGGGCCTCCATCCATTCTTTTGCCAGCGAAAGCCGCTTGTACAATTCAATGCGGGTAGCATGTTTAATCACTGCCAGGTTCATTGACAGTTGCAACGACCTCTTGTTTTCCAGCATCAGCTCTTCAAGAATGTTGCGTGCAAGGATATCTGCTTTCAGTGCATGAAAGGACGCACAACTGCTTCCCAGTGCTATCATTTGCTGAATGCGTGACAGCAGAGCAGGTGTTGTATTATGCATCCGCTCCAGCATGGCCACATCTGCAAAAGAAAGATTTGCTTTTCCGTCAAGCAGCTTTTCGTGTGATTGGGTTATACTTTCTGCTACTGCATTCTGCAGGTAAGAATGAAAGAATAACAGTACCGGCCGGGTGTTTTCTTTGCGTATGTTAATGGCAAGTTTGCTGCCGCTGTTAATAACAAAATAATTTTGTGCACCAAGTGTATTGCGGCTGCCGTTGATATAAAAATTTCCGTTGCCATTAAAAGCAGCGAGAATGCCAAGCCCCGAAATATGCTCGGGGTATTCATAGTTGCAGTGAACCTCTTCTGTAAACAAACAATGATCTGCAAAAACAGGCAGGCTGTTGATGTTTGAAGCCAAAGCAGGGTTGGGCAGCCTTTGCAGTATCATGAAAGATAAATATTGAATGAAATTACAAAATTATAATGCCATTATAATCTGTCCGGCAATTTGATTATTTTGTAAGCCATGAAAAAATACTGCCTCGTTTTGCTTGCTGCCTGTTCTGCACTTTTCTTTTGCTCCTGCGAAAAAGAATATTCCTGTGAAGATTGCAATATACAAACCCAGCCACAGCCGCAACCCTTACCTGTACCTGCAGGGGATTCTGTACTGTACTACCAGTTCAGCATTGATAATAAAAATTACAAGGCCATTGCCTTTGAAAATAATTTTATAGTCGGCACCACAATATTGTATGGCTCCCCGGCCCATATTGACAGCGGGGCTATCGTCGGTTCTTCATTGCTTCCTCCCAATACAAGCACAGGCCCGGTAGCTGCGTTCACATTCGCTGTGGCAAGGGGCATCATTAAAAACTACAGCACTGCATCAGCAAATGATTTCAGGAATTTTTTTTCAACAGGCAGCTATGGTTATAGTTTATTAAAAGAAGTTACCCCGCCCTATACCCCGGTAAAACAAAACGGCATTGCAGTTACATGGGGAGATGAGAACGGTAACATCTGGAGAAGCGATAACGGAAGCGGCAACCAGACAGGCAGCAGATTTACCATTACAAGGAGACAGGACATCATGTACAACTGGGGACTTGGCATAGCAAGACAAAGGGTAACTGCTGAGTTTAATTGCAAAATTTACAATGACCAGGGCGCCATGAAAGAAATTAAGAATGGAAGGATTGCTTATTATTTTGCGAAGGATTTTTGAAATTTACATATCGATATAGAGTGTGAGATTCAAAAGTTTTATTAATCGAACACTCCATTTAATAAATTTGATTTATGAAAAAAGTTACATATTTGTTTGGGGCAGGTGCAAGCGCAAATTGTTTGCCCATAGTTGTAGATATACCTGACAGGTTAAATAGTTTTATAAACTTTATACATGATAATCGAATAGCAACTCAAGAAGTGTTTGCGAGTTTGGGGATTCAAAAATCGATATTTGAGATCGAAGAGGAAATTATGAATGATACCAGAGAACTGATTAATGAAGTCAAGGCACATGCAAGCATAGACACATATGCAAAGAAACTAAGGATCACAGCATCTAAAATCCCTGGGAACTTAAAAAAATACAATTCACTAAAAGTAGTTTTATCCACTTTTTTTATATATGAACAACTAAGGCAAAGAGTAGATAGCAGGTATGATTCCTTTTTTGCATCTATCTTAAAAGATTCTCACATAGATTTTACTGAAAACATTCGAATAGTTTCATGGAATTACGATTTCCAATTCGAAAAAGCTTATAGCGCCTTTTCCGGTGAAACCTCACTACATTCAAACCAAGTTCTCCTAAAGGTTTTCCCAAGTGATCTTGCGACTTATAATTATCAAGAAGGGTTCTCAATATTTAAAGTAAATGGCACAACAGGATATTATAATAAATCTGATGGAAGAAATTCTATTTTGTATGATGACATAAGCACATTGAACAAAAAAGAATTGATAAAAAATATATTGTGGCTATATGCAGCTTCAGTTTACAAAAACAATGATTTCCGATCTCTTCTTTCATTCGCATGGGAACGAAATTGGGAAAGGTCAACACAAGAGTTCTTGAAATTAACCTATAAAGCAGTTGCTGATACTGAAGTTCTTGTGATTATTGGTTATTCCTTCCCTTTCTTTAACAGAGAAATCGACCGGTCATTATTGAGTTCGATGGAAGATCAATTAAAAAAAATTTATGTTCAAGATAAAAAACCACAAAGTGTTATTGATAAACTTTCTTCAGTGCTTCCTGAAACAACTGATTTGAAAAGATTGGAAATATTCCCCTACGAAACTACTGATCAATTTTATCTTCCGCCAGAGCTATAATTAATTTGCAACACTACTATTTGCCATTTTTGGATTTATTTGTCTGTCCTACCACCCTCATCACTCTCTCCTCAGCACCTCCAGCGGCGGTTTATTCAAAACACTTCTGCTGTTAATCAAACCAATCAGAACGGTTAATAAAGAAATGCTTAAAAACAGTATAGCAACCGGCCACCATTGCGGGGTAAAGCTGCTTTCAAACCGGTATTTTGCCAATGCCCAGCTGCCCGCCAGCGATAAGAGGATGCCGGTTGCAGCTGCAAGCCCTCCAAGAAAAAAATATTCCAATGCATTGATGACAAGTATCTGCTTCCTGCTTGCCCCAAGTGTTCGCAACAACACGCTTTCCTGTATGCGCTGGTATTTGCTGATGAGCACGGAAGCAATCAATACCACAACACCTGTTATTATGCTGAAGGCCGCCATAAACCTGACAACAAAAGCAATCTTGCTCAGCACATCGTCAAGCACACTCAATATCAAACCGAGGTCAATGATGGATACATTGGGAAAACTCCTTACTGCCGCCTGCTGAAACTTTGCTGATTCCTGGGGAGAAGAAACCCTTGTAACCAGCACATGGAACTGCGGCGCTTTTTCCAGCACGCCTGAAGGAAACACCACACGGAAATTTGTCTGCACACGGTTCCAGTCCACTTCACGCAAGCTGCCAATTACCGTTGGCACCAATGCACCCTGCACATTAAAAAGTATGCTGTCGCCAATGTTTACATTAATCCGCTGTGCATATCTTTCTTCCATTGAAATGTATATCATGTCACCCGGTGATTTTACCGGGGCGCCTAATTTCCCTGTTTTCAGTTTTTCAGAATCGGTAAGTGTGTCCCTGTAAGTAACCCTGAATTCGCCGTCAAAAGCCCTTCGTGAAACTTTAAATGCGGTGTCTTTCTTTGCTTCTTCCGCAGTTTTTCCATTGATCTCTTCCACACGCATGGTAACTACCGGCACCTGCTGTATCAATGGCAGCCTGAAATTTTCTGCAAGGGCAGTTACTTCTTCTTTCTGGCTACTTTGTATATCAAACAATACCATGTTGGGCTGGTTGCCGCTGGCGGATAAGCTCACTCTGTTAACGAGGATGTTTTGTATAAAATACAATGTACCGATAAACAACGCTCCAAGTCCGATGGTAATAACAAGGATGAGAGTTTGGTTATTGGGTCGGTACAAATTGGCAAAGCCCTGCCGCCAGAGATAATTCCATGATGAAGGGAAAAAACGGCGCACCAGCGCCATCTGCAATTTTGCCACTGCGGCAAGCAGCATAAAAGCGGCAAGGATGCTGAATGTAAAAACAAGGGCC
>JANRKT010000214.1:0-9646 GCA_033763355.1 Chitinophagaceae bacterium | reverse complement strand
TCTTCACAAATCTTTCATCCCTTCGTTTGTCACCTAAGTCCAGCGCCGGAAAATCTTTGACGGTTATTTTATGCATAATGCCGCCAAAGTTCTTTCTCTTCTCTCAAATCCTATCCCATAAATTTGGGTAAGGATTAGCTGACGGCAGTCAGGTCTGTGGCAGGAAACATGTTACTGATTAAATTTCATTATTTTTATCGCAACAGAACCAGGACTGACATGCAAATTGCTGAAGTTACAGACCATCGCACACGAAAAGCATTTATTAACCTTCCCCGTAAATTATACAAAAGCGACCCGTATTGGGTTTGTCCGCTGGATAATGACATTGAATCTGTGTTTGACCCCGGACGAAACAATTTTCACAGTTTCGGCACCTGCACAAGATGGATATTGCTTGATGACAAAGGGCAGTGCTTTGGCCGCATTGCTGCATTTATAAATGAAAAGAAGGCATATAAATTTGAGCAGCCTACCGGTGGCGCAGGTTTTTTTGAATGTACAGATAACCAGGAGGCTGCGAACCTGCTGTTTGATACCGCAAGGGCATGGCTTGCCCAAAAAGGCATGAAAGCCATGGACGGCCCGGTTAATTTTGGTGAGAACGACATGTGGTGGGGGCTGCTGATTGAAGGCTTCAGCAAACCTTATTATGGCATGAACTACAACCCCCCGTATTACAAAAGACTTTTTGAAAATTACGGGTTCACCATTTTATACGAGCAGATATCCAACCGCATTGATGTGCACAAACCCTTTCCGGAAAGGTTTACCAAAATTGCAGAATGGGTTTCTAAAAAACCGGGATATAATTTTTTGCACCTGCAAAAAGAACAGTTTAACAGGTTTGCCAATGACTTTAAAGAAATTTATAATGACGCATGGCAGGGTTTTGAAAATTTCACACCCCTGAATGATGAAACCATAAAGGAAACTTTTGAAAAAATGAAACCCATTATGGACGAGAACCTCATCTGGTTTGCCTATGTAAACAATGAACCTGCTTCTTTTGTGGTGATTGTACCTGATGCCAATGAACTGATTGAAGGGCTGAACGGCAAACTGGACCTGCCCGGTAAATTAAAGTTTGTATGGAATAAGTTTTCCAAAAAACACAGGAGGATGAGGGCCATTATTATGGGCACTAAAGAGAAGTTCCAGAAACACGGGCTGGAATCGGCCATTTTCATCAAGGTAAAAGAATATGTACTGCCGTTAAACCAATACGAGGAACTTGAACTTTCCTGGGTGGGCGACTTCAATACCAAAATGATTTCCATTCATGAAGCAACCGGGGCCACTTTTTCAAAAAGGCATGCCACTTATCGTTATATTTTTACCTGAAAGTATGTCTTACAGCCAATAGCCAATAGAATGCAGCTTTGAACTGCTGACTCCAAACTTTTCCGTTATCTTTGCGCCGCATTTCAGCAATGAAATACCATATAGAAAACATACTCGATTTTTTCTACCCGCCCTTCAGCAGGTTTATGGATAAGCAAACTTTCCGTTATGCCGCCTGCGGGGGAGGGAATACCTTGCTGGATATCTTCATTTATTTTATCAGCTATAATTTTATTTTAAAAAAGCAGGTAGTGCACCTGTCTTTTATTTCGATAAGCCCTCATATTGCGGCGTTTATTATTGCCTTTGCTGTCAGCTTTCCTACCGGTTTTTTCCTGATGCGCCACATGGTGTTCAACGATTCAAACCTGAAGGGCAGGATACAGCTATTTCGTTATTTTCTGCTGGTGATGGTTTGTATTTTGCTGAATTATGTATTCATTAAATTATTTGTTGAGCAATTGCATATTTTCCCCACTATAGCCAAGATACTCACCACCGTTATCGTGGTAAGCTTCAGCTACCTTACACAAAAGCATTTTACTTTTAAAGTAAAAGAAATTTAAAACTTAAGTGAATTTACCAGCAAATTCAAATCGCCGCTGCTGTTCAGGCGTACCACTAATTTTTCTGTGAAGGGATAAATTTTAGTGATCTGTATGGCGTTTACATGGCCGTTCATGAAGATGCCCTTTTTAATTTCCCTGTTCAGCTCACTGTTCAGCTTCACAAGTATGTTGCTTTCATAAGCGGCTGCTTCAAACCTTGTATAGGGCTGCAGTTCTCGTGTAATTTTTCCGTTGAATAACCAGGATGCGGTTTTCATCAGGAAGTTTTTTGTTTTAATATCAAAATCAAGGTCACGTACCTGGAGTAATTTTTTTTCGGCATTGTATTCGGGTTTACCGGTAAGATAAAATATGCCGTCATCAGAACCTGTGAAAGTAACTTTTACAATCAACCTTTCATTATTTGCCCCATATACTTCACATTGTTTAATGATGATGTATTTGCCGCCTGTGCCCAGTTCAATGCGTTTATCTTTTGCCTGTGCAGTAAGCAGGTTACTGAGCGAATCATAGTCAAGGTAAGTATCCACATAAATATTAAAACCCTTCCGCTGGCTGAAATCGCTGATGTCAGGTACTACGGTTTTGATTTCTTCCTCCCTGCTTTGTGTAACAACGGGTTTTGCAGAAAGACCTAATGAAAGCAGCATCGTGTCCCCATATGCTGAAAAGTTACTGATACGGATTTTTTGGGGATTGATCTGAAGGTAGCCGAGATTGTACAGGTTCTGATGTGTATTCAGCATATCCCATATTTTCTGGAATTGCGGTCGAAGATTGATGGTATTGATGGTATCTTCCATTGACTTTTTTGCATCATCTAACTGCGCTTTCAGCCTTTCCATAACTGTTTTGGTAATGTCCTGCCCCCAGAAACAAACGGTGCATTTGTCAACCGGTACGGGTTCCATGCGGTTGATGTTTGCATGAACAGTAAAATCATGCTTTAAACCTACTGCAGTGGTAAAGCTCACATTCACTTTTCTTTCGCCTTCTTTTAACCCGCAGGTACATGGCGGAGACCAGGGTGTGAGCGGGGCACGGTTACTTCCTGTGCCGGCGCATACCCTTTGCGAGCCTACCAGCTGGTAAAACCCTGTAAAGCCAAACTGCATCTGGTTGCCCTTTGCATTCAGTTGCAATGGCCCCCGCCTGAATTTGTACATGTAACGCGTATCGCAGTTTTCAACAACAAAATCATAAGGCCAGCCGGGTGAAGTATAAGTTACCTCAACATTTTTTTCTGCCAGTTCATACAAGGGTTTCAGGTTAATTTTAACAGGCACATCAATTTCTGAAAGAGGCAATGTGTCCAGCCTGCGGATATTATATGCCAGTGAGGGCTTTTCGGGAATAATTTTCTTACTGCAGGAGTAAAAAGATACGGCAAATATAAGGGTAACAATAATTTTATACTGCATAAGGGAAATGGTTACTGATTGTATAAAGATACTATGCAGGTGTTTTATTGTGCCGCAATGATTTATTTTTAATTAAAATTTGATGAAGATGAACGGGGAATATGTTGTTCCGGCGCAAACCAGGATAGGGCATGTGCACCTGAAAGTAAGCGACCTGCAACGTTCGCTTGATTTTTATTGCGGTGTACTGGGGTTTCAGTTAATGGCAAAGATGGGCGCACAAGCGGCTTTTATCAGCGCAGGCGGTTACCACCACCACATTGGCCTCAATACATGGCATTCAAAAAATGCAGGCCCGGCGCCGGTGAAGGCTGCAGGCCTGTACCATATAGCCATACTATATCCCACCCGTAAAGACCTTGCGGTTGCAGTAAAAAGAGTTTTGAAAAGTGGTATAAATTTAACCGGTGTTGCTGATCATGGCGTATCTGAAGCGATATACCTTAATGATCCCGATGAGAATGGTGTGGAGTTGTACTGGGACCGGCCCAAAGAGCAATGGCCTGCTGATGAAAATGGCAACCTGGAGATGTACACGGAAAGCCTTGATATAAATGCTTTGCTGAAATTAGCGGATTAAATAAAATGTATCCCACAAAAAAACAAAGAACAAGAAGCCATCTCTATTTTAATCTAAAGGCACTTTGTGTATTCGTGGAAGGTTCTAAGAAAAGTGTTATACAAAACAATGGAACAATTTGATGTTATTATCATCGGTGCAGGGCCAATAGGCATGGCCTGCGGCATTGAATGCAGGAAAGCAGGGTTCTCTTATGTTATTATTGAGAAAGGAACACTGGTTAATTCGCTTTATAATTATCCTCTCAATATGACTTTTTTTTCTACTTCAGAAAGGCTGGAAATAGGAGGGGTGCCATTTATTTCTCACAATGCCAAGCCAACGAGGGATGAAGCGCTGGAGTATTACCGCCGTGTGGCCATGCACTGGAAACTGAATGTAAGGTTGTATGAAAAAGTAAAAGCGGTTAATATAACCAATGGTACCTATGATGTGGTTACAGAAAAAAATAATTACCAGGCCAAAGCCATTATTATTGCAACTGGTTTTTATGATATACCCAACCTGATGAACATACCCGGTGAAGATTTACCTAAAGTTCATCATTACTACAAAGAGCCACATCCTTATTACGGGCAGAAGATTGCTGTTGTAGGCGCCGCCAACTCCGCGGTAGATGTGGCCCTTGAAACTTACCGCAAAGGCGCTGAAGTAACAATGGTGATACGTGAACCGGCCATTCAGGATAACGTAAAATACTGGGCCAAGCCTGATATTGAAAACCGTATTAAAGAAGGTTCAATCAAGGCTTATTTTAATTCGCATATTACAGCTGTAAGAGAAAATGAAATTGATATTGCGGGGCCTGAGGAACAAACCACAATTGCCAATGATTATGTTTTGGCCATGACGGGTTACCTGCCCGATTTTTCTTTTCTTCAAAGCCTCGGTATTCAGTTGGGCGATGATGCCATGAGAACCCCCTTTCACAGCACACAAACTATGGAGACCAATGTTCCTTCAGTTTATCTTGCCGGCGTTATCTGCGGGGGCCTTCAAACCAATAAATGGTTTATTGAAAATTCAAGGGAACATGCTGACCTGATCATACAGGATCTTAAAGCGAAATGGAAAGTGTAATTTTTTGTGTGTTCATTCGTGCTATTCGTGACCAAATTTTTCTCTGTGTTAATCTGTGTATTCTGTGGCTATAAAAGGAAGTGATGGGTATAAAACCGATCGTTATCGAGAAATCGCTGCGGCTGATAAAGTCTTGCAACAATCAATTTGGTTGGGGTTGTTGCATAATTTTTCTATTCGTGTCATCCGCAGTTTAATTTTTTTCTGTGTTAATCTGTGTAATCTGTGGCTAAAAAAGGACGCGATGGGTATGAAACCCATCGCTATTGAGAAATCGCTGCGGCCGATAAAGTCCTGCAATAATCAATTTGGTTGGGGTTGTTGCATAATTTTTCTATTCGTGTCATTCGCAGCTCAATTTTTCTCTGTGTTAATCTGTGTAATCTGTGGCAAACTTCTCCCATATAAAACAGCCCCGTCTACGTACAGGGCTGTTACAGCACATGGTTAAAGGAACCACAATCCCGATAACTATCGGGACACACTAACTGAGCTTCATTACTTCTGCAGCCTGACTGGCAATTGTTTGCAAAACTGCAGGTTTGAGTTTTTTAGCTTTGAATGTTTTTTCCATTTCATCCAAAGTAGCCTTTGCTGTTTTTTCATCACCTTCAAGCAAATAACCTTTTGCCAGGTGGCGGTACAGCCAGTTAAGTGTAATGTTGTCAATTCCTTCCACACCTTTTGAGGCGCCGATCACCTTGCTGATCTTGCTTTTGGCAGCACTGAGGTTGCGTTTGCGTACTGTTACCTTATTGATTTCGGTATCAGCAGTTTTAAATTTCATGGCATCATTTACACCCAGCACCATTTCAGCATAAATGCTCAGGTCATTGGTTTTGTATTTATCTGAAACGAGCCTGAAATCATCCATACCTTTCTTCAGGGATTCAGAATCTGAACCAAGGAGATAGAACAATGTGCCTGCATCGCTGCTGAAATAGAGGTCAGCAATTTCATCTTCAGCTGCTGTTACCGGTGATTTAACGCGTATGGTTATTTCATCAGACTGAATGATGCTGCCATCTTTGTACAGGTAAGCGGCTTTTATCCTGTAAAATCCCGGCTGGTCAAAATAGAAACCTTCTTTTCCATACCCGATGTAAGCGCTTGCATAAGCTGTGTTGTCATCTTTTGTAAGCGTTGCTTCTTTCGGTATTACACAGTTGTGTGCAATGGGTTCATACACCATCACCTTGCCATTGGGTTTTAAAATGCCAATGCGCACCTGGTCGTATTTGGGGTGCAGGTTGGCATTAACGGTTTGCCCGTTCATATCCATGCAGCGCAGTTTTATTTCTGTTACCACCGGTTCGCCCAAAGCAAATGATTTTTTCGATGGCTGCAGTTCCAGTTTCAACCCGCTGTTGTTTTCAATCATATCCTGGTTAAACATGGCAATGGATTCACCATGCTCAAGTCCTGCGCCAACTGCCCAGTCGCTGCCACCCATAATTACATTGTTACGGAAACCGTGGCGGAGATGAAGCAGTTCGCCATTGTCGAAACGGAAGTTAAAATTGTTCCAGTAAGAACCGAGGCCGTTGCGCTGGTCGTAACGCCAGTCGTAATTCATCCAGCTCAGGCTGTCCGGACGGGCCTTATCCCATGAATGCAGCAGGTTAAAGGCATGGCCTAACTCATGTACATAAGTGTACAACAGGTGCCGGTTATAATCAGCAGCAGTGGGGTGGTAGTTTTTAATGGTATCCTGGAACACTGCACAACCCTGGCGGTGCGCCCTTAAGCCAGGCAGGTAATCAAACATAATTCCCAGCAATGTATTGCTTGTTGCACTTCGTGCAGCAAACAGCCATACCGCCCATTGGGGCAGGTTGCTGAAACGGCTGAAATGCCTTACCATGGACGCATGCATTTCTGTTTCAGTCCACCTTGCATCAGGGCCTGCTTCGCCGCTTGTAACGGAATTGTTTCTTCCTGTCATTACCATATTCACACCGGCTTCACCATATGCTTTTACTACATTCAGTATCCTGTGCGGTAAAGGTGAGGGGAAGGATGCTGTGTTATAATCACCGGCAAGGCTTGTTCCTGTTTCATAGTCGGTTTCCAGCAAAACAGTCCTGAAATACGTGTTCTGGAAATTGCAGTTGTAAACTGTTCCGGCAGTGGTGTTGCGGAAAAAACTTACAACAGCAGGGGCAGCGGGTGAAAAGATAAGGTTCCGGTTAATTTCAATTCTTACACGGTTGGCCCAAACGGTTACTGTGCCGGTAATGCCGGCATCAATGGTAACTTTTGTAGTAGTGTAAGATATTACCGGTGTAACAAGCCGGAATGAACCAAAATAATTGGTAACAGCGCCAAGGCTGAAGAAGTCAAAGCTGGCTGTATTTAATGCGCCGGGGCGGTCAACATCCGCACGGAGGTCTAAACGGAAAGCGCCGCTTATGCCGCTATAACTTCCGCTCACCTGCCTGCGTATCAGCAATGGCGGGATGGGTGTTGGGATGGCTTCCGGTGTTGCAGGAATACCCATCCTTTCTTCAGGATAAACGATATCTTCAGGCGGAGCAGTGAGAGTAGGCTCCTTGGCTTTGCTGAGTTTTCCTTCAGGTGTAATTTCAATTTTTTCATAGTCAGCAGAGTGCCCGTTGCCTTTTACAGCATGTGTAGTGTCGGGGGCATGTGGTTCAATTTCCTGTACCACATCATTGCCCGTTTCCAGTACTGATGGATCTTTAGGAGACATAGGCAAGAGTTTTAAAAAGTTAAAAAATATTGTACCAATCGGGAGAGGGCTGTCAGCAAGTCAAATGAGTCAAAGAAGTCAGAAAAGTCAAAAGCCAAAAGTCAAAAATGCAGTAAACAGCATGAATTAGATTATTTGAAATACTTATTATCAAATACTTTAATTGCGATTGCAAACTGCTTACCCTTGCTATGACTGATGACTGCTGACCAGCGACTGCCTCAAATCCCTTCTACAAAATCAGAACATTAACAGGAATACGAAATCGCTCAGGGTGGTTGAAGAAACTGTAAGAATGAAAAGAAAACCATTGCTGAAGAAAATTACCGCAGGAGAAAGTGGTTCCTGATTTTAATGCAAGCAACTATACCCCGTCCATATTTGCAAAGCTATGATACCCGCAGCCCCGTTTCCAATAGTAGATTTACGAGACTTTGTGGTATATCACCCGCCTGATGCCATCTTTTACATCTTATAAAAAAACAATTTTAAAAACCTGGCAGGTTTTACTTTTAACCCCTGCATTGCATTAATCACATCTGCCAGGTTTTTGTTTAATCAGTTTATCAATGTCACAAAAACCTTTTTCTTTCACCTGTATAACCTAATCTGCCCTTCATTCTCAATTACATTGTAATTCATCCTTTCATTGGGGTCAACTTCTGCCATCGGGTCAAACTGCATCAGCCTTTCCAGGTTCAATCCTGTTAACTGCTGAATGGTCCTCAGCGGCACCTGGTAAGTTTTGAATGCGCCAAATCCGTCTTCGCCGATGGTTTCAAGTAATTCCATTCCCCTGTACTTCTCTACATCCTGTGTAAGGAGGTAGCCGGTAACAGACGGCTGCCCGTCTTTTCTTATCATAGCTGCAATTTTATAAAACTGCAGCGGCAGTTTTACATTGCGGTAGGGGATATCGTCTGCGCTGAACACAGGGCCGGTAAAAACAGATACCTTCAGGTCTTCATCATTCGTGTTATGCAGGATATAATCTTCAAGGTTTGACCATGAACGCCGGTTAAGGTTTTTATCCTGCGGACATGAATTGGTAAAATGAAAAGTATCATCATTCGCAACTTGTGCCTTGCTTCCCCACACAGGGTCAAGCCTCCTCACCATGTGGCCCCTGTCAAGGTCATTGTCTGCATATACTTCGGGACCTGCCTGATATTTTTCGTCCATTCTCGGATCCAGTATCCATGGTGTATTCTCTCTTCTTATCTGCACCAGTTGCCTGCCGTCAATATTTACCGCAGTAAGCAAACTCATTTTGCGGCTCTTGTTGATGGCAACAGAAAAATTCTGGTAATGAAGATAGTTCCTGTTATCCTCCACAGCCTGTGTTAAGGGCGCCAGTTTATTCTGCACATGCTGCAAAAGTTCATCAAGGCTTATGGGGAAATGCCCACCTCTTAAAAAGTGCGGATTATATCCAGGGCGGTTATGGTAATCCCCGTCAATGCTTCTTCTTCTTTCCAGAATATCTTCTGATTTTGCAGTTGTACCCGGAATATTATTTTTTGCAGGCGTTTCTGTAATTGATACTGCTGGCACAGATGCCGAAGCCTGAGTATTTCCTAACTGAACAGTAAATAATAGAGGAACTGAAAACTGTATCCCTCTGCCTTGTGCAGATGAAGTTTCATCTTTTGCGGCGATTACTGCAGCAGGAGATAATGATGTTCCCTCTGGGTTTATTTCACCCGGTTTTCCATGCCCGTTGGCAGAAGCGGAAAATTCCACTCTGCTTCCGGCTTCACTGAACATTTCTTTCAGCAGCGGATGACCATTGTGCGTATATTTTAAATCTGCAATGATAACACTGATGCGGATGCCTTCATTGGCTTCCCATGCTATCAGTTGCTCATCCATTCCTTTCTGCCACACAGAACCGTCTTTGCAAACTATCTGCTTTCCATCAGGAGTAGTACGTGGTATG
>JANRKT010000213.1:0-15957 GCA_033763355.1 Chitinophagaceae bacterium | reverse complement strand
TTTAAGGGGTTGCTTTTACTTATGGTATTTTGTGTAAAGGCATTCTCTATAAGCACCTGCAGGGTAAGCGGGGGAATATGTTTTTCTTTGTCTTTTTCATCTACTTCAATGTTCACCAGCAAGCCGTCGCCATACCTTGCTTTTAAAAGATAGAGATAGGATTCAAGAAATTTTAATTCGGTGCCAACAGCCACAAGCTGGTCCACATCATTGCGCAGCATGTAGCGGTAAACTTTCGTCATTTCATCAAGAAACTTTTCAGCTTCATCGCCTTCTTCGCTGATGAGGCTTGAGAGCGAATTAAGGCTGTTGAATAAAAAATGAGGGTTTACCTGGCTTTTCAATGCCTGCAACTGGCTTTGCTTGTATGATTTTCTCAACTGCTCTGTTTCTTTCATGCTGGCCTTCCAGTTTTCAAAACGGGAAATACCTTCAAACAGAAAGGTGAGAAAAATATTGATGATACCCAGGCCGATATAGGCCCATACAAAACCCTGTTCGTAAAAGCTGTAATTGAGAAAAGATATTTTTTCGTAACCGCGGAAAAGAAGTACAAGGAACAAACCCGTCATAAGCAGAAAACTGCCTATCATAAAACCGAGCTTTTTCCCGGTCTGCTCTTCATCAGGAAAACGCTTTTTCATAAATACCGCAACGCCGCCGCATAAAATAAAAAAAAGTGTAAACGCAACCGGGGTTAATAAAGTAGCGGTCAGCAGTATTTTCCATTCAGAAAAATAACGCGAACCGAAAATGCCGCTGTTCATTATAAGAGTAAGCGGCAGCAAAATCAACAGCAATACCAGGTAATCTTTACTGCTGTATTGTGGTAATCTTAATTTCATAACGCTTATACAAATTAACATCTTTTAAGCATTTGCCGGGGAAGCAGTAAGCCGGGTTGCGGGCTGTGATGAATGAATTGCTGAAAAGCAGGTATGAATTGTAATATGCAAAATATCCTGCAGAACTTAGTTGGCTGCAGGATAGCACTTTGTTTTATGTGTCAATGAAACAATCCTGCCGGGTATCATTTTAAATCAGCAAAGGTTTTTGGTGAAGGCACCATATTCTTTACCGGCTTTGTTGTTTTAAGATAAGCGAAAATGGATTTTAAATCATCATCGGTCATATTCATATACACAAACCACGGCATGGGCTCCAGCAGGGGTCGGGTACCATCAAGGCCTTTATATTTTCCTTCCCTTATGGCTTTGATAAATTGTTCTTCCTTCCAGTTGCCAATGCCTGTAGCATCAGAAGTAATGTTTGCTGCAAACGACATGCCCCACGGGCCCGCAGCGCTTGTAAAATCACCTCCAAACATGGCCCATCCCTGTTTTACAACGTTGCTGTCTGCATTTTGAATGGGGCGGTCCGACGGATAACCTGAAAGCCGCAGTTCAGGAATAAGTTCCAGTCCATGTGGCCCTATTTTCTTGGGCGAATGACAGTCGTCGCAACCAATAATGCTTACCAGGTATTCGCCCCTTTTTACCATTTCTGCATTGCTCATTGCTGCAGCTTTTTTTTCTTCTTTGGCGCTGCTTATGGTGCAGGCTGTAAAAAAAGTTATGCCAAGTACAGTGGCGGATAATGCTGCTAAGATTTTTTTGTTCATGATGATAAGGTTTAATGGTTAATGATGATTTGTTATTTAACTAAGCTGATTTGCCTGTATAAAATACTCCCGGGTGCAAAACATGATTTGATATCTTTCTTTACAGCATTTCCTGTTTGCTGGAAACTTTTGTTCCATTCCCTTTGACAACTTTCACGGATCACATGGCGGGAACGGGCCGCAGCAAATACGACTGAAGCTGTCATAACCATTATTGCTGCGGCCTGGAGTATCTTTTTCATAAATGAGATGAATTGTTTTTAAAACCTGCTGCAAGATAATTTTGCAAATGCCGGCGGGCAATGCAGCGCTGTGTGAATTGAAGAAACAACAGCATGAAATGAGTTGGGAGGAAGAACATAATAAATGAGTAATAAAAGAAAATGGCCACCCAGCCAGCGTTGGTGTCCCCACCAACGCATGATGTATTTTTAAATCTAAATGGAGTAATAAGAGAAGATAGCAGGCAATGTGGTTTCGCAAATAAAAAACCACCTCCTGAAAAGGAAGCGGTTTCAAACATCAACACATCGTACTGCCTGTTATTTATGGGGTATATGAAATTTTGAAATCCAGTCCGGGTTTATTGTTGAAGGATTGCTCACATCAGCATGTGGATATTTTTCCAGGTCAATCGTAAGAAGATAAATGTGCCCGGGGTCGTCTTTGAGCATGGTTTTTTCCCACAGAAATATACCGGAATGTTGCCCCGCCAGTTCATTTTCTGGAATAGCTCGTGATGTGCTGTGCCCGTTTTTTGTGATACGGTAAATGCCTTTTTCTGCACGGGTTATAAAAATGTTCTGGCCTTTTGGATCCTTTTTAAATTCAGCTGTTCCTTCTGTATGCGTCCACGTTTCGGTATCAGTGCCGTAAGTATTGGCCTGAACATAAAGCATAAATTCAAAACGGCCGTTGGGTTTAAATTTGAATTTTACGATCATGCCGCCGCCGCTTTTATAAGTATTGTAATAAGCGCCGGGAGTGGTATTTACATAGCCCACCGTTGAAAGTGTTGAGATGGTCCACCAGGTGGAATCACCGGTTACCAGTTCTGCGGGTGTGCCTGCGCTTTGTTTTTGTGCCAGGCCATTTATTGCCGCAAGTAAAAGCAGGATGGAAAATATTTTCTTCATCATTTTATTTTTTCTGCCTTATTTACTTCGCTGATGTTTTCTCTTTTTCCCTGCTCCATATTATTATATAGTCGCTAAGGATTGAAGCTGATTTTTGCGCTGCTGTTTTTGGCGTTTCAGCCGGTTTTTCCGACAGGCATGCCAGCAGAATTTGTGTGGTGATGTATTTGCCCCTCATTGTTTAAGGTTTAATGGTCAATAATTTTTTTACAGCACAAAGATGCAGTGATGGTATTGCCAAAGCAATGTGTATGTGAATGAGATGGTGATTTTGGCGGGTGAAATGGGGGTAGTACAGGTGATAAACCCATTGCAGCTGTTTGCTTCCTCACAAATATTTTATTGTTGATTACGTGCCGGTGAAAGCTCCTAAGCCGGCGGAGCTTCTCCCAGAACTCTGGTAAGTATTTTTTTACCCAAATCTTTATCTAACTTATGGCTTTCATTTAATACAGAAATTGTTTCCACCGAACATTTTGTATCGAATTGGCCAGGTATGTTGAAATCATAAAAACTTCCCTCATTGGACCGGCTCCGTTCAGCCGGATAAAGAAGTACACTTTTTTTACAGTGCCAAAATAAATTGTACGTAAACATTTGCTTCAGGTCATCATCGGCCGGTATCAAATCTTCAATTATTTTCCATTTCGTATCCAGAACAATAACCTCGTTTTCTTTTTTTATCACAATATCCGGTCGTATAGTCTTTGAACGATAAAGCAAATCCGTTTTCCAGAAGCTCGTTGATTGTTGACGCTGTACTGTTATGCCATATTCTTTTTCTTCTTTTTTTAACCGCCGGTATACAAACTCTTCCCACAGCTCATTCATATCAAACAAAATGGCGATTACATTTTCAGCGCCGCCTGTTATATCCGGACGGTAATTCAATAAGAGCATTTTGCTGATCAGCAGGGCTTCTTTGTACCGCTCCGTCTTTCTGTCGAAAACCAGCCTTGAAAATGTTTCTGCAGTTACCCGGCAATCCGGCAGTTCTGGAAAATCCAAAAGCAACCGGTTCACTTTATCCGACAGCCAGGGGTTGGTGCTGAGTTGGGGAATTAAACAAATGGTTTTATACAGCAACTGGTTAAAAATATTGATCTTGTTGTATTCCGAGTACCGCACATAAAAACGCTCCTGGTGAACAAGATTGAGAGAAAGATTTTTTGAAAACAACAATTGCCCTTTCAGCGCAAACCGATTGCCTTCGGATTTTTTGTATTTTTTTATCAGCCCTTCATGCAAAAGTTTTTCTGTGTGATTTAAAAATAGCTCCAGGTAAATTTCCAGTATGGAGTTGCTCTTTAAATTCAGATTGGCATAGTCCACGTGGTTTACCTGCAGCAGCCTGCATTCTTTCAGCATTTGCAGCAGCACATCATGCCATTTTTGTTTTTCAATTGCCGTTTCCTTGTCCAGGTGTTCAAAGCTTTCATTAGCTGCTGTGGTTGAGCCTTTGTCTGTTTTTGGAAGCACTTCGATGGTAAGGTTGCCGGCCTGTATTACCCCTACATAGTTCGTAAATTGAACGCCTTTGTTGAGAATGCGGAAATACTCAATAACATCTTCCTTTTTGGATTGCTGCTCCTGGTAACGGCATAAGGCTTCCCAATGTTTTTGTTTGAAAAGCTTTGCATCATCGTAGTAAAGCTTTTCAAACTCTGAAACCCGTATGACGTTTCTGGTTGGCATGGCTTTTTTGAACCACAAAGGCACGGCGGCACAAAGGGTCATGTATTTTTTTCGTAAATAGATTTGAAATCTTCTGATCCCAAGCCCGAAACCTCTTTTAGAACATAAATTGTCTTGTCGCCGTACTCAGCCGCTAATTCATCATCAAATTTTGCAAATTTGTGATTGTCTTTTTTAGCTTCAACAAAATTTTTGCCCAGCACCAGGCCAATCTTGGCATAATCGTTATAAAAATATTCCTGGAGGAGGGGCAATATTTTATTCTTAAATGCAGCTTTTAAATCTTGCAAACTAAACACATTCATAAGCCAGGCATGTCCGATGGCATGATCTTTTGTCAACAAGTACTCAATCCGGTTATTGATTGTGGTAAGCAGTTGTACTAAATCAATTCCATCACTGGTTTTATTTAGCAACCCTGGTTCAGGCTGAATATGTTCAAATGCAAACCTTCTTCTTAATGCTGTATCTAATGCCTCTACACTTCTGTCGGCAGTATTCATGGTGCCGATAATGTACAGGTTTGATGGAACGGTAAATGCTTTTTTGCTGTAAGGCAAAGTAATTGTCAATGCCTCGGCAGCACCGGCTCTTTTGTCATCTTCAATCAGCGTTATTAACTCACCGAAAATTTGAGAAACGTTGCCCCGGTTGATTTCGTCAATAATCAATATATAGTTCTTAGGTTTTGGAGCGGTTGTATCCCGTGCGGCTTTTACAAAAAACTCCTTCTTTATTTCCCGCTTATGCAGCCGGTAAATTGTCTGTTGCTGAAATTGCTTATTGTATAATTCTTCGTAAGGCAGCTCAACATCATTCAAGAGCCACTGCACTTTTCTGAACTGGTGTGTTCGCAGGCCTTCAACATTTTTGAATTCATAGCCACCTGTAATCTTTCCAATGGCCCTGAACTGCAAATTGCCATAGGTGACCACAACATAATCTCCAGTTTTCAGGTAGTGAATAAAATAATTAACAGCCTGGGCTGCGTATTTGGTTATTTTATCCGGCGACATTTGCTGTATCTGGCTTTCATTTAAGCCGGTGAAATCATTGGCCTGTCCCCAGCCCAGGGCAATGTATCCATTGTCAATACACCATTTGTAAATCTGGTCGTCATCCGGATTGCTGGTATCGCCAAGTGATATTTTGTAAAACGACGCTTTCTGAAATTCATCGTCTGAAATAGAAAAACCCGTGGGCACTGTATCAGGAACTTTGCTTGCCCGTTCTGCCAGGCGTTTAAACAAGCCATCTTTTATTTCGTATTTCAGAAATTCATCTTCCGGTCCCGGCTCAACAGGTTTGATGCCCTCGATAAAATCTTCATAGCTTAAGCTCTGATGAAAAGTGATGAATTCAATTTGCCCGTCTTTCATCAACCGCTCATACTCCGCTTTTAATTCTTTTCTTGTTTTACCGGTAAAACCGAAATCAGGATTGGCAATTTTAAGGGCTCTTTCAATGGTTTTATAAGTTTTGCCGGTGCCGGGAGGGCCGTAGAGAATGGTATTGAGATGAGACATATAAATGGTTTCATTTGTTATAATTAGTTTTGAGCTACCATTAACCCATGCAATAAGAGAGTTTAATTTATAAGCATCGCCAGTGTTAAGTTTTAAGGCTTCTTTTAAAATGGACAAAATAGTTTTTTGCTTTTGCAAATAACTAAACCCTATCTGACCAACCCTCATTAATTCTTCCAAATAGCCTTTCTCTTTTACATCTGTTATCTTGTTTTTAAGTACAAGGCTTAGAGCTTTTTCACCAACCAGGTTATAACTCTCTTTTTTGTTTATTTCAATTGCTTCTGGCAATATTTCCGCCCGACCATAAAAGCCGACGATTTTTTTATCTGAATAAAAGATCAACAGGTTATTGTTTCCTGTTACTTTTGGCGGTGATGTAAACTGCGCATACCCATAGATTTTTTCTTTCGTATTCCTTTTATTATCAAAATCAAAGTTCCAGCTTTCATGAGGTATATTTCCACGGCTTACCCAGGCATGCCCGCTTTTGTCATCAGAAGGTTGCTTCCAATCCTTACTGTTCCATGTGATGTTTACGAGAATGTAATTGATATTAACAGGCGTATTGGTACCAGAAGCAGCTACCGTTCCTTTTGGTACAATTTCAAAACCGAGATCTTGCAATGGAATGTTTGCAGGATCACCCCCAACTAATCTATAAGATTGCCAATTTTTAATACCTCCCATTTCAGCAGCTTTTCTCACAACTTCTTTCGGTGGAAATGTTTTGCCTTTATATACCAGGTCAAATTTTGCAGAGGGTGTAAGTTCAACATCGTTATTCAGGAAATATTCCAGCGCTGCAAGCACCTGCTCCTTGGTAACTATGGCAGCCAGATTTTTCATTATGTTTGAACTTTTTACTTTTTAACTACGCGGCATATACCTGCTGAAGCCCCGGTGAATAATATATTTTGCCGGGCAGCTATTTTCATGCCTTACTCTATTTTAAATTTTTCGTATTCTTCCATGGTCATCCAATCAGTATTTCCCTCAACGAGAGAAGCTTCGTTATATGTCAGTTTATAAAGTTTATAAACCAAAATGTCTACCTGTCGTTCTAAAGAAGAAGTTTTTAAGTCTTTCTTTTTAGCTGACAAGATTTTTGCTACATTCTTGGAAAGAATATTGTTAGCCTTTTCAAGATTTTTATAAACTGGTAGTTCTCTAAATTCTCCAATTTTAATTTTTGGAAATAATGCATCAAACTCATTGCTTGTGTGACGAAAGTATTGGGATATTAATTTAGAAGCTAAAACACCTAAGATTCCGTGCATGAATCTTGCTGCATTCTTATTTAGCCTTGCAATAAATACACTTTGATCAATAATAAAATCTTCCGTTATAATTGTACAGTTAAGTTTTTCACCAAGTACTTGTCGCATGATGATTCTCGGCCCGCTAAAATATTTTTCTTCTCTTGGAGCTGCTAACCAAGGACCATAACTAATAAAATGTTTTTCATCCCATTTATAGTAATAATTACCTACATGCTTTCCTCTAAGTTCTGGCACGAAGGTTTTAGTTTTTTTATTATCTGCATGATAAATTTTGTTTCTAATTACTTCCTCAGACTGACCTCTGGCTTTATCATAAGGATTTACACCTCTCGAAATTTCTGAAACGTCATTTAGTTTAATAGATTCATTTCGAACCCCTTGAATAATTGAAAAGAAATCTTCGTTGGTCTCAACATCAAACACAAACCTATCATTACTTGCAAATCGAGATTGTAAGACCCGATGCTTCAAAACTGGTTTGAAATCTTCAAATTGATATACTTTGATTTGGTTGTCCTTGACTAATTTTTTTAGAATAAAAATGAGGCTGTCTACGGAGGCAACAAAAACATTTTCCAAATTAGGGACAATAGAAACGAAAGAAGTATTATTAAGGAGGAATGATCGACATTTTGTGAACATCATGTTTTTTAACCAAGAATTTGGAGTGATATATGATACAACACCATTAACTCTGCTTAGCTTTATTCCTTTTTCGATAAACGCGACGTATAAATCAAGTTGATATTGAGATGTTTCATATTTCTTGATTAAGAGCTCTATAAGATTTTTATTAAAATCCTTGCTTGATACATACGGCGGATTCCCGATCAAAATATCAAACCCTACATTTCCTTTAACTACTTTCTCATTCATTACTTCCGGAAAATCAAGTTTCCAGTCAAAAAAGTGTAATGCTTCTGCTTTGCTTTCTTTCAGCTTTTTAAGTTTGGCAATTGGTTTATCGTAACCCGCAACCCTTATTTCATTTTCCAGGTTTTTTTGAATTTCTTTAGGTGTGGGAGAAAAGCCGCCGAGCTTTGGGTTCGCTTCTAAAAAGGATAGTTTGCTTAAAGTAAGCTGGTTAATCAAAATATCAATTTTCAGGTTTCTTATTTCCTGCTGGAGTTTTGTCTTATCGCCTTTTACATGAAAATATAAATGCTGCCTATGCTGCAGGCCATACAATTTCAGTTCCTGCTCTTTCATTATTTCTTTGGTAGGGCCTACGCCTTTGCTCATGTTCACTGTCCAGTCTATATCAATCACTTCATCTTCGAACTTGCTCAGCAGGCTGTCGCCTACCACAATTTTGTAATCGAGGTTGGGCAATGGTCTGGGTGAGTTTTCATCCACAATCAGGCTTAGCCAGAAACGGAGGCGGGCAATGTCAACAGCACCTTTTTCTATATCCACTCCGTAAATGCTGTTCTGTATAATTTCTTCTTTTACTTTGGCGGGGTTCCAGCCTTTGCCCAGCTTCCAGATAGCCGCCGTTACATCAGGGCTCACATCATAAAGTGTTTCCACCAAATGAAAAATTTCCAGCAACAGGCCCATCGGAAAAGCGCCGGAGCCAATGGCCGGGTCGCAGATCTTTACTTCTTTCAGCGCTTTCAATATCGCTTCATCATGTTCTATAATTTCAGATGCCTCATGGTGCAAAACGAGCTTTTCAATTGATGTTCGTGTTACATTTTCTTTCGATTTTGTTACAGATTCTTCCAGACTCAACTGCGTTCTGGCTTTGTTGCCAAACATATCTGTTTGCTTATTGCCAATTTCTTTAAAACTTTCTGTTTGCTGTGGGTTCAGTTTGGTGTACAGGTACTCAATCAGACTTTCCCGGCACATATAATGCACGATCTCTTTGGGAGTATAGTAAGCGCCTTTGTCTTTGTTATCCTCCAGCAGGTTTTCAAAAATATGTCCCAGCATTTCCGGGTCAACGGCTACGGTGTGCTCATCCGGGCTGTCTTCATACACAGTAAAATTATACTGGTCAAAAAAGTTGAAGAGCTCCGCAAATAGTTCCTGCGGAAATACCAGGTTGTCGGTATGCTTTTCATCGTCGTCAAACAAACCACCATTGAGATAAGGAATTTTTAATTTATTGTATCCCGGCTTGCTGAACAGTGAAGCCTTTATCTTAAAAAGATCATTGGGTCTCTCTTCATTCAGCGTATTAAAATATAACGGCACCAACACCTGCTGGTAAAAATTTTCTTTCTCATTACAATCACGGAACAAATTGCTGAGAAAATTTTCATCTCCATGCCCCCAGCTTTTATCTTCAGGAACACCCAGCCAGCCTTTCTTTTCCAGGAAATAAAGGAATACGATGCGGCCCAGCATCTTTTTGATAAAGTCCCTGGCCTCTTTTTCATGGCCATTGAATACAGACTTTAAAAAAGGGTGAGGCTTTCCAACCTCCTTATTATTTTCATCTTTGCCTGTTAAATATTTCGTGAACCGGCCATAGTGCCTGCGGTATTCATCAAAAAATGTTTTGGAAAGCTTGTCAACGCTGAAGGCATCTTCAATGGCTTTTAAAGTAATGCCTTCACCAAACAAGTCGGTTGTGGTTCGCAATTTTGTAAACCTGTCGGCAGCTGTCTTACAGCGTTCGCCTTCACCCATCAGGTAGGTGTACCGTTTTGGATCGGTTTTCTTTTTTTCCCTTTCGCCTTCTTTATTGCGAACGGTTATTTCACTGACATACGAAAAACGCCATTTTTTCTTCTGATCAAAAACTACAAAAGCCGCATCCACATCATTTTTATACACCTCTTTCAACAAATTGCGGAGGCTTACTTTATTGCGTTCAATTTTTACACCGCTGCTTACAGGTACTTCATAAATGCCGATTTCCCGGTCATCTTTTGTGGTTAGCTTTCCAATTACAAAAAATTCTGTTGCCAGCGGATTTTCATTATTGTCCTTTATTTTTACTGAACGCGGATTTGCATATACTTCCTTCAATCCAAAATTTTCTTTCAGCACCCTTATCCATTGCTGCGGGTCGTATTTGTTTTCAAATATATCCTTGAGTTCAATGGTTGTTAACATAGTATAAGGTGGATGTTTATTCAGCAATTTCTTTTAAGCCGGCTTCAATTTCTTTAATGGTCGGCAGTTTGCCTTTCATTTTGGCCGGTATTTTTTCAGTTAAATGATATTCGCTTACACTCATGGGCTTGTTCATGTTCTTCAATGCATATTCAACTACGAGCTTACCCGCTTTTTTGCAAAGCAGTAAGCCAATGCTGGGCTGGTCGTCTTTTGTCTTCAGCTTATCATCAATAACGGAAAGATAAAAATTCAGCTTGCCTGCATATTCCGGCTTAAACTCATCAATCTTTAATTCAACCACCACATAGGCATGCAGGCGGGTGTGATAGAAAAGAAGGTCAATAAAAAATTCCTGCTCCTCCACTTTCACCATGTATTGCCGGCCGATAAAAGCAAAGCCATTGCCCAACTCCAGCAAAAATTTTATCAGGTGGCTGATAAGTGCATCTTCCAGCTCTTTCTCATTGGCCTTTTCACCCAGGCCCAAAAAATCAAGATTGTAAGAGCTTTTCAACAGTTCCCTGGCAAGATCGCTTTGCGGCGCCGGTAATGTATATTCAAAATTACTTAGCGCTTTTCCTTTGCGTTTATACAGGCCGGTTTCCATCTGGTGCACCAGCACGGAACGGCTCCAGTTGTGCTCCGCGGTTTGAGCGATATAAAACAAGGCTTCGTTAATGTCTTTGCATTTGGAAATAATTTCCCGGTGGTGCCCCCAGGGAATTTGTCCCACAAGCTGCGGTACAATTAGTGCAGCAGTTTGTTGCACTATTTTTTTTGTTTTAGATTTTGCCACAGGTTGTGGCAGTTTTTGGTTTTTTGATAATTCTGCCACAACTTGTGGCAGAATTGGGTTATCCTGTTGATTGTAAAACAGGAACCATCTTTTTATATAATAGAGATTGGTGACAGAGAATCCTTTCATCTCCGGGAATTCCGATAAAAGATCTTTTGAAAGCTGTTCTATCAGGCCCTGGCCCCAGGGAACTTCTTTTTCTTTCTCAATAATTTCTCTTCCCAATTCCCAATAAAGAGTGAGTAATTCAGCATTTACTTTCAACGCTGCTTTTATCTGCGCCGAACGAATACGTTCTTTAAGCTGTTTCAGCCATTGACGGTATGCTTGGGTGGGCT
Source organism: Chitinophagaceae bacterium (assembly GCA_033763355.1). Classification (GTDB taxonomy): domain Bacteria; phylum Bacteroidota; class Bacteroidia; order Chitinophagales; family Chitinophagaceae; genus JANRKT01. The sequence goes on along the minus strand of JANRKT010000213.1, from coordinate 4,490 downwards.
TGAGCATTTACATGGAAAAGGTTTCCGTAATAATAATATCGGGCTTATCGGTTATTTCATTGGGCAGATCGGAATGTAAAGCGCCTAATTCTTCTCCATCGTTTTCGGCCGAAACATATTTTATTGCCAGTTGCATTACCAGGTTTTCGGCCTGGTGCAATTTGATCTCATTCTTGTCAAATTTAAGGCTGAGCTTCTTTAGTTCGTTCGGTAATCTGGCAATGGTTCCTTTTTCCAGCAGCTCAATTAAACCGGTAGAAGCTTCCCTGAATTTTTCGTCAGTGCTGTCGGCCCTAAGGTTGCGCAAAAATTTCTTTGCACGGTTGGTGTTTACATCGCTGTGCTCACCCGAAACTGTGTCTGCTGCATTCAGCAACAGGTCCTGCTCAAACTTTCCAACAGCTTTCTGCACCTGGGTATGATGGTATTCGGGCAGGGCAATGGTTAACTCATTATGAGATGCTTCAAAAAGTTCAGCCGCCTCAACAAAATTGATGGCTTCAGCGGGATACTCCTGCTCTATTTTGTAAAACTCCATTTTGTAAGCCGACTTTAAAAACACCAGTGTGCCACCGGCCATGGATGGTTTTCCTGATCTTTTGCTGTCTCTTGCCGTTCTTGCTTTCAGCGGCAGAGATTTTATTCGCTTAAATTCTTTTTCATTTTCTGCTTTAAACTTTCTGATGAATGCCAGGTATTTTAACCGCTTGTCTTCATCTTCAGGAACGCCTTTAATGTGCAGCTTTACTTTTTCCAGCACTTCTTCCAGCGTATAGATCTGCGCATCCTCGCCATAAGCGGTGTGAAAACCCTGCAGTTTGATGTAGGCATTGTTATAAAGGTTCACCAGGTCATCACTTTGCCGGGATGGATAGAATGCATAATTGTATATCATCTTAGCTGTGCTGCCGATCCTGTTCACCCGGCCAATACGCTGCATCAGCCTGGTGGCATTCCAGGGTGTGTCGTAATTAACAATGATGTTGGCCCGGTGCATATTCACACCTTCTGCCAGTACTTCCGTACTGATGATAAAGTCATAATCATTTTTCCATTCTTTGATATTCGCATCAAAATTATCCTGGATGATGTCCTGCAGCAATCTCCTGTTTTCCGAGGACACACTTAATGTTCTGTTGTACCCTTCTTTTTCCAGCTTTGCTGTCAGGTATTTGGCAGTTTCCTTTGATTCAGTAAAGATGACCAGCTTGCCGGAGGGATTGAGATCCTGGCGAAGCAATTCTGTTTTTAGCAAATGAAGAAAAACATCCCATTTAGGGTCTCTTTCAATTTTGTTCCAGGCCGCACAAAGTTCGTCAAGAGATGCAAAGTCTTCTTTTAGTTTATCCAGAAAACCTTCTTTAAAGTCTTCGGGTGTAAAGATCTGGTTGCGGGGATTTTTTTCTGAAAGCTCCAGGATATACTCTTCAATTTCTTCATCGCTCCAGTCCTGGTTCATCAGTTCGTTAACTTTTGCATCCGGCGCCACATATACTTTTCCCTTGCTGAACATATTGATCATACGTTCTGTGGAAACCCGGAAATTATTGAGGGATATTTTAAATGCAGTAAATGAACTCTCCAGTCTTTTAACCAATTGGGTCATCATGATCTGCCCCAGAGTGATAGAAGCTCTGTCCGCATTGGTGTAGTATTTTTCTTTTACATCCTGTAAAAGCCAGGCAATGGCTTTGTAACGGTAATACCCGATTTTATTTTCATCTACCAGATAAGAAATGGTTTGATAAAACAGATCTTCCAGTTCCTTATCCATTTCATATTCGATAGCCTTTGGTTCTGCAATGTCAGGGAAATTGATGCCCTGTTCCAGTAAATCCTTTTCATAGTCCTTATAGTTTTTTACATCGGTTCGGGTTCTTCTCACCGTAATTTGCTGCAGCACTTTATCCCGGATGCTGCTGTAAATATTTCTCAATGCATTCATATCAGGCCTGCCATCTTTTTTTGTAGCGGCCAGCACTTCTTTATATTTCTTAATTAATGGAGCAAAAAATCCCTGGAGATTTGTTACATCCAGAGTAGATTTTCTTGCATCTGTAAAAAGTTGCAGCTGGTAGTAGATATCTTCAGGTCTGTTATTTAAAGGGGTGGCGGAAATTAGAATTACTTTCTTTTGTCTTCCGGGAACGTTTCCTTCAACAGCACGGGGAGTTTTACAAATAACCTGCAGGTCGTTGAACATTTGAGATTTGTGGTTCCGGAATTTATGCGCTTCATCCACTAACACAAGGTCGTAATCCTCCTTAGGCCAATAATCTTCATTTCTGGGTTCTAAAATTTTATGCAGGCTGCCGTTGCTGATAAATTCTGTATGCCTGTCAAGGCCAAATTGCGAAAAAGTTTTTTTCCATGTTCTTTCCAGGGCGGGAGGAAACACAACCAGAATCTTTGTGTTTAATGTGCCGTTTGCAATCAGAAAGCGTTTCGCAATCATGCTGGCCACAACAGTTTTGCCTAACCCCACCACGTCTGCCAACATAAATCCGTTGTGGTCGAGAAGCATTTGATAACCCTGGTTCACCGCATCAACCTGGTAACTTAATTTTTTAAAATTCTGTGGCAAGTCGCCCACCGAGTCGGGATCGTAGTCAATATTTTTTCCAAAATATTCAATTAGGAGCTTGATGTATATTTCAAAAGGCGTGTAGAGTTGGCCGATATGGGTTCTGCTTTTTATTCTGTTGACATCAGCCGGTAATATTTCTTCGCCTTCTTCCCAAAGTTTTTGAAATTCATTCTCGGCAAATTTTACATCATCATAATCCCTGAGGCAAACATTGAATTCATAATTGGAATGATCATGGGTGCCCAACCCTGCATCGGTAAGATTAGATGAACCTGTAATGACTTCGCCACCTGAATATTCATTGAAATTTTTGGGAAGAAAGATATAGATCTTGGCGTGTAGCTTTTTTGTTTTATGTACTCTTATCTGGATTTTTCTGTCTATTACATCCTGCATAAAAAGCAAAATGCCATCTTCCACTTCCTGCGAATAATCTGCCTCCCGGATATCCTTTTGCATCCATTTAATAAACTCATCTCTGGTTCTTTCAGGATCACCAAAAAACATCAACCCTCTTTTCTTGGCTTCAGCACTGATAAGGTCAACATTTATTCCTACCAGGATTTTTACTTCCGGCACATTGAGCAAATGTTGTCTTATAGAAAAATAACCTGAGGACCTGAAGTAGCCAACCACTGCGTGGAATGCATAAATATCTGCGATGTGTTCAAAGGCGCCTTTGAATTTTTTTAGGAGAGAATTTCCGTTTTCGTTAGTGAAGAATTTGGTTGACATTCTAAATATTATAAATCAGCACAAAATACAAAAAGCCAGCCCACCAGAGCCAGCATTTCAGTAAAGTTAATGCTTTCAATAAAAAGCCCCGGCCGGCCATATTCATCAACACCGTGCAGAGATCCGGAAATGAAGTGATGGAGAAACGGGTTTCAGGGCAAAAAAATAACGGACTCCAAAGTGATTATTTTTTGAAGTCCGTTTCGGTAGCCCGTACGAGAATCGAACTCGTGATTCCTCCGTGAAAGAGAGGCGTCTTAAACCCCTTGACCAACGGGCCTTTTTTAAAAGGAGTGCAAAGATAAAGTCAGCGCCACATCCTTCCAAAAAATTTTAGCTCAACACAGTTCAGAACGCCGAAGTGAGTGACACAACAGCAGTTGCTGCTTTCCCCGCAGCCGGTAGCACAAATATTACACAAATTCAATATCATACACTTAACTTTGCTGCTCTTTACAAACCATCAAACTATTTGTATAATGAGCACAGTTAAAGTTGCAATTAACGGATTCGGACGTATCGGCCGCCTGGTGTACCGGCAGATTTACAACATGCAGGGTATAGATATAGTGGCCATTAATGATTTAACCAGCCCCAAAGTACTGGCCCACCTGCTGAAATATGATACCGCACAGGGCCGCTTTAATGCAGAAGTAAAAGCTACTGACAATTCCATCATCGTAAACGGTGATGAAGTAAAAATATATGCCCAGAAAGACCCCGCCCAGATTCCGTGGAAAGATCATGGCGTGGATGTGGTGCTGGAATGTACAGGTTTCTTTACCGATAAAGCCAAAGCAGAAGCGCACCTCACCGCCGGAGCAAAAAAAGTGGTGATCTCCGCACCAGCTACAGGCGACCTGAAAACAATTGTATTTAATGTTAACCACAGCATTCTTGACGGCAGCGAAACCATCATCAGTTGCGCATCATGCACTACCAACTGCCTTGCACCTATGGCAGATGTGCTGGAGAAAAAATTTGGAATTGTAAATGGTTTAATGACCACCATACATGCTTATACAAACGACCAGAATACACAGGATGCACCCCATCCCAAAGGCGACCTGCGCAGGGCAAGGGCTGCTGCACAGAATATAGTGCCCAACAGCACAGGTGCTGCAAAAGCAATTGGCCTGGTATTGCCCAGCCTGAAAGGCAAACTGGA
>JANRKT010000212.1:0-3892 GCA_033763355.1 Chitinophagaceae bacterium | reverse complement strand
TAAGGGCCATGGTTAAGCAAATGAAACTGGATGCGATGGTGTGGAATTCAAAGACAAAAGCAAATATTTAGCAATGGACAACGAAGCGCTGAAAGAAAAAGTAATTGAGCAACTGCAAACCATCTACGACCCGGAGATACCCGTAAGTATTTATGAACTGGGCCTCATTTATGAAGTAAACATCCTCCCCATTAATAATGTACAGGTGGTAATGACCTTAACTGCGCCGAGCTGCCCTGCTGCACAAACACTCCCCCACGAAGTGGACCAGAAAATCCGCAGCATTGAAGGTGTAAATGATGTGTTTGTAGAACTCACCTGGAAACCCGCCTGGAACAAAGACATGATGAGCGAAGCGGCGAGACTGGAACTAGGGTTCATGTAAAAGCAAGTCAGGAAGTCAGATGAGTCAGAAGGGGTGCCTTACAATTTAAAAGTTAACAAACAGGCTTTGAATAACAGCAATGGAAGAAACCTGACCTGTATTTGCACTACTCACCGGGAGTAGCGTTTTTTGATTAATTCTTTCAAAAAAGAGTGTGTAAAAAAAGTTTTGGCATTTTGGTAGCGTATATTAGCGTAAAGACACACGTTGGCGGTAATGGCAATGAGACACACCGAGTACATAATCTTTACTTCATAGCTTATGGTTTTTCTTAAATTTGTGACAAACTGACAACAATTGAAAACCCATCATAAAATTATTAACGGCGACAGCAGACAAATGCGTGAATTGGCAGATAATTCAGTTCACTTAGCTATTACATCCCCCCCGTATTGGCAACTTAAAGATTATGGAACAGAAACTCAAATCGGTTATCATCACAGCTACGAAGAATACATCAATAACCTTAATTTAGTTTGGAAAGAATGTTATCGTGTTCTGCATGATGGATGCAGATTGTGTGTAAATATCGGTGACCAGTTTGCCCGGGCTGTTTATTATGGCCGTTACAAGGTTATTCCGATCAGAGAAGAAATAATCAAATTTTGTGAAAATGTGGGTTTTGACTACATGGGTGCAATAATTTGGCAAAAGGTAACAACATCCAATACAACTGGCGGCGGTGTTCAAATGGGTTCATACCCTTATCCACGCAATGGTATTCTTAAACTGGATTATGAGTTTGTTTTAATCTTTAAGAAGTTAGGTGACTCTCCAAAACCGACAAAAGAAAATAAAGAACTATCAAAAATGACTGCGGAAGAATGGAACACATATTTTGCAGGACATTGGAACTTCTCAGGAGCAAGACAAGACAACCACATTGCAATGTTCCCGGAAGAATTGCCTAAACGCTTAATTAAAATGTTTGCGTTTGTTGGCGACACAGTTCTTGACCCATTTGCGGGAAGCGGGACGACAAATCTTGCTGCAAAAAATTTAGACAGAAATTCTATTGGATACGAAATAAATGCTGACTTCATTCCTATCCTAAAGCAGAAATTAGGGACAAATCAGAAAGATATTCACGGAACTACTTTTGAATTTCTAACTCAGCAAACAGGTATGCATTTTGAAAGTGAAATTCAAAAACTTCCTTACATTTTTAAAGATCCACATACACTTGATAAAAAAATAGATCCTAAAAAATTGCAGTTCGGTTCAAAGATTGCTAAAGACAGCAGCACTCAAAGGGAGGAATTTTTTACAGTTAAAGAAGTAATTAGCCCCGAAAAACTAAGGTTAAACAACAATCTTATAGTTAAACTCATTGGCATCAAAGAAAATCCGGTCATTAACGGCAAAGCAACCTCCTTCTTAATTGATAAAACTAAAGGTAAACGAGTTTTCTTGAAGTATGACAATGTGAAATATGATAAAGAAAATAATCTTCTTTGTTATTTATATCTGGAGAATAAAACCTTTATCAATGCACACCTAATTAAAAATGGTTTAGTTAAAGTGGATAGCGAGATAGATTTTAAATACAAGGGGAAATTTCAAAAACTATTAAATGAAATTTAATGAATAAGGAGCAACAACTGATTTGGAATTATCTCATCCAAAATGCTCTTGGGAAAAACAATGCAAAGGCAATTAGTGAAATAGCAAAAGCTATTGGTGTGCCGCCGAAAGGTACAAACAATGACGACGTAAGAGGATGGCTAAAAGATATGGTTATTCATTATGGAAAACCTATTGGGACATTAACAACAGGAGCCTTTATTATTCTCAATGATACAGAACGAGAAGATGCGGCTCAATTCGTTGAAAGAGAAAATAGAGCTGACGCGGTTAGAAAGAATGGTAATAATACCGGATAAATTTTATGCATGGCTAAAGAGTGGATACTAAATAGTGCGATGAATCGCTTTCAACTGAATTTCAAAAGAAATGTTGGACCGACGTCCGAATCAATTAGAAAATGTTCCCCAAAAACTGTTGATGAATGGCGGGAATATTATTTTAAGAATGTAAAGCCCAAAGGACACATAGAGGAACTGGGCAAGAAACTTTATGTGAAAATTACAGAAGTAATTCAATCAGAAGTAGCGGAGGTGACAGAACAGGATTGCATTGATTATATGATGCAACTTGTTATAGATAGAACATTTGACGGCTATATGACCGAAATACAAACGATTTACGGACAGCTTCAAAAAATATTGGGTGTTCAAATTCAGCCGGCCCCGGATGAGTGGGACAGGTTATTCAATGTTGATTTCTTTATTCAGGTTGGAGAAAAATATATCGGACTTCAAATTAAACCGGTAAACTCCGGAATACAATTACCCGAAATTTTTAAAGAATACAACCTGCAGGCAGAAACACATAAGAAGTTTACAGAAGTTTTTGGCGGCAAAGTCTTCTACTTATTTTCAGCCAAGGTTGGCGACAAAAAGGAAATTCAAAACAAAGAAGTAATTAACGAAATATTACAAGAAATAAAACGGCTTACAAATTAATACGAGCCAATACCACCAATCTTCTACACCATTGTTGGTATGAGGCGTTGGTAAGCAGCAAAGCCTGCCAACAACCAGTTTTTAAGATACTTCGATTGTTGGTTCGCAACACACTAGTCCGGCTGCATACCAACAATGGCGTAAAAATTTGGTAGTTTCTTATCCCCCACGGTACGCTATCCTGCCCCCATTCGATACCTTTTCCCTTTCTACCCGGCCGGAGAAATTCAGGGAATTAATTACCAGGCGGTATCTCTACTATTATTTCACAACCCTTACCGGGCTCTGAATTTAAAATAAACTTTCCATTCAGCGCCTCCGCCCTTTTTTTAATATTGCTCAGGCCGATTCCGTTTTTTATTGTCTTTGTATTAAATCCTTTTCCATTGTCAAATATTCTCAGAATGACAGTACCGGCAACTATTTTTAACGCTATTTCTATAGCGCTTGCTTCGGCATACTTCACGATGTTTTTTGTCTGCTCCTGCAATATTCTGTACAGGTTTATCTTGATATTTTCTGTGAGTAGCGTTTCTTTTATTTCATCAAAATGTAAATCTATAACAAACCGGTCATCTAAATTGATGCTTAAGAGAAGGTCTTCAAAAATCTCTTTTAATGAACGGTCATCAAAACTGGCAGGTGCCAAATTATGCGAAAGTTTCCGGGTTTCACGGATGGCATCATTGATATACCCCATTGCTGATTCAATAAATTCCGCTTTCTTGCAGGAGCTCACTTCCTTAGATTTTGCCATACTCAGTGTAATCAATGTGCCCGCTAAAATCTGGTTTACGTTATCATGCAGCTCGGCGCCAATATAATTACGTTCCTGTTCCTGTGCATCTATGATAGCTTTTGAAATCCTTTTTTCTTCTTCAACCCGGTAAGTGATATCCTGCATAGCACCGATCATCCTGGCGGGATTACCATCATCATCAAACAACACAAATGCCCTGTCAAAAATATGTTTATATGTTCC
>JANRKT010000211.1:0-9967 GCA_033763355.1 Chitinophagaceae bacterium | reverse complement strand
CCGGATTTCAACCTGATAGCTATCGGATTTACTGCTTATCTTTTTTGTGCTTACGGTGACAGAGGGTTCATATTTAACAGCTGCCGGGGTTGTAACCGCCGACTGGGTTCTCTCATTCACAGCATAAAAAGCATTATTGATCAAATTCAAAATAACACGACCAACATCCTGGGGCACCACATTTATTTTCCCGATTGCCGGATCAAAATCAGTTTCAAATTTTACATTAAAGCTTTTATCCTTTGCTCTCAATCCATGATAAGCCAAGCGCAGGTATTCCTCAGCTAACACATTGATGTCGGTCAGTTCTTTCTGCCCGCTGCTGGTTCGTGAATGTTGCAGCATTCCTTTTACTATGGCATCCGCCCGTTTGCCATGGTGATTTATCTTTTCTAAGTTTTGTTTGATATCGTTCGATATGGCTTTTGCTTCATTAATATCTCCTTTGTTTAATTCAACATTCATTTCATCAATCAGTTCATTACTTACTTCCGAAAAATTATTCACAAAGTTTAACGGGTTTTGAATTTCATGTGCTATACCTGCGGTGAGTTCACCAAGACTGGCCATTTTTTCGGATTGGATGAGTTGAGCTTGGGTTGATTTTAAGTTGCTTAAAGCAGTTTCGGCTGTCTGCTTCTGAAAATCAATCTCTTCCTTTTGGCTTTGAAGTATTTCATTCGCTTTTTCTTTTCGTCTGTTATTCCTGTAAAGTATGAATGCAAGTATACCGAAAGCAATCAGCCCAAATAACAAAAGATACAGTCTTAATCTATTTTGATATGCATCCCTGGCATTTTGAAGTTCATTGGCCCGCTTTTCATTTTGAGCCACAATGTCTTTCATCGCCTGAATATTTCCAGAGCTATACAATTTGTCTTTTGCCTTAGCATGAATTTTTAAATACTTTAAAGCTTTTTGAGGGGCTCTTTCTTCGAAAATGATTGATAAAATATCGCTTGCGTTTAAAATCCCTCTTGTGTAATTAATTCCCTCAGCTACTGATAAAGCCATTTCTGCATAATAAATACTGGAGTCTGTTTGATTTAGATTTTGATACATTATGGCTAAATCAGAATAGGTATTAGAAGTATGAAAATCTTCCTTACTTTCTTTTGTAATCGCTAAAGTTTTGAAAAATTCAGTCTTGGCCAGTTCGGGTTTATTCTGTTTTAAATACACCCTGGCTTTTGTATTGTACCAGGCAGGGTATACATCATATACATAGGGGGTTGGAGTTTTTTTAGTGAGTAAAAAGTATTCAGATGACTTTTCTAAATGAAATAGCGCCGAGTCCAATTTATTTTCTTGTTCAAATATTTTAGCCAATTCAAAATGACCAAAAGCGATTCCCACAATATCGTTGCCTTTCATTTTAGTCAACTCTTTATAATAAAACCTGGCCTTTGAATAATCTTCCAGATACGTATAAATCTCACCTACCGAATGATAAATTATTCCTCTATTTGAATTGCCTAACGAAAGCTCCGTTTTCTCTTCAATTCCAGCCAAACCAATTTCCAGAGCCTTGGGTAAATTTCCCTGATAGACTAAGCCGTCCACCATAAGCCCTATTGCATAGAATCGTATCTCCCGAAGATTGTTTTTTTTGCTTTTTTCAATGCATTTTTCAGCATAGAAAATACATGAATCGGAATTTATATGTAGATAAGCAGATGATATGTTTAAATATAAAGAGGCCATTTCATCACCAGTATGTGGTAAAAAAGTTTCCTTTTTAAGGCTATCTAACTTATCTGATGGGACATTTAATATTTGAGAATGTGACTCCTTTACCAATAAGGTAGTGAGAAATGCAGTAAAGAATATAGTTTTTATTTTCATGGAGATATAGGTAGCTTAATCAAAAATTCTGAACCTTTTTCTGTCAAACTTTCCACCATTTGCTCTCCACCAGGAGAACCGCTCTGAGAGCTATAATTTGTTTTAACCTCAATTGTTCCTCCATGTGCTTTTACAATATCATAACTCAAACTCAATCCTAAACCTGTTCCTTGTCCTGTTGGCTTGGTGGTAAAGAAGGGTTGAAATATTTTATCCAATATTTTTTGTGGAATACCTGGCCCATTATCCTTTACACTAATAAAAATTTTATCCCCAACTTTCTTCGTACTTACCCAAATAGTTGGTTCATGTTTGTAGTTCGGGTCTTTGAACCCCCCTTCGGGGGGCAGGGGGGCCGCATAGAAAGCATTCGTAATTAAATTCAATATCACTCTTCCTATATCCTGCGGAATGATGTTGATGCTGCCAATGCTTTCATCAAAATCAGTTTTCATTGTTGCATTAAATGATTTGTCTTTTGCTCTTAATCCATGAAAGGCTAAACGCAAATATTCATCTGCCAGTTTATTAATATCGGTTGGCTCTTTTTTTCCGCTACTGCTACTTGAATGTTGTAACATTCCTTTTACAATGGCATCGGCTCTTTTGCCGTGGTGAAGAATTTTTTCAAGGTTCTGTTTAATATCATCAGCAATAGCAAAGCCTTCTTCTGTATCCCCTTTCTTAAACTCAGTTTTCATTTCATCAATCAAATCGTTACTTACCTCTGAAAAATTATTGACGAAGTTTAACGGGTTTTGAATTTCATGTGCGATGCCGGCAGTGAGTTCACCAAGTGATGCCATTTTTTCGGATTGGATGAGTTGAGCTTGGGTGGATTTGAGATTGGAAAGGGTTTTTTCCAAAACGCCGTTTGCCTTCTGCTTCTGCCGGTTGTTGCGGAGAAGGATGAACGAAACCAGCAGCACCACGCCCAGCCCGGCGAGCAGGGCATACCGCCAGACCTGGTTTCGCCAGGCGGTTTGTGCCGTTTCGATTTCAAATTGCCGCTCCTCTTCGTCGAACGTAATCTGGTTTTGGATGGCGGTCAGGTTGCCGAAATTGTATAGGCTGTCATTGGCAGCAAGGGCTGTCTGCTGATATTGAAGGGCGAGCAGGGCGTTTTTTTGCGTGTACAAGGAGGACAAAAACAGGCTTGCCTCCCTGATTTCAATGTAAATACTTCCCTTTTGGGCATCATGAAGAGCTTTTTGGGCATAAAAAAAAGCGGAATCGGGCTGATTGGTCTGCTGATAAATTTTGGCGATAAGCAGGTATGCTTTGGGAGTATCAAAATACTGCTGCCTGACATGACCATATTGAACACTTTTATGCAAATAATCCAAGGCAAGCGGAAAGTTTCCCAATTCAGCCTGCAAACTGCCCATAACGAAAAAATTGCCGATTCTCAACCATTCCACCTTCCAAAGGTTAGTGGCTTCATATGCCAACTGAGCATAGTATTGAGACGAGTCGGTTTTGTTCATCAAAAGGTAGTCTCTTGCCAGCATGTTTCGCATGCCAGCGGACTGTTCCTGGTTTTGGAGGGAATCATTCAGCAGCCTAGACAGTTGATGAAAATCAACCGCTTTTGAATAGTCCCCTGCATCCCGGTAAATAGTACCAAGGCCTTTATATATGTCCGCTTTGCCATTGAGGAAGTTGTTCTTTTCTGCTATTCGCAGGGCTTTGAGTTGTATCACCAAGGCTCTTGGGTAGTTGCCCACCATGGTAAGCGTATTACCCATCCAGAACAAAGCCTCAAATTCGCCTTTCGGGAATTTGATTTTTCTCGCTAACATCAAAGCCTGCTGTGCATAATAGAAACAGGAGTCCAGCCGGTAAGATTGATAGGCATTAGCTAAATTGGTCATTGCCAGCACACGGCTCGTATCCTCCGTGACCTTGAAAAGTTCATGCTTTAGGCTGTCAATTTTAGTTGGCACCAGGTATTGTGAAAAGCCGAGGCTCCACGCCAGCGAGAGGAGGAAGGTAAATACCGTTTTTTTCATAATTCCTTGTTTTTAACAGGTAATTGAATCACCAACTCCGTCCCAACCCCCTCTGCACTCACCACCTCTAGCGTCCCGCCATGCCCTTTCACCACAATATCATACGCAAGTGAAAGCCCTAAACCTGTGCCTTGTCCCGTCGGTTTCGTAGTGAAGAACGGTTGAAATATTTTTTCTTTGATGGAATCCGGAATGCCGTTGCCGTTGTCTTTTACACTAACTAAAACCGTATTGCCATCTTTCTTTGTACTTACTTTTACTGTTGGTTCATAACCTTCAATGTTTTGTTTGCTCTTTTCATTCACCACATAAAATGCATTGTTGATTAAATTCAAAACAACTCTTCCAATATCCTGCGGAATAATGTTGATGTTACCGATACTTTCATCAAAATCAGTTTTCATTGTTGCATTGAAAGATTTGTCTTTTGCTCTTAATCCATGATAAGCCAACCGTAAATATTCATCGGCCAGTGCATTAATATCAGTCGGTTCCTTTTTACCACTTCCGCTGCTACTGTGCTGCAGCATGCCTTTTACAATTGCATCGGCACGTTTGCCATGATGATTGATTTTTTCAAGATTCTGTTTTACATCATCAGCAATCCCATTCACTTCATCGTAGTTTCCTTTCTTTATTTCATCTTTCATTTCATCAATCAACTCATTACTTACTTCCGAAAAATTATTGACGAAGTTCAACGGGTTTTGTATCTCATGGGCAATGCCTGCGGTGAGTTCGCCCAACGAAGCCATTTTTTCTGATTGGATGAGTTGAGATTGGGTGGATTGGAGTTCTTGTAAAGTACTTTCTACTTTATCTTTCTGTTCTTGCAGAACAAGATTGGCTTTATGTTTTTGCCGGTTATTCCTGTAAAGAAACACAGCCACCAGAAAAATTAAAGAAAGCCCCCCTGAAAGCAGAATGGTTCTGATTTTATTTTGATAATCTTTTTTTTCCTTTTCAATATTCTGAAGCCGGAATTGCTCGTCCAATAAAACCTTTTGAAAAGCAGCCATATTTTGCAGCCTGTCATTGGAAATACTGTCTTTGGCAGAAATAGCAAGTCCTGCATATTTTAATGTACTGTCCTGTTGCCCCTGTAACTGGTAACTTAGATAAAGCTTTTCATAAACCACACCAATATCCTGTTCTTCCCGGTCAACTTTTCCCTGCAATTTTAATGTCTGCTCAAAAAGTCTTGCATAGTGAAGTGAAGAATCCTTTTCGCTGTCAGCCAGGTAATAATTACAAAACCTTAAATATCCCCTGGCCAGGGCACTCAGGAAATGCTGCTCATTGGCCAGTTCAATACCAGACTTGTAATATTTAAGGGCAATATCTTTATTTCCTTTTTTAAGGTGAATATATCCAAGATCCACCAGGACATAACAATAGAATATTTTGTCATTCAACTCTATTCCCAGTTTCTCTGCCCTGCCTGATAACTGAAGGGCAGAATCAAGTTTATTAAGCCTGATGTAGATTCTGCCCAAGGAATGACTCGCTACCATCAGTCTGTATTTATTGTTGATCTCTTCAGCAATTCTTATTGATTCTTTTACATGAAATATTTGCTTATCATAGTTTTTTATTCTCTCCATAAGCCCACCTAAAAGATTATGAATGTTTGACAAGACGGTTAGCCTTTGATAAAGAAGCGGTTTGTCTTTTTCCAGTTGCCAATCATTTCTCTTTTCGGTTTCGGGCACCTCAGCTATAGCTAATGCTGCCAAATAAAATTTTAATGATTCGGCATATCTCCCTTTCATTTCCAATTGCCATGCAAGATTATTTGAAGCACTTGCCTCTGCCAACTTCATTTTGTTTTTTTGTGCAATCTGTACTCCAATTTCAGCATATTTAAGTGCAGAATCCAGGTTCGTATTAAAGTAATAGGATAGAAGTTGACGATTCAAAAAGTAACGTGTGGAATCATTGGCTGCATTCTTATATGCATTTACAAGGCTATCTGACAAAATCAATTGTGCATCAGAAATAAACGGAATAAAAAACAACAATGTTAATTTCAAAATTCGCCTCATTGCGTCGTGTCGTTTTATAATTGAATGATAAATGTTGAGCCCTCACCTTCCTTTGTTTCCACCCTTAATTCTCCGCCATGTGCTTTTACAATATCATAAGCCAACGATAAACCCAAACCTGTTCCCTGTCCTGTTGGCTTGGTAGTAAAGAAGGGTTGAAAGATTTTTTCTTTGATTGAATCCGGGATGCCGTTGCCGTTATCTTTTACACTAACTAAAACCATATTGCCATCTTTCTTTGAACTTACTTCAACAGTAGGTTCATAACCGGCAATGTTTTGCTTTCTCTTTTCGTCAACAACATAAAACGCATTATTGATTAAATTCAAAATCACTCTTCCTATATCCTGCGGAATGATGTTGATGTTTCCGATTGTTTCATCAAAATCAGTCCCGATAGCTATCGGGATCATTGTTGCATTAAAAGATTTGTCTTTGGCTCTCAATCCATGATAAGCCAACCGTAAATATTCATCGGCCAGTGCATTAATATCAGTCGGTTCCTTTTTACCACTTCCGCTGCTGCTGTGCTGCAGCATGCCTTTTACAATGGCATCGGCTCTTTTGCCGTGATGAAGTATTTTTTGTTGATTCTCCATCGCATCATTTGCAATGGCTTTTGCATCATCAATATTTCCTTTGTCCAACTCATCTTTCATTTCTGCAAGTAACTCTTCGTTTACTTCCGAAAAATTATTAACAAAGTTCAACGGGTTCTGAATTTCATGGGCGATGCCGGCAGTTAGTTCCCCAAGGGAGGCCATTTTTTCAGATTGGATGAGTTGGGCTTGGGTGGATTTTAATTCATCAAGTGTTTGCTCTACTTTTGATTTTTGAAAATCTATTTCATGTTTTTGCTTTTGAAGTAAGGCATATGCTTTTTGTTTATGAAGATTGTTTCGGTAAAGCATGAATGCAATCACTAGGAAAATAAGCAATGCGGCAAGAAGTGAATAAAGCTTGATTTTGTTTTGCAACTGCTTTTGTTGTTGTAATGCTTCCTGTTGACGCACCTGTTCGTCAAAAATCATGTTCTGCATTTGCAACACTTTTTGCCGGCTAAATAAGCTGTCTTTAGCTGCAATGGTTAGTTGTAAATATTTGACAACACTGTCACTGTTATGCTTTGATTTATAAACTTCTGACAAAAGATTTAATGCCCTGACTTGTACAATTGAATAACGTTCAGATTTGCTTCCTTCAATCACTTTATTAATATAAAAAATGGATGAATCCGATTTCTCCATCATTTTAAAAGTATTGGCAATGCCATAATAGCAATCCATAAGATCCTTTTTGTAATCAGCAGCAGAAACAAGGCTTATGCCGGTTCGGTAATGTTCAAGCGCAATGGAATAATTGCCCAATTTTGAATAGATATTGCCAGCCTCCATGGAGGCTGGTCCCCATTTTGTTCCGAATATTTTTTGGGTACCCTCATCAACTATATGAAGATATTTAAGCGCTGAATCTAATTGATTTAACCCTTCATATATTTGGGCCAACCCATAATTTATATACATATAATGACTAAAGAGACCATAACTTTTTGATGTTGTAAATATTGGAATTCCCTTCGATTCTATAATAGATTTAGCCTTTATTTCCAATGAAAGGGCACGTTTAAAATCTTCCTGATCTAAATAAACCACAACCATAAGGTCATAAGCGGCTGCAATTGCTATAATATCTCCGCTTTGTTCGGCTAATTTTATAGATTCCTGGATGGAATGAAGTGCTTTAGGGTAATCACCAATGTTAACATAATACCAGCCATAATCATAGTATGCATTTGCTAATGCGAGGTCAGAATTTATCTTCTTTGCCAATAAAATTTCCTGTTGCAAATAGGGGATAGCTGAATCAGGGTAGGAAAAAACACACTCAATGATCAGGTTTCTAAGTGAAGTAAGTTTTGTTGAATCATTTTTTGCAAATGCCAATACATTCTTTAAGCTATCATACTTTGCATGCTGTGCTTGCCCAAATATAAAAGCAAAAAGAAAAAAGAAAGAAATAATTAATTTTCGCATTAACAATATTTTGAAAAGTTAATTAGTTAATTGAAGGAAGCTGTATAATAAACTCCGAACCTTCTCCCTCCTTTGTCTCCACTTTCAACTCCCCGCCATGCGCCTTCACTATATCATAGCTCAAACTCAATCCTAAACCAGTTCCTTGCCCGGTTGGCTTTGTGGTAAAGAAGGGTTGAAAGATTTTATCTAATATTTTTTTTGGAATGCCGGGTCCATTATCACGAACGGAAATCAAAACCCGATAGCTATCGGGTTTATCCCCAACTTTTTTTGTGCTGACCCAAACAGTAGGCTCATGTTTATAATCAGGGTCTTTGAACCCCCCTTCGGGGGGCAGGGGGGCTGCATAAAACGCATTGTTGATTAAATTCAAAACAACTCTTCCAATATCCTGCGGAATGATGTTGATGCTGCCAATGCTTTCATCAAAATCGGTTTTCATTGTTGCATTGAAAGATTTGTCTTTTGCACGAAGGCCATGATAAGCCAACCGTAAATATTCATCGGCCAGTGCATTAATATCAGTCGGTTCCTTTTTACCACTTCCGCTGCTACTGTGCTGCAGCATGCCTTTTACAATGGCATCGGCTCTTTTACCATGATGATTTATTTTTTCCAGATTCTGTTTTACATCATCAGCAATCCCATTCACTTCATCGTAGTTTCCCTTCTTTATTTCATCTTTCATTTCATCAATCAACTCATTACTTACTTCCGAAAAATTATTGACGAAGTTTAAAGGGTTTTGTATCTCATGGGCTATGCCTGCGGTGAGTTCGCCCAACGAAGCCATTTTTTCGGATTGGATGAGTTGCTTTTGTGTAGCCTGCAATTCATTCAATGTATTATCCACCTGTTTTTTTGCCGCTTCTAATTTATTGAAGTCTTCGTAGCGGGCATAGGCGGTGGCGAAGGAATCAGCAAGATTTTGCACCAAGTGCAACTGCTCATCATTCAATGGCGCTTCACTTCCCACATACAACATGCCCTGTAAAAACGGCAGCATATGTAAATGAAGACTTTCCGGGGGATGCCCGGTCTGAGGTGAATCTATAGAACTCTCCCGCAGGGAAGACAATTTGATCCAGACTTTAGTAAATGCAGCAGCATCCCAATGTTCGATATAAACTTTCTTTTTGCGCCAATAGAGTACTCCATTGGTAATTATGGTGAGGTCGAATTCAAAAGGTACATGAAGTGTTGCAATGGCTTTTCCTTCGGGAGTGGATAACATGGTCTGCACCTCCTGCTTTTCTTCATTCATTATAAAAACACCGCAGCGTATAAATGGAACACCGAGTGTTTTCAATTCATTCCATATTAATGGTTGTATCCTTTCCAGGTCATTGGTTGTTCGCATAGAAGCTATCTCTGCACGTACACGATCTACCGATGCCCGTTTGATGGCTTCTCTTGCCTGCGCTTCTGCTTTTTGCAGATCAAGAAAACGGGTATAGGTCTGTTCAAAAACTTTGGCGAAACGTTTAAATATATCGTGCATTTCAGGGTAGTGCTCATAGGTAATGATTGTCAGGTTACCGTGCGAAAAATTCGCAAGATGATTGATTTGAAATTCGGGTAAACTGAGTCCGGCATCCAGCAAGTTTTGCAACGATTCTCTCAAACCTGGAATGGTTAGCATATACCGGTAATTGCCGGCTTGAATTTCGCCTGCTATTTCATACACATAGAGTTCATCGCCCCTTTTTCTGGATTCATTCATCACGATAAAAACCGGATGTTCCGTCAGCGGAACCTTGCAAGGTGTCAGAATATCACCATCCCGACTACCGGGATACCAGGTAAATTCCTTATCGTCAATTTCAAAGATGCAGAATCCACAAACCCATTGCGGCACTCCCAAGGCTTTCACCTGCTGAAATAAAATGGTGGCAACATCAGCCAGTTCCCCGCTTCGACGCATAGCCATTGTTCGTGAACGAACTCTTTCCAATGCCGCTTCTATCTGTGCTTCTCTTGCCTGTGCTTCGGCTTTTTGGAGATCAAGAAAGCGGGTATAGGTTTGGTC
>JANRKT010000210.1:0-19606 GCA_033763355.1 Chitinophagaceae bacterium | reverse complement strand
TATGTGAGCGGAAGAAAATTTTAAAACTCAAATCCTGAATTATACTTTTTAAACTGAAATGATAAAACTTTCGTCCCGCACTTTACTCCATTGGCTGGGTTTTTCACTCGGCATTGTTTTTTTTACTGCTGTTTTAATTTTCAATCCTTTCGGCCTTGGAGTTAATGCAAATAAGGTTGTTGCGGTTGCTTTATTGATGATCACCTGGTGGGTTTCGGAGTCATTGCCGATGCCTGCTGTGGCCCTTGTTCCGCTGGTGTTGTTTCCCGTTATGGGTATAGCAAAAATTGAAGAAGCGGCAGCTCCTTATGCCAACCCGGTTATTTTTCTTTTTATGGGCGGGTTTATGATTGGCCTTGCCATTGAAAAATGGAACCTGCACAAAAGGATTGCGCTGGGTATTGTAAATTTTACCGGTACCAGCGGTAACCGCATTATACTTGGGTTTATACTGGCAACCGGTTTTTTAAGCATGTGGCTCAGCAATACGGCCACCACCATGATGATGTTCCCCATTGCGCTTTCTGTAATTCATGTAATGAAGGAAAGCGGTAATGATAGCAGGGGCATTGCCAACTTTTCCCTTTGCATAATGCTTGCCATTGCTTATTCAGCCAATTTTGGCGGTATATCTACCATTATCGGCACTCCGCCCAATGTGGCCTATGCCGCTTTCATTTATAAAAAATACAATTATGATATTTCTTTTATCAACTGGATGCTGATCTGCACGCCTGTGGCATACCTGCTGCTTTTTACTTTATACCTGGTAATGGTAAAATGGTTATACCCCAGCCATATTGCATCCAATGTGCAGACACATGATTTTATCAGGGGAGAATTAAAAAAACTGGGCAAGCTGTCGAAGCCTGAAAAAAGGGTATTGGTAATTTTTATTGTTACAGCCCTGTTGTGGATTACAAAGGATTTGATCAATACGCTTTTCACAAAGATTGATTTTTTAAAAGACATAAGGCTGGATGACAACATGATTGCTGTATTCGGGGCGCTGCTGATGTTTATAGTGCCGGCAGAAAATACAGAACATGGGCATCGTAAAATTTTAGAATGGGGCGATACCCAGCGCATGGCATGGGGCATATTGTTGTTGTTCGGGGGCGGTATTTCACTGGCCAATGCAATGGAAAAAGCAGGGCTTATTGAAAAGTTAGGCAACTGGATCGCATCGTTTTCAGGTACAGATGTTTTTATACTGGTACTTGTAGTAACATTTATTTCTATTTTTATCAGTGAGGTAACCAGCAATGTGGCGCAGGTAATTGTAATGGCCCCGGTAATGAGCGGCATTGCAGATGCTTTGCATATTAATCCTTTTTTACTCGGTATCCCCATGACGCTGGCGGCCAGTTGCGCATCCATGATGCCGATGGGCACACCGCCCAATGCCATCGTATTTGCCAGCGGTTACATTAAAATAAAGCAGATGATGAGGGTGGGGCTGGTGATGAACCTGGTGAGTATAATCCTTATTACGCTGTTCTGTTATTTTGTATTGCCAAAGCTGCTTTTTTTGGCGAAGTAGAAACAACGATAGTTGTTTGGATATTTTGTTATGCTGAATTGTTCTTCCCTTTAGCGGATAGGGTTAAAACTTCGGGCAATTAAATTTCTTCCTGTTGGGGTCAACTGGTTTGCGGATGTAGATCAGCGAAATTTCATTGCCGCCCCGGCTATTGGATGCAGTAGCAAGAGATGAGTTATTGATATCGTAAGAAACACCGAGGCGCAGGCTTCCGAATTCCAAACCGATGTAAGGAATCAACGCATCATTAAAGCGGTACCATGAACCCACATAAACATTGGTGGGGTTTTCTTCATCGCCATTTACATTAAAAGATACAGCTCCGCCCAAAACAGTTTCTGTTGCCCCCGCCTGCCGCTGGTGGATGAAACTGCCATGAAACATTTTGGATGCGTCTATGGGAACATAGCCGCCGCCATGTATGGTTACCCTCGGGCCCAGTAAAAAATTTCCGCCCTGGAAAGATTCTTTGGGACGGTTAACATGATACACCGAAGCGCCAAAATAAAAACTGTTGTAGCCGTTGGTAGTACCTGAGTAAAGTATGCCGGTATTAAAATCAAAATAATTGATAACAACATTGGAGTTGTTAAACACTTCAGATGTTACGCCGGTAAACCCCAATGAGGTAAGCTCATCTTCAAAATCAGCTTTCGTAATGTCTAATTTTTTTTGTGCATATGTGGCCTGGAAACCTACAGCGAGCTGGTGAAAACCATCCTCGTCCAAACCTTTGTGGTATGCGGTGGAAACAGAAAGGAAATTATTATTGAGTATTTTATTACCACTCTGGTCATTCAAACCTAAAACACCAACACCCCATGTGTCCCATTCGGGCAAACGGTTAACCAGTATGGGAAAATCAACCGATGCTGTTGCAGTTGTAAATGCATTATTGATAGTAGGCCACTGGTTGCGGTAATTGCCCGCAACACGAAATATGCCATCAAACTTGCCGGTATATGCAGGGTTTAATGTAAGCGGCGAAGCAAAGAATTGGGAAAAATGCGGGTCTTGCGCAAAAGCTGTTATACGGCTTATGGTTAAAACAAGTAAAACAATCAATACTCTCATCATGAAGTTTTCAGGTTAGGATACACAATTTACAAAAACCTTTTTATGCCTGCAATTTTGATCCGTAAGAAAGGTCGCCTGCATCTCCAAGGCCTGGAACAATATAGCCTTTAGCGGTCAGTTCATCATCAATAGCGCCGCACCATATTTTAACTGACGGCACTTCTCTTTGAACATATTCTATGCCAACCGTACAGGCAATTGCAACCACTACATGTATTTCTTTCGGAACCCCTTCATCCTTAAGAAAATGAAGGGTTTTTACGAGGGAAGAACCCGTTGCCAGCATGGGGTCGGATACTATTACAATACGGTCATCAAGAGGCGGGCAGGAAATGTATTCAAGACTTATTTCAAAAGAGCCGTCACGCTGGTGTTTGCGGTATGCTGTTATAAAAGCATTGTCTGCTTTGTCAAAAAAATTTAACAAACCCTGGTGCAAAGGAAGACCTGCACGCAGTATGGTTGCCAATACAGGCTGCTCCCTCAAAATCATACATTCCGATATACCCAATGGCGTTTGTACTTCAATTTGTTTGGATGGAAGGGTTTTGCTGATTTCGTAACCCATCACTTCGCCTATTCTTTCGAGGTTCCGGCGAAAACGCATACGCTCGGTTTGTATTTCCACATCCCGCAGTTCGCTTATCCAGTTGCTGAGCAACGAATGTTTTTCACTTAGATTGATAACCATCCCCGAAAATTAAAATGTAATGCAGCGCCGGAAACCGGAGTTGATAACAAATCTAAAGGCTAAACTTTACAATCTGAAATTTCATTTCGGGGCAACAGTAATCCTTTTTTGAGGCCGGGGCGGGCCGCCCTGAAACAAGGTTTACTGCATTTATTTTTCGGGTACTTTAAAGTGATATTTACTCCGTGCTTTTTATAACCCCAAAACCATCTTCAGTTTCGGATAGCCGGTTTTGCTCACCGGCACTTTTGCGCCTGATTTTAAAATGGCAAGGTGAGTGTCTTTCTCATAAGGGTCAATACGTGTAATTTGTTGTATGCTGATGATGTAAGAACGATGGGTACGTACAAACTGCTGTGCATTCAGCGAGGCCTCAAAATAACCCATGGTTTTGTTTTTCAGGAAGGCCCCTTCGCCGGTATGGATTTTTACATAATCGTCCGCCGCTTCAAGATAATGGATGTCATCAACAAGTATAATTTTAATTTTTGCCCCGGTTTTAACCACCACACGGTGTTGCTGTGCCGGTGATAAAGAAATGCTTTGCAGCAAAGCTGTTGTGTTTTCCTCTTCCTCTTTTGAACCGGCTTTTTTATCTGACAACTTTTGCAGGGCCTTATCAAACCTTTCCTGGCTGAAGGGTTTTAAAAGATAATCCACTGCATGAGTCTCAAATGCTTTAATGGCATATTCATCAAATGCTGTGGTAAAAATTACGGCAGGGGGTTTTTCTATTAATTCAAGCATTTCAAAGCCGTTTATCTTGGGCATTTGAATATCGAGAAAAATGATATCAGGCTTGTACTGCTGAATGGCTTTTACCCCTTCAAAACCATCATTACATTCCTGCACCACTTCAATATGCGGGTGGGATTGCAGGTATTCTTTTACAATACTCCTTGCCAGCGGTTCATCATCTATAATAACTGCCTTCATTATGCCTGTGGTATTTTTAAAACAGTAATAAATATATTTCCTTCCTGCTGTGCTGCCAGCAGATCTGTTCTTGCATACAGCAAATACAGGCGGCGTTGTACGGCGCTAAGCCCAAAGCCCGTTCCCTGGCGGGGCGAGGCGGTTTCAGGGTCAAACGGGTTTTTTATGGTAATAACAAGGTTGCCTGCAGCCGCTTCTGCATACAAACTGATGCTGGTAACATCTGTGGTATCATACAATCCAAACTTAATTGCATTTTCCATAACCGGTTGCAGCAGCATTGAGGGTAATTTACATGAAAGGGCAGCATCATCCGTTTTGATCTCTGTTGACAGGCGATGCCCAAACCTTACTTTTTCTATTTCCAGGTAAAGCTGCAGGTATTGTATTTCTTCATTAAGGCTGATGAGTTGGTGGTCTTCTTTTTTTAATGTGCCCCTTAAAAAGTCAGATAACTGCTGTATCATTTTTCTTGCCTGCTGCGGCTGGCTGATGACAAGTGCATTGATAGAATTGAGGCTGTTGAATAAAAAATGAGGCTGCATTTGCTGCCGGAGTTTAAACAACTCGGCATCTTTAGCAAGTTTTTCTGCATCTGCTTTCCTGGTTTCTTTTTCGTGCTGTTCTTCCAGGTTATACCAGAGCATGCTCATCATGGCTGCACACCCTGTTACCAGCAATGCCATATTAAAGCGTATGGTCATTGATTTTTCAAGAAAAGAAAAATATTCAGCATCATTTCTCAGCAATGCCCCCAGCCCGAACCTTACTGCACCGGACCACAGGCCGCTTAATGCAAGGCACCATACGGCAACATACCAGTATCTTATTTTTGAGGGCCTGTAATAATGAAGGTTATTAATAATCAGCAGGCAGGCAGCGGCAAGCAGCGCATTGCTTGCTAAAGTATCAATAATTACGGGCTGCCAGTTCAGTCCCCATCCCCTCAGCATATTGAGCTGTATGAGCGACCACAACAGCCAGCATGCTGCAAAAATCAGTTTGTTTCTTGATGATGATAATGCTGATGTTGCCACTGCAGGGTTATAATAAATGCAAAATTTTATGTGTTGTGTTGAGCTGGATATGAGCCGCTTTACGGTGCACTATTTCGGCATACAGCGCTGCATTTTCCGGTTCTTCAATCCTTGAATAAAGTTCTGCACCATCAATGAGCGCTGAAATTTTATACAGTTCGCTTACATTAATAAAACGCCATTGTATCAGTTTCTCCTGCTGGTTGTAAAAAGTTTCCTGTTCTGCTTCGCCTATTGACTGCGCCTTGCAGAATGCTTCTTCTTCATTAGCTGCAGAAATTAACCTTAATTGTTCATCAAATTGCGGACGGTGGTTTTCATCTCCGCAAATAATCCTGAAAACCAATTTTGCCAGATACCAGTTCATGTTATTTGTTTTGATTGCCCTGATTTTTTTTAAAAAGATCAGCCTGCCGGGTTTTTACCGGTGTTATTTCTTCTCTTAAAAATACCTGTTTGTAATCAAGCCTTTTCTTAACCCAACAGGCTGATGATTCATTTACCTGAAACTTTTTATTTCAATGCCCCCAAAGATGGCTGTGCCGGTTAATACCAGTACTTTATTGGGATTGGTGGAACCCTGTGCGGGCCTTTTGTCTTCAATGCCCCCCAGTATTGCCGCCACTTCTGATTTAATTTCCCAATCGGGCGGCACAACCATATTGCAGCCGCCGAATATGGTTACAATTTCAAGTGTAACCTGCCCGTTAAAGTCTGCCTGGCTCATATCAATTTCAGCGCCGCCGAATACAGCTACAATTTCACCACCGCCAAAATTTTTGGAAAACACAACTTTTTTTACCCCGCCAAATACAGCGGCAATATCCAGTACTTCCCTGCTGCCTGTCTCTGTGCTCTCTGCAGTAAATGTTGCATAAGTCTCCTGTTTAGCTGATGAACCGAAACACTGGTTCAGTGTATATTTTCTTCCCCTTTTTGCATTTAAGATGAAGAACAGCCCCAGCGTTATTATAGCAACAGGCCAGAAATATCTTCTTACGGATAGGTCAGGCCATATATCGTTAAGTAAAAAGAAAGTACCGATGCCTACCATAATAAGCCAGCCATAATCACGGAAATTTTGCCTGAAGCCAATAAATAACCCGATTACGATTAATAACATTTTCCAGCTGAATAACCAGTCCGGAATACCAAGTTGGGGATTTAGCTGGCGGAGCAATAGTCCGCCGCCTACAACCAGTAAAAGAACACCTGCCCAAATATGCCCGTCCTTATTTCTTTTCGTTATCTCATTTCTTGTTCTTTCTTCCATTGTTTTTATTTTGAAACAAAACTAATGGCGTTGCAGCAGCAAGACAAGCGGCTTTAGGCTGTAAAAAGAAAAAAGCCGGTAAAATGCAGTAAAATAGCGGTAAAATTTTTTGTATTAGCTCCGCCATATTCATATTGATAAAAATCATCTTCGGAGTACCCGAATATCATGCTGTGAAAGAGATATTCTTTCTTTTTTCGGGGCATAAAAGAGGAGAGGTAAAACTGTGGCCGCATGTGCCGTAGCGAAATAATTTTTTCATGATTCATACAGCCGCATTTCCCGCCATAAATACGGAAGAAGAAATCCGTTCCTTTAAATTGCTGCAGAACAATTTTGCTTCGCAGTACGAGAAGGTATTTCCGGATATGCAAGCCCCCAAAACGGTAGTTATTGTTCCAAGCCTTACGATGGACCAGGAAATATTAACCAAAATCCGGGGTGTGATACATTACGAAGAGCGGATGCTGTGCCTGCTGATGCTGTTGCGTATGCCCCGTACACATGTTATATATGTTACCAGTATGCCGGTTGACCAGGTTATTGTGGATTATTACCTGCACTTATTACCTGGTATTACGGGTTATCATGCCCGGCAGCGGCTTTCCCTGCTCAGTTGTTTTGATGCCTCCCGGAAATCATTAACAGAAAAAATACTGGAACGTCCCAGGTTGTTAAACCGCATCAGGCAATGTATACCTTCGGGACACATAGCGCACCTGGCCTGCTTTAATGTAACCTGTAAAGAGAGAACACTAGCTGTGAGGTTGGGCCTTCCCATTTACGGATGCGATCCGGATTTATATTACCTGGGTTCCAAAACAGGAAGCAGAAAAGTTTTCAGTGAAGCAGGTGTACAAATGCCCGCCGGAACGGGTAATCTTAAAGATGCTGATGATCTTGCAGGAGCGCTTGCGGATTTAAAAAGGCAAAAACCTTTGCTGAGTAAAGCGGTGGTAAAAATAAACGATGGTTTTTCAGGAGATGGCAATGCGGTGTTCAGTTATGAGGCGTCACCATCAGGAACAGGATTAAAACAATGGATAGGTAAGGAACTGCCGGTTCGCTTAAAAATGGTGGCTGCTGATGTAGGCTATGAAAATTACATCAATAAATTTAAAGCGCTGGGCGGAGCAGCAGAAGAATTTATTGAAGGCCACATCAAACGTTCCCCCTCGGTACAATGCCGTATAAATCCGCTGGGTAAGATAGATGTTATTTCAACACATGACCAGGTGCTTGGCGGCGAATCAGGCCAGGTTTTTATGGGAGCATCTTTTCCTGCAGACAGTGAGTACAGCAATGCCATTGCAAACATGGGCGAAGCCGTGAGCGGGGTGCTGAAGAATTATGGCGTTATCGGAAGATTTTCTGTTGATTTTATTTCAGTAAAAGAACCGGATGGATGGAAAAACTATGCCATTGAAATCAATCTCAGAAAAGGAGGAACAACACATCCCTTCCTGATGCTGCAGTTTTTAACCGATGGAAATTACGATCCAGGCAAAGGCATATACACCATGCCCAATGGCCAGCAACGCTTTTATTATGCTACAGATAACCTGGAAGCTCCTTATTATAAAGGATTAACTCCTTACGACCTTATTGAGATTGCCATGTTTCACGGCCTGCATTATGACAGTACTTCGCAACAGGGGGTGATGTTTCATTTAATTGGGGCCCTGTCGCAGTATGGCAAACTGGGGGTGGTATGTATTGGTGATTCCCACAGCAGCGCTATACGGTATTACAATAAAGTAAAAGAAGTGCTGGAAAGGGAATGTTAGCTGTTAATACAATAAGTCTTTACTGAAAATTATGCCTGCTGATTTGTTTTCCGTAACGGTTGAAGGTTTTCAGGTAAAGCAATTTTCCATTGCGGTTGTAAAATTTCCAGTCCCCTTTTCTGTAACCGTGGTGGTATGCCCCTGTTGATTTAATGGCGCCTTCATCCAGCCATTCTATCCACAGGCCATCACGCAAACCGTTTTTGTAATAGCCTGAGTCTTTAATGTTTCCTTCAGGATAATAATTCATGTACAACCCATGCTGCAGCCCTTCATGAAAGGGGGGGAAATATGGGAATTGTTCCTGCTCAGATAAAGCAGCAAATGAAGCGGGGATATTATAAAAGAAAGCAGGCCTGTAATTTTTTTGCTTCACCAGGCTGGTAATGGTGTAGAAACTTGCCTTGGGGCCCCTTCCTATTTCTTCTTTTAATGAAACCAGTTTAAGGTAGCTGTAATGCCTTATGAAACGCAGTTGTCCGTCAGGGTACCAGCCTTTCCACTCACCATCCGGGAGCTTTTTAATCATCCTGCCAGAATCCATCAACCGGTTTTCAAAATAACGCCTTGTCCACAAACCTGTGGTTTTATTATAAAGCGTATTGTTACGGGAAAACAGTGAGTCGTTTATTTCATTTTCAGCTAAACCGGTTTCAGACTCAGGATCAGCCCCCACGGTGTACGCAATGTTGTTGCCGGGGATGATATTTACCTGTGACCGGGATTGATTATACAATAAAAACATTCCTGCAACTTGGAGTAACAAGAGTTTTTTCATGACAGCAAGCAATTGATCAAATTTACAACGTTATTGAAAACCAAATGTTGCATGTTGATAATTTCATCAACGTTCAGCAACTGCGAAAGTAATTTGTTGCTTTTGGGATTATTGCTATGCTTTTGTTATGTTTTTTTTAATGCCCCCGGCATTTTTTTAGATACTGCTTTGTGGGCTTTGGAATCTTATGACAAGATTTTAAATCAGCATAAACCTGTCCCCGTCAAAAAGCCCTTTATCGCTCAGTTTTAAATGAGGGATTACCAGCAGTGCCATAAATGAAAGCGTCATAAAAGGCGCCGACAAGGTACTGCCCGCTTCTTTTGCCGCCTTGTCAATAATAGAATACAATTCGGCAACCTTATATCCATCTTCATTGCTCATCAGCCCGGCAACCGGCAATGGCAGCACCATTTCAAAATTGTCTTTCACACAACTCACCCCTCCTTTGTGTTCAATTACCATGTTTACCGCTTTGCATAAACTTTCATCATCCGTTCCCACAGCAACAATGTTGTGCGAATCATGCGCAACAGACGATGCCAGCGCACCCTGCTTTAATCCAAAGTTTTTAATAAAGGCTTTTGCAACAGGGGCATCCCCGTACCGGTTAACAACAACAATTTTTATAATATCTTCTTTTAGGTTACAGACTATGGAATTATTAATTGTTGTTGGGATAAAATTTACCTTATTGGTAATAAGCTGGCCATCCAATGCTTCAATTGCTGTTAATTTTGAATTGCTACTAGTAAGTGAAACACCAACCTCAAAGTCATTTACCTGCTTTATACTGCATGAAAAATTATTAATTTCTGCCGGCTGCCGGCTATTGACTGAGTACTGCTGCCTGCTGACTAACGACTTCCCCTCCTCCGCCACCAGTTCACCGTCAACATAAGTCTGCAAAACTTTAAACTCCTTCAGGTCGCTTATTAAAATAAAATCCGCAGGGTCGCCTTTTCTCAACAACCCCACGTCAAGGTTATAATGCAAAACAGGGTTTACACATGCCGCCCTTAAAACTTTATATACATTTATCCCTTTTGCTACTGCCCTTTCACAAAGTTGGTTAATGTGCCCCTCTGCGAGGCTATCAGGGTGTTTGTCATCACTGCAAAACATCATTTGTTCCGGGTAATCATTCAGCAAATCAACCAGTGCATCAAAATTTTTGGCGGCGCTTCCTTCACGGATGATGACCTTCATTCCGTATTTCAGTTTATCCAGCGCTTCTTCCCTGGTAAAACATTCGTGGTCGGTAGATATACCTGCATCAATGTATTTTTTAGCCTCCTCGCCCCTTAAACCCGGCGCATGGCCATCAACAGGTTTGTTAAATTGACGGGCGGCGGCAATTTTTTTCATTACTTCTTCATCACCGTGCAACACTCCCGGGAAATTCATCATCTCACTTAAGTATTTTATTTCCGGTCTTTGCAAAAGTTCTTTTACAGCAGCACTATTCAGTTCGGCACCTGCAGTTTCAAAAGCCGTAGCGGGCACACAGCTTGGCGCCCCGAAATAAAACTTAAAGGGAACCTGCCTGCCGTTTCCGATCATGAAATTAACGCCCTCAATGCCGCATACATTGGCAATTTCATGGGGGTCGCTTACGGTAGCAACGGTTCCGTGCACCACTGCCAGCCGGGCAAATTCGGCGGGAACAAGCATGGAGCTTTCAATGTGAACGTGGGCGTCAATAAAACCGGGTAAAATATAAGGGCTGCCGGGTGCAGCGCTGTTTAAAGATAAAATTGAAATTATTCTTTTGTTTTCAACAAGGATTTCAACCGGGTAAATTTTTTGTTGAAAAATATCAACGAGGTTGCCTGTAATAATCAGATTGGCCATGTTACAAATAAAAGGATTTTACCAGAGGTTTAAGTTAGTGGATAAAAGGAAACGGCGGAAATATCAACTGGCATATATTTGGGGCGGCTTATAAAAATTCCTGCTATCATGAAGAAACTCTTTTTTGCGGCATTACTGCTGAATGCAGCTTTTGTTTCACCATCACAAACAGCGGATGAAATCATTGATAAATACATTGAAGCCATGGGTGGTAAAGAAAAGCTGAATGCCATCAAAGCGCTTTATATGGAAGGTGTTTCTGTAATGCAGAACGGTAACGAGGTAACCTCCAAAACATGGATTGTACAGGATAAATTAATGCGCAGGGAAGTAAACTTCGGGATGGGTTCTTTTACAATGGTTGTTACGGATAAAGAAGGCTGGCGCTCAAACCCTCAAAATGGCGGGGCATTTGAGCCCATTGCCCCTGATATGGTGCAGAACCAGCAAAGCGAACTGGATTGTGCAGGTCCCCTTTTTGATTATGCTGCAAAAGGACATAAAGCGGAACTGATAGGGAAAGAAGATGTGGAGGGAACAGAATGCTATAAAATCAAACTCACTTTAAAATCCGGCAGGGACATCAGTTATTTTATTGACCCCAAAACCTGGCTCATCATACGCAGTACCCGCAAGGGTGGCGGCATGATGGGTGGCAGAAGGGGAGGTGGTGGCGCCAGTCCTGATGCAGAATTAAAGATTGATTACTCCGATTATCGCAAAACACCCGAAGGTTACATGTTTGCCCATACCATTGCAATGGGCGGCATGGGGGCATCCACCAATTATGAAAAAATAGAAGTGAACAAACCCGTTGAAGAAAAATTATACAAACCGCAATAGTTAAAAAAGGTCAAAACACTCCAAAATAAAAACAAAATGAAACAACTTAAAATGGCGTGGTTATTTACAGCCACATTAATGGTATCAGTATTTTCTTTCGCTCAGACAGCTGATGAGGTTATAGATAAACACCTGGCAGCAATCGGGGGCAAAGAAAAATTGTTAACGCTCAGCAGTGTCGTCATGGAAGGGACACTTACCGTGCAGGGCATGGAAATTCCTGTTAAACTTACGCAGGTGCATAACAAAGGCCAGCGTGTTGACATTTCTGCAATGGGTATGAATGGCTATATTATTCAAACTGCCACAGAAGGGTGGACTTACATGCCTTTTCAGGGACAGACAAAAGCTGAAGCTACACCGGCAGAAGTTGTAAAAGAAACCAGCGATGCGCAAATTGACGCCCAGAGCATCCTTCTCAATTATAAAGACAAAGGGCATGCGGTGGAGTTTCTCGGAAAAGAAGATGTGGAAGGAACAGAGTGCTTTAAATTGAAAGTTACCATGAAAAACGGGCTGGTTCAAACCTTGTTTTTTGACCCTTCAACCTATTTTAATATTAAAACCATCACCAAATCAAAAGCATCCGGACAGGAAGTTGAACAAACCCAAACCTACAGCAACTTTAAAAAGGTAGATGAAGGCTTTACTTTTCCTTTTGCCATGACAGGTTTCGGACCCGGCGAACTGGTCATCACCAAAGTTGAAGTGAACAAACCTGTTGACGAAAGCTTATTCAAACCTTCCAATTAAAAAATATTTTTTTCAGGTATAACCCGGTGCAACTCCGGGTTTTTTCTTTTACGGTTTAAAACTGACTGCCATGAGGAAAATCGTCTTTTTATTATCCTGTATTGTTTCCTTACAGGTGTTTTCGCAATCAAAAATTACTTCTGCCACTTTTGGCATGATGGAAGCCCGGCACCTCGGCCCGGGCACCATGAGCGGCCGCATTAGCGCCATTGAAGGGGTAAACAGTGAGGAAGGCAAAACTTTATACGTTGGCACAGCAGGCGGTGGCGTATGGAAAACCACCAACGCAGGCGCATCATTCAGGTCAATATTTGATAAATATTGTCAATCCATTGGTGCAATTGCAATTGACCAGAAAAACCCCAAAGTGGTTTATGTAGGAACCGGTGAAAGCAATATGCGCAACTCGGTTTCAATAGGAGATGGCTTATACAAATCAACTGATGCAGGCGACAACTGGACAAAAATTGGATTAGACAGCACTGAGCACATTGCAAAAATTGCAATTGATCCCAAAAATTCAAATACCATTTATGTTGCCGCACCTGGTCCATTATGGGGCGACAGCAAACACCGTGGTTTATACAAATCAACCGATGCTGGCAAAACATGGGAGAAGGTCTTGTATATAAGTGAAAAAGCCGGCTGTGCAGATGTAGCTCTTGATCCCTCCAATCCCGATATTGTTTACGCCACCACATGGGAGTTCAGGAGATTGCCTTACCTGTTTAATTCCGGCGGTGCAGGAAGCGGTATTTATAAATCAACTGACGCAGGCAAAACATGGAAAGAATTGAAAAATGGTTTGCCTCCCAAACCCTTTGGCCGTGTGGCGCTTGCTTTGGCGCCATCTGCGCCCAACAACCTTCTTGCAATTGTTGAATCGCAAAATACAGGTTTATACATTTCTGCTGATGGTGGTGAAAACTGGAAACAGCAAAGCGCCACACTCAATGTCATTTCAAGGCCTTTTTATTTCAGCACACTTGTTGTTGATCCCAAAGACGCAAAACGGGTTTATCGCCCGGCATTTACTTTTTCTTATTCAACAGATGGCGGTTATTCTTTTACTGATGCCAGCAATGAAGGCGGATGGGTGCACAGCGACCATCATGCATTGTGGATCAATCCCAATAATACCAATCACATGTACCTTGGTACGGATGGCGGTGTTTACCTGAGCCTTGATAAAGGGGGCACATGGATTTTTTTATTGAATCTTCCCGTGGGGCAATTTTATCATGTGGCTGCAGATACAAAAGAACCTTACAATGTTTATGGCGGCCTGCAGGATAACGGGAGCTGGGTTGCGCCTTCATCAGCGCCAGGCGGGGTAAGGGTTGGAGACTGGAAAGCAGTGTATGGTGGTGACGGGTTTTGGGTTGTGCCGGATCCTTCTGACCCCAATATTGCTTATGCAGAATCGCAGGGCGGCGATGTAAACCGCATTGATTTGAGAACGATAAAAAGCATGAGCATAAAGCCAGAGCAAAAAGAGGGCGAAGATAAATTGAGATGGAACTGGAATACCCCCATAGCAGTGGGTGCGAAAAACACAAAGAACCTTTATGTTGGTGCACAGTACCTTTATAAATCAACTGACCAGGGAAGGAACTGGACAAGAATTTCACCTGACCTTTCAACCAATGATAAGAAAAAACAGGAACAGGAAAACAGCGGCGGGCTGAGCGCCGATAATACTTCGGCAGAGAACCACTGCACCATTTTCGCCATATCAGAATCTCCGCTTGATGAAAATATCATTTGGGCGGGTACAGATGACG
Organism: Chitinophagaceae bacterium; assembly: GCA_033763355.1. Classification (GTDB taxonomy): domain Bacteria; phylum Bacteroidota; class Bacteroidia; order Chitinophagales; family Chitinophagaceae; genus JANRKT01. The sequence continues at coordinate 5,250 of JANRKT010000210.1, read as the reverse complement.
GCAACCTGCAATACACAACCGATGGCGGAAAAACATGGACCAATGTTTCAAAGAACATTGCTGTTGCAGGCGTTCCTGCACAAACATGGGTAAGCAGCATCGAGCCTTCAAGGTTTGATAAAAATGTTGTGTATGCCAGCTTTGACAACCACATGTATGGCGACCATAAAACTTATGTGGGAAAGTCATCGGATATGGGTAAAACATGGACCGTATTTAAAAGCGATGAATTCAGCGGGTTTGCACATAAAGTAAAGGAAGATTTAAAGAACAAAGATTTACTTTTTATTGGCACTGAAATGGGGTTGTTTGCAACAGTTGATGGCGGCGAAAGCTGGTTCCGCATGAAGAATAATGTGCCCTGGTATGCTTTGGTAAGGGATATACAGATACACCCCGTTACCAATGACCTCATCATTGGTACACACGGCAGGGGCATATTGGTAGTAGATGATATTTCGCCTATGCGTAACCTTACGAAAGATATTGTTGACAAAGATGTCTTTCTTTTCCCGAACAAACTCATGGTGCTTACGACAGGCCGTTTTGGCGACGGGGGCTTTCCTTCCACCGGCGGGTGGGTTGCAGGCAATGCACCTTCTATAGAACCCATTCAATATTATCTGAAGGAAAGGGTGAACAGCGGCGATGTAAAAATTGAAATAACAGATGCAAATGGTAAAGTAGTACAATCTATACCTGCTACTAAAAGAAAAGGCGTGAATAAAATATCCTGGAACCAGCGCATTACGCCACCCAAAGTGGCTGTAAGCGGCACCAAGATTGACCAGGGTGGTTTTATTGCTCCGCAGGTTTTACCGGGTGAGTACACCCTAAAATTGAAAGTGGGCAATAATGAATATACCCAAAAACTGCAGGTGGTACACGATGATAAATCTGCATTTACACTGGCAGACCGTAATGTGCAGTACGATGCTGCAATGAAATTGTTCCGCATGCATGAACAACTCGCCAAAGTTGTGGCAGACATAAACGACAAGCAAAAGATGCTGAAAGACAATATGGAGAAAGTGAAGAATGCAAAAGTGAAAAAGCAATTGCAGGAATACAACGATAAACTGGAAACATTAAGGGGGGAGCTTGTGCCTACTAAACAAAAATCAATTTTTGCGGATGAGACCCGTTTGCGTGAAGACATTACGCAGGTGTATGCCCGTATCTGCTTTACAGAAGCAGCGCCTAACAACCTGCAGCTGGACAGGATTAAGTTTCTGCAGGATAAAGTAAACAAGGCGGATACAGACAATACTGTTTTGGCAAAACAGTATGAAGAAAAAATTAAATCAGCGCTGGTAAAAGAAGGGGTAATGGAAAAGCCAAAGGTGGAAAATAAAACAGGCGGTGCGCCGGTTCCTTAAAATTAGGTATTTTCTATTCGTATTTAAACTTCTGCAGCTGGCCGTAGGCGGTTAGCTGCAGGATTTTTTTATGCAAATCTTCAGGCCGGAAAGGTTTTGGAATAAAGTCAGTAAACCCTTTGCTGATCAGGTCGCTTTGCATGTCATCATACACAGCAGCAGTAAATGCAATAATGGGTATGTTGGCATTTTTCTTTCTTATTTCAGCCACAGCTTCAGAACCATCCATTTCCGGCATCTCCAGGTCAACCAGCAAAAGGTCGTATTTGTTTTTTTCAAAAAGGCTAACTGCTTCAAGACCGTTAACCGCTTCGTCAACCTCCACATTCCATTTCTGCAAGAAGCGTTTAGCCACAATCATGTTAATGGGATTGTCTTCAGCCAGCAGCACCCGTACTTTTTGCAGGTTGGCCAGTTCTTTCAGGCTTTCTTCATTTACGTAATCCTTTTGTGCCCTGTTTACCTTAAACATTACAGTAAAATAAAAAGTGCTGCCTTTGCCAACTTCACTTTGCACTTTTAACTCTCCGCCCATATTTTCAACAATGCCTTTGCTGATGGCAAGGCCAAGGCCGGTGCCGCCGTACTTGCGTGTAGTTTCAATATCCGCCTGTGTAAAGCTTTCAAAAATCTGTTTCATCTTTCCGGCAGGTATGCCAATTCCTGTATCCTTTACTGCAAAATATACTTCTACCGAGTGTGTTTTTTTGCTTACAGCTTTTACAATTAAATCTATATTTCCTTTTTCAGTAAACTTGGCGGCATTGGAAAGGAGGTTATTCAATACCTGGTTCAGCCGCAATTCATCTCCGATGATCTCCAGGTTCAAGGCGCTGTCAACATTCGATTCAAATTCAATTTTTCTTTTTTCCAGGGCAGTGCTGAAGGGGAAGATGACTTTTTGCAAAAAATGTTTCAGGTTAAATGCGGTACTGTCCAGTTGCATTTTACCGGCTTCCAGTTTGCTGTAATCAAGTATATCGTTTACCAGTTGCAGCATGTGTTCTGATGAATGCCGCAGTACATCAAACGACTGCCGCTGGGTGGCAAGGTATTCTTCCTGCACCAGTATATTAACAGTGCCGATGATTGCATTAAGCGGGGTACGCAGTTCATGGCTCATGTTGGAAAGGAACCTTGATTTAACCTTTGCAGCTTTTTCCGCTTTTTCTTTTGCCTTTAAAATTTCAAATTCTGCAATCTTGATTTCTGTAATATCAAGTATGCTTATTTTACACAACTGCTCATGCTGGTGTGTAAAGGGAACAATGTTTACATAAGCGTAAAAAGGCGTATCATCTTTCTTCACAAAATCCATGTTGCCAAACCATGGTGAATTTTTTATAAAGGCATTTTTGCCCAGCAGGGTGATTTGTTCTTTCATGGAAGCGCCGAGGAAATTATCTACTGCTATGCCTTTTATTTCTTTTTTATCTGAATAATCAAACATTTCAAGTACCCTCTTGTTGCAGTCTTTAATCAGGAGGTTGCCCCTGTCAACAATAAATACCGCATCAAGTGATGTATCGTAAATGGTGTCCGTTAGCATTTTTTCTTCCAGTATCTTCTCCTCATGCGTTTCCAGCGTTTTGAGGATGAAATAAGCAAATACCGTTGTGATAAGAAGCGATAAAGAAAGGTTGGTACTGTATAAGCCGCTGTAAACGTCCTGGGGGATTTTCTGCAGTTTATTCTGGTAAGGCGCCACTACAAAAATCAAAGCAAAGGTAAGCAGTGTGGTTACCCCTGTGGCAATAAGCTCTTCGTAGTTGTTTTTTTTAATATCAATTACAAAAATCAGCGCCAGCAAAAACGGGAAAAAAAGCAGGTATTGACCAGACCTTAACCCCTCCACATAACTCATGGCAAAAAAATACATGTTTATGGTGAGGATGCCCAGCTTTTTGGCATGGTTGTGATGACCGTCTTTGTTTAAAAACCATGAAATACCAAGGAGCAGGCCAACAGCAAAATTTACAAAAGAACTGTAGTAGAGGCCGTCGAAAAAACTGAACAATAAACTGATGATGACTACAGCAAGTGCAAAGCTCAGGAAAAGGTTGAGGCGGAGTATCCCTTTTTGCTTTTCAAGACTGGTGTATTGTTTGATGCCGCTCTCTAAAATTGTTTTTTGGAAAGATACTATACCATGTAAGATGTTCGTTTTCATGAGCTGAGGTAATACCGGTTTTTCCATAATCCCGGATAATGGGTTACCCGTTTAGAACGTTACTATCCTGATGAAAATTGTGATTTATGCAGAACATTGACCAGGAAAACGCTTTTAATTTTTCACCCCGGTTCAACGCTGCTTTTCTATATGAATTGTATGGGGGTGATGTGAAGACAGCGGTACATATTTTTACCGAAACATACAACCAGGTAAATAAAGAACTGGTGTTAGCCGCTGAATATTTTAAACAGGGCGATACAGCAGCGCTGAAAAAGGTATATCATAAAATAAAACCTTTGTTTGGTTATGTGGGCCTGGATGATGTGCAGGATATGGTGCAGCAATTTGAGGATGCCTGTTTAAAGGCATTGCATGCAACCGACATACAGTACCAGTACAATACAATTAATGAAACGATAACAGGAGCGCTGGAAAATATAAAAACAGAAACAGAACGCCTCGAAGCGCATATTAATAAAAGGGCATGAAGTTTAGCAGTGTAATTGTTGAAGACCTTCAGGTAGCGGCAGATTTTCTCAAAAAATTTTGTGATAAATGCGGCCAGGTTGACGTATTGGCCCACTTTACCAATGCAGAAGATGCATTAAAATTCCTTACAGAAAATGTAGTGGACATCATTTTTCTTGATGTGGAAATGCCGGGGGCATCCGGCTTTGACCTGATGGACCAGCTTGTTTACCACCCCCAGATTGTACTTACTACTTCCAAAACCGAGTATGCCTATGACGCTTTTCAGTATAATGTAACAGATTATTTAAAGAAACCTTTTACCTACCAGCGTTTTCTTGAAGCTTTGCAAAAAGTGTACAAGAAAAGGGAAACCGATGGCATTGAAGCCGAACAGGAAGACCATATTTTTATAAAAGCAGACGGCAAGCTGGTGAGGTTAAAAAATGATGACATCCTCTTTATTGAAAGCATGGGTGATTATGTAAAGTTTGTAACGGCCGATAAAAAATACATTACACACAATACCATCAAGAACCTGGAAACAAAAGTAAACCCCCAGCGCTTCCTTAAAGTACACCGCTCCTACATTGTGAACCTTTCCCGCATTGAAGACATCCAGGAAAATGTGCTGCTCATAAAAGGCCACTCTATACCCATCAGCAAGGCCCATAAAGCAAGGGTAATGCAGAAAATCAATATCGTCTGATTTCCTTCAACCGGTTAATTCTCCCGAAAATCGAAGCATGAAGCCTGGTTATCGAATAAATTTCAGGCAGCGGGAATTCCTTAGCAAATTTGTACTGCCATAATTGATGAACAGGTTTCAACCCTAAACCCAAAATCAAAAGCAAAACGGAAATAACCCTCCGTCCCTAACCCAAAACCCTGGACCCGATTTTAATCCGTACCCGGGTGCAGACCCTTAAAACGCTAACCCTTGAGAACACTAAAACGAATCCTGACCCTTTGAGAAAAACCAGAACCATTAGCCTGTGAGAGACTATGAAATCAGTCACAACCCTATTACCTCACTACTAAACCGTCCTGATGCAGCAACACTACCTCTGATTTCAAAATCACAAAAAGACCGGACCCAGGTGGCCCGGTTTTTTGTTGCAGGCTGCAATGAAAATAACGATATACTTCACGACCGGACAATACATAAGTGTAAATCCGATAAGTATTGGCTTTGCTGAAAAAGTCCTGAATTTTATAGGGCGGGCATTT
>JANRKT010000209.1:0-4762 GCA_033763355.1 Chitinophagaceae bacterium | reverse complement strand
TTTGCAAAGCTTTGAACCTGGATGAAAAACGTTTTTGATAGGAGCGCAGTTCAGAAACAGATTCTTTAACGCTAACTTGTATGATTTGCCGCATGAACAAATATACAACTAAAAAACATTATTTTAAAGTCTAATTGGTATAATACCAATAAAACTTTAAAAGTACACTGTCATTGGCGGCGACAACGCCCCCAATGACTATCTGCCAGCGTTGGTGTCCCCACCAACGCATGACATATTTTAAAGTCTAATTGGTATAAACAGCAGAAACGGTAAAAATTATTTTCACCAGAGCTTTGGCGGGTATTCACCATGCGCCACAAGGTTTTCAATGCTGGCTTTTACATCAGGCGCATCTTCTTTGTACGTTACACCAAACCACAAAGCTGAAGTAGGGATTACCTTAATGGCGCCACCCCCGTTGTGAATAAACTGATCGGCAACTATGGGTATAAAAAATTCAGCTTTTGGATTGCTGATATTTTTTGCAACAAATTCATGAAACAGTTTCTGGCTATAGGGAAAAACGGAAGGATCAAAACACCAGAAATTCATTGAAACCTGGGAGTCCAGGGGCAATTCTTTTGGCTCTGCGCTGTCATCGCAAACTATTTTACCATTTTGTTTGCTGATGTTGAGCCTTTCTGCAATGGAAGCCAGGTTACCATGGCCATTGACCCTGCAAACACCACGGTTCACCGTTCCGTTGTCTGATAGGGTTTTCAGCAATTCATACCCTATGATGGAATACGTTTTTTCGTTGCAATCCCTGGTTAAAAAATTAAAGGCCTTCACAAATGCATCACTCCCGTAAAAATCATCTGCGTTAATAACAGCAAAGGGTTCCTTCACTGCATCTTTGGCGCATAAAACGGCATGTGCCGTTCCCCATGGTTTGGTCCTCTCAGCCGGAACAGAAAACCCGTTAAGGTGTGAATTCAATTCCTGGAAAACATAATCAGTGGCTATTTTACCCTTCAGCTTAGGTTCAAAAATATCCTGGAAGTCTTTTGCAAATTCTTTGCGGATAATAAATACCACTTTGCCAAAGCCTGCACGTATGGCATCGTAAATGGAATAATCCATAATGGTTTCGCCGCCGGGGCCAAATGCCTGTATTTGTTTCATGCTGCCGTAGCGGGAAGCCATACCGGCCGCAAGGATGAGAAGGGTTGGTTTCATTGAGGTATAATTTTTTATACTTTGGGCCACGAATTTAAAAAATCTAAAAGAAAAAAAGACTGTCCTTATGGATCAGCCCACTATAAACGAAATAAGGCCCGAAAATATTATTTGTGAGGAAATTGTAACGCAGGAAACACAGGCTAAAAACATAGAGTGGCAGGTGCTGAGGCTGGATAAAATCCACCCCGTTATTTCCGGCAACAAATGGTTCAAATTAAAATATTACCTGGAGGCGGCGGGCAGCAGGGGTTTTAAGGGGATTGTTACATTCGGAGGGGCTTACTCTAACCATATTATCGCTGCTGCGTATGCCGCAAGACTTGCCGGCCTCAGCTCAACTGGAATAATAAGGGGTGAAGAACCCCTTGAATGGTCACACACACTGATTGAAGCAGGTAAATATGGGATGGAATTGCATTTCGTAAGCCGTGAAGCCTATGCACAAAAGAAAGATGCGGATGTTGCGAAGAATTTTCCCGGTTGCTTTGTTATTCCCGAAGGCGGTTATGGGGAACCGGGTGCAAAAGGCGCAGCAGAAATATTCCAATATGTAAACAGCAGCAGTTTTGATTACACCTGTTGTGCATGCGGAACAGGGACAATGCTTGCCGGATTGCTTGATGCAGCCGGTGAACCAATGAACTGCATTGGCATTTCAGTTTTAAAAGGACAAACAGACCTGGCAGAAAAAGTAACGGGCCTTTTGCCCGGAGAAAAAAGGAAAAGGCAATTCAGTATTATACATGATTTTCATTTTGGCGGATATGCAAAAAAGAACAGTGCATTGCTTGAATTTATGAACAACTTTTACCTTCAGCACAATATCCCCACTGATTTTGTATATACGGGAAAGCTCATGTTTGCAGTTGATAGACTCATCAGAAATAATTTCTTTCCCCGCGGAAGCCGCATACTGGCCATCCACAGCGGTGGTTTACAGGGCAATCGTTCACTGCCGCCGGGCACGCTGGTTTTTTAAGGGTTTCTTCCCATTATCTTTGCATGGTTTTTGAAATTTAAGCCAAACAGATTCGTTAGACCATCATGAAGTTTTTCCTGTCAGCATTGCTTTTACTGTTTTTCAGTTTTTCCGTTCACCTGTCCGTTGCCCAGGATACACTGCCGAAGTTTACAGTTAAAAACCGTTTTGGAAAAGTTATACTGGGCTGGGTAAACCCTTTTGAAGCCATTACACAAATCAGCATCCAGCGTTCATTTGATTCACTGAAAGGATATAAAACCATTCTCACCTTACCCGACCCTGCTGCGGTAACGAACGGTTATCTTGACAGCAAAGCGCCTAACACCACATCATTCTATCGCCTTTATATTCAGTTACCGGGCGGCAGGTATTTATTTTCCAAACCTTCAAGGCCCTTTGTGGATTCGTCAAGGGATGTGAAATATGAAATAGCCAAAAATGGCAATACAGAAAAAAGAAACAACGGATTGCCGCCTGATTCACTCAAGGTTAAAAAACCTGAACTGAAAGATGTATTTACCCCTTCTGTTTTTGTTTATACCAATCCTGACGGGCACATTGTTATTGCATTGCCTGAACAGAAAACAAAAGATTATACCATAAAATTCTTTAAGGAAGACGGCACAGCATTGTTTCAGATGAATAAGATTAAAGAGAGCCTGCTTACATTGGATAAAGCCAATTTCATCCAGTCTGGCTGGTTTAAATTTGAATTGTATGAAAACAATGTGCTGAAAGAAAAACACAAATTGCTAATCCCTAAAGAACAGCGCTGACCAGTTCGCAATCAAATACCTTTTCAAAATTCTTTTTCACTTTTTCTTTTACTTCATCCATGGGTATTGTGCAACCCAATTCTTTTTGTAACGAAGTAACTTTTTTACCGGCTATGCCGCAGGGGATGATGTAATCAAAATATTCAAGACCGGTATTTACATTAAAGGCAAAGCCATGCATGGTTACCCACCGGCTGCAGCGCACACCCATTGCACAAATTTTTCTTTCATTTCCTTTTACACCGGGTTGCATCCATACACCTGTTTCACCGGGGCTGCGTTCCCCAGTTAAACCATAATCGGCCATGGTAAGTATAATTACTTCTTCCAGGTTACGCAGGTACTTTCCTATATCGGTATAATATCTTTCCAGGTCAAGAATTGGATAACCCACTAATTGCTCAGGCCCGTGAAAAGTAATGTCCCCTCCCCTGTTGGTGGGAAAAAAAGCAATTCCTTTTTCTATTCTTTCCTTTTCACTGATGAGGATATTAGAAGCGCTTCCGCTTTTGCCCAATGTATAAACAGGCGGATGCTCGCAGAAAAGCAGGTAATCTTTTGTTCCCGGTTCATAGTCATCTGAATGATCAGGGCCTGCAGACTGTGGACTGCGAACTGCAGACTGCTGACTGCTGACTGCTAACCGCCTTCCCCTCATCTCAGCTTTTACCGCCAGGTTCTCCTGCATTAATCTTTCCTGGTAATCCCATGCCTCTTTGTAGCCGATTGTACACAGGTCGTGGAAAATAACTTGTTGCTTCATGTAAAATGCAAAGCTAAATACTTTGGATTGATATTAACTTTGCAGCCAAATTATGCCCGACATGAAAGAAGCGCCGGAGTTTGACAGCCAGTTGGAAGATGGCGATGGCAGTGAGGAACTGTATGAGCGGCTGAACATTACTGTTGACAGGGGCCAGGAACCTTTGCGGATAGACAAGTTCCTGATGAACCGCATGGAAGGCGCTACCCGCAACAAGGTGCAGCAGGCTATTGAGCTGGGCCTGGTGAAGGTGAACAGCGTACAGGTAAAATCGAATTACAAAGTAAAACCCGGAGATGAAATTATTGCATACTCCGATACTTCAGCAGAAGCATTTGAAATTGTTCCTGAAAATATTTTACTCAACATTATTTATGAAGATGATGAGGTAATTGTTATTAACAAACCCTACGGCATGGTAGTGCACCCCGGTTGCGGCAATTACAGCGGCACATTGGTTAACGGCATTGCATGGCATTTAAAAAAACAGCAACCCAATCTTACAGAAAATGAACTGCCCCGTTTCGGACTGGTGCACCGCATTGATAAAAATACCAGTGGTTTGATATTGCTGGCCAAAACAGACCGGGCATCGCTTGACCTTGCCAACCAGTTTTACGATCACACTGTGGAGAGAAAATATGTTGCCCTTGTTTGGGGGGATTTTGAAGAAGACCAGGGAACCGTTAAAGCGCATGTGGGAAGGCACCAGCGTTTCCGTAAAATCATGGATGCTTATCCCGATGGTGAATACGGTAAAGAAGCCATTACACATTTTACCGTAATTGAACGTTTCAAATATGTAACGTTAATTGAATGCCGGCTGGAAACAGGCCGCACACACCAGATAAGGGTGCACATGCAGCACATCGGCCACCCGTTGTTTAATGATGATACTTACGGGGGCGACAAGATTGTAAAAGGAACAGTGTTCAGCAAATACAAACAGTTTGTTGAAAATTGTTTTGCCCTGTGCCCCCGCCATGCGTTACATGCCAAAACCCTCGGCTTCCGCCATCCCCGTACAAGGCAGCAAATGTGGTTCAACAGCGAAAT
>JANRKT010000208.1:0-7617 GCA_033763355.1 Chitinophagaceae bacterium | reverse complement strand
AAAGAAACCATTGACTACAACGGCTCCTCCATTGGCGGAATGGTGGCTGAATTACTGGACATGCCTTATATCAGCCTTGCTGTTAAATTTGACCTGAACGGTACCACCGCTACAGTAACCAGGGAAATTGAAGGCGGCGAAGAAGTTTGCGAAGTGGCGCTTGCTGTTGTGGTAAGCTGCCAGAAAGGGGTAGCCGAAGCAAGGATACCCAACATGAGGGGTATTATGGCGGCAAGAACAAAACCCTTAAAGGTTACAGAGCCCAAAGCAACAGATGCGCTTACAGGTATTGTATCATTTGAACTGCCACCTGCAAAGGCAGGTGTTAAATTAGTTTCACCGGATACCCCTGAAGAACTGGTGAGGCTGCTGCATGAAGAAGCAAAAATCATTTAAGGAGCCTTGTCCTGAAAATTTTCAAACTTTCAAATTCAATTTATGTCAGTACTTATATTCATAGATCAGTCAGAGGGCCACATCAAAAAATCATCATTTGAAGCCATTTGCTACGGCGCAAAAGTTGCAGAAATGTCCGGCACATCTGCAGAAGGTTTGGTATTGGGCACAGTAAAAGATGATCTTGCTTCATTAGGTAAATATGGTGTTAAGAAAATCCATCACATTGCAGGCGATTCGTTTAACCACACCGATACGCAGGTAATTACCAAAGCAATTGCAGACGCTGTTCAATCAACAGGGGCAAAAACAGTGGTATTTTCAAACAACCTTACAGGCAGGGCTATAGCGCCGCGTTTATCGGCACGGTTAAAAGCAGGGCTTGTTGCAGGCGCAGTTCGCTTACCTGACACCAGCAATGGTTTTGTAGTAAAGAAAAATGTTTTTTCGGGCAAGGCATTTGCCAACATTGCATTGAACACAGATATCAAGATCATTTCTGTAAACCCCAACTCCTACCAGGTAATTTCCGGTGAAGGAACTGCAGAAGTGGCTTCTTTGAATATTTCTGCTGATGCCCCGAAAGTTAAAATTACAGCTACCAATAAAGTGAGCGGCAAAGTGCCCCTGAGCGAAGCTGAACTGGTGGTGAGCGGCGGCCGGGGATTAAAAGGGCCTGAGAACTGGGGTATGGTGGAAGAACTGGCCGACCTGATTGGCGCCGCCACTGCATGCAGCCGTGCTGTTGCCGATGCACACTGGAGGCCCCATCACGAACATGTGGGCCAGACAGGGCTTGCTATTGCACCCAATCTTTATTTTGCCATTGGTATTTCCGGCGCCATACAACACCTTGCCGGCGTAAACCGCAGCAAGGTAATTGTGGTGATAAATAAAGATCCCGAAGCCCCGTTTTTTAAAGCGGCCGACTACGGCATAGTGGGCGATGCATTTGAAGTAATGCCGAAAGTTATCAGCGCTGTAAAAAAGCTGAAAGGAATGGCTTAAAAAACTTTTATCAACACGTCAAAACTGCTACGCCCCAATTCGTTGGGGCGTTTTTTGTTTAGTGAAAATGAGTGTCTTAATTTCGCAATTATTCGTTTATTAAATTCCTGTACATTCGTGTTTTAGATATGAAGAAAATAGAGCTGGAAATAGTTGCCCTGTCTCATAGCATTACCCAAACCCATTCATATGCCGTAGTATTAGGCGAAGTGAATGGTTTGCGACGCCTGCCCATCGTTATAGGCGGTTTTGAAGCCCAGGCCATAGCCGTGGCACTTGAAAGGATGCAGCCCAGCCGGCCCCTCACCCATGACCTGATGAAAAACTTTATGATGGCCTTTAGTGTCGAGCTTCATGAAATCATCATCTGCGATTTGCAGGAAGGCATTTTCTACTCCAAACTAATCTGCAGCAACGATAACGATACTGTAGAGATTGATTCCCGTACATCTGATGCGCTGGCGCTTGCAGTAAGGTTCGGCTGCCCCATTTATACTTACGAAAACATCCTTGAAAGCGCAGGCATACTGATGGAAGATACGGGCAAAAAGAAAAAAGTGGTTTCGCAAACAACAGACGAAACAGTAGGCAAGGGCGACCTGAAAGCCATGAGCGTGGAAGAACTGCATACCCTGCTGAATGAAGTGCTGGAGTCGGAAGATTATATACGGGCCATCGCCATACGCGACGAAATCAACAGCAGAAAAAAAGGCCGCTGATTTTTCCCCTTCAGAGAAACGAATAACATAGCTTATCAGTCCTCCGGCTTTTGTCCCTCTACTATAACTCCCTTATCAATGATCGTTTTCCCCAACTGCAAAATCAATCTTGGCCTTAACATTGTAAAGAAACGGAAAGATGGTTACCACGACCTGGAAACAGTATTTTATCCGCTGGGTTTAAAAGATGCGCTGGAAGTAATAAAGGATGAAGGGGGGAAGGAACAAGGCTCAAAAAGCAAGGGACGAGATACCATGCCCAAGAAACAAGAGGCTTCAGAAAATGAAAGCGGAACAATAAAAGATGTGCGGTTTTCCAAAAGCGGAATTGGTATTGATGGAAAAGATGAACAGAATCTTTGCATAAAAGCATACCAGTTGCTGAAAAAGGATTTTCCTGATCTTCCTGCTGTACAAATTCATTTGCACAAAGCCATCCCAACAGGCGCCGGCCTTGGCGGTGGTTCTGCAGACGGGGCATTTACACTTCAATTGCTCAATCAAAAATTCAACCTTAACATACCTGCTGAAAAACTTATTGACTACGCTTTGCAATTGGGTAGCGATTGCCCTTTTTTTATCATCAATAAGCCCTGTTTTGCAACGGGCCGTGGCGAATTTTTGCAGAAAATAAACCTTTACCTTTCAGCCTTTTCTTTCCTGCTGGTTAATCCGGGTATTCACATCAGCACCACATGGGCTTTTTCAAAACTTACCCCTCACCCATCAGCTAAACCTGTTAAAGAAGTTATTGAGCAACCCATAGAAACATGGAAGGCTGAACTGATCAATGATTTTGAACCTATAGTTTTTGATGCTTACCCGGAAATAAGGGCCATTAAAGAAACGATGTACTATGCAGGCGCTGTTTATTCATCCATGACGGGAAGCGGCTCAACGGTGTTTGGCATATTTCCCAAAAACAGGTTGCCGCAGCTTTTTGGCGACAAGAGCTACATTGTTAAAGAAATTATGTAGCCGCCTCTTTACGCCTCAGTAAAAAAATGTACCTTGCAGCAAATATTACGGTATCTCACACAAAGCATACATATTACACTTTCTCCTCCGCAATCTCGACTTCCTCAATCACCGAGGATAAAAGATCACATCGGGTTGTTCAATCATTAAACTGATCAACGTTTCCCTGTATTTGCTTTTTTTCTCTAATTACTTTTCAACTTACAATCATGCACGCAACTATACCAATGTCTGATAAGGCAAAACATTATCTGGAGCTTGAAGAAAAATACGGCGCACACAATTACCACCCCGTTCCTGTGGTACTGAACAAAGGTGAAGGGGTTTATGTATGGGATGTGGATGGAAAGCGCTATTATGATTTTCTCAGCGGTTATTCAGCCGTTAACCAGGGGCATTGCCATCCGAAAATCATCAACACATTAATTGAGCAGTCGCAAAAGCTTACGCTCACATCAAGGGCATTTTACAGCGATTTGTTAGGTGAGTATGCACAATTCATTACTTCTTATTTTGGTTATGATAAAGTGCTGCCCATGAATACCGGTGTGGAAGCCGTTGAAACCGCCATCAAACTGGCACGCAGGTGGGGCTATGCTGTAAAAGGAATTCCGGATAACAAAGCAAAGATTATTGTTTGCGCAGGAAATTTTCATGGAAGAACAAGTACTGTCATTTCATTCAGTACCGATCCTGCCGCACAAAAACAATTCGGGCCTTATATGCCGGGGTTTGAAATCATTCCTTACAATGACCTTAACGCTTTGGCAATTGCATTAGCTGATAAAAATGCGGCCGGTTTTCTTGTTGAACCCATACAGGGTGAAGCAGGCGTATTGGTTCCTGACGATGGTTATTTGGCAAAAGCCAAACAGTACTGCGAAGATGCCAACGTTCTTTTTATTGCTGATGAAATACAAACCGGCCTTGCACGTACCGGTAAAATGCTCTGCTGCGACCATGAAAATGTGAGGCCCGATATTTTAATTCTTGGTAAAGCACTGAGCGGCGGCACACTTCCTGTTTCAGCAGTGCTGGCAGATGACGACATTATGCTTACCATAAAGCCCGGTGAACATGGATCAACTTATGGCGGCAACCCGCTTGCATGTAAAGTAGCCATAACATCATTAACCGTATTGAAAGAGGAAAACATGGCCGCCAATGCTGAAGCAATGGGTAAATTGCTGAGAGAGGAATTAAGTAAAATTGAATCACCATATATTAAAATCGTCCGTGGTAAAGGTTTACTGAATGCAATTGTAATCCGGCACCACAATCCTGAAGGGGCATGGGAACTTTGCCTTGCCATGAAAGAAAACGGGCTGCTGGCCAAACCAACACATGGAGATAAAATAAGATTTGCACCGCCTTTGGTGATTAATGAAGGGCAGGTGATGGAGTGTACTGATATTATTAAACGCAGCCTTGATACATTAAACTAAGTTCATGAAAGCGGATTAAAGCTATCCGCTTTTTTTGATCTTTATCGGGATTATTAGAATATGCCAAATACTAACTACATTGAATCATTCTCCTTCGAAACAAACAAAACACATCCTTTCCCTTTTGATATCCCCGCAGTAAAATTTGCCAAAAACATCAATGTTAATAATCCCGTTACCATTTTTATCGGCGACAATGGCAGCGGCAAATCCACCCTGCTTGAAACCATTGCCATGCAGATGAGGCTGCCGGTTATTGGCGGCAACATCATAGCTGATAAAAGTTTTGAGGCTGCTGCACAACTGCAGGATTATTTGAAAATAAAATGGATCAATAACATCAGGCAGGGTTTCTTTTTCCGTGCAGAAGACTTCAGCAATTTTATTTACAGAATTGAAAAAGCCCAGGCCGATATTGACGAAAGCCTCGCAGAATTAAAAGAAGTTCTCAATGAACATGCATTTAATATGGTGGCCGGCAAACTTAACTTTCAGAAATACCAGATGATGAAAAGCTATGGCGAAAACATGCATGCTTTTTCGCACGGTGAAGCTTTTCTGAAAATCTTTCAAAGCCGCATAAACGGCAAAGGTGTTTTTATACTGGACGAACCGGAAGCCGCCCTGTCTCCCATCCGCCAGCTTTCCCTGATAAGCATGGTACTTGAAACCATTAAAACATTCCGCTCACAATTTATCCTTGCCACCCACTCCCCCATCATGATGGGCATACCCGGTGCTTTGCTTTACGAAATAAAAGAAGATGCCATTTACCAAACCGCTTATGAGGAAACGGAACATTACCGCATCACCAAAACATTTCTTGATAACAGGCAGCAGTTCCTGCGCCACCTGGATACCTGAAATCAGGTATAACTGCTGAATTGATTTATCCTTTGTAAGCTCCCGAAATGGGGGTAAATTCGCTTCCCAAAATAACCGGAATGATCGAAGAAAAATCTCTGAACTTTATTGAAGAAATCATTGAAGAAGACCTGCGGAATAGGAAGTACACTTCTATTTTAACCCGTTTCCCCCCTGAACCCAACGGTTACCTGCACATTGGCCACGCCAAGAGCATTTGTCTCAACTTCGGTTTGGCATTGAAGTATGGTGGAAAAACCAACCTGCGTTTTGATGATACCAACCCGGAAACCGAAGAAACCGAATACGTAGAAAGCATTAAATACGACGTTCGCTGGCTGGGTTTTGAATGGGCCAACGAATTTTATGCTTCTGACTATTTTGAAAAACTTTATGAATTTGCAGTAAACCTTATTAAAAAAGGTTTGGCATACGTGGATGATTCCGCATCTGAAGCGATAGCCGAAGAAAAGGGAACCCCAACCCAACCCGGCCGCCGCAATAAATATGCTGACAGGGCCATTGAAGAAAACCTGCAGTTGTTTGCAGATATGCGGGCAGGGAAATACAAAGACGGTGAAAAGGTATTGCGGGCAAAAATTGATATGGCTTCGCCCAACATGCACATGAGGGACCCCTTGCTGTACCGCATTAAGCATGCACATCACCACCGCACAGGTGATGACTGGTGCATTTACCCGATGTATGATTTTGCACACGGGCAATCAGATTCTATTGAAGAGGTAACACATTCCATCTGTACGCTTGAGTTTGTTCCGCATCGTCCGCTTTACGACTGGTTCATTGAAAAGCTCGAAATATTTCCCAGTAAACAATATGAGTTTGCGAGGCTCAACCTCAATTATACCATCATGAGCAAGCGCAAGCTGCTGCAACTGGTAAATGAAAAGCATGTGGAAGGATGGGATGACCCGAGAATGCCAACGCTTAGCGGCATGCGCAGAAGAGGATATACACCTGAAGCCATCCGTGATTTTGCGGAACGTATTGGTGTAGCCAAAAGAGATAACCTGATAGATGTATCACTGCTGGAATTCTGCGTACGTGAACACCTCAACAAAATTGCACTGAGAAGAATGGTGGTATTTGATCCCCTTAAAGTTGTTATTACAAACTATGATACCGGTAAAACCGAAATGCTGAAAACCGAAGATAACCCTGAAGACACCGGAACAACATCAAGGGAAGTGCCTTTTAGCATGGAAATATTAATTGAAAGGGATGATTTTATGGAAAACCCGCCCAAAAAATATTTTCGTTTGTCGCCGGGGCAGATGGTGAGGTTAAAAAGTGCATACATTATCAAATGCGAAAACGTGATTAAGGATACTTCTGGAAACATTAAAGAAATTCATTGCACTTATGTTCCCGAAAGCAAAAGCGGGGCCGATACATCAGGCATACATGTTAAAGGAACATTGCATTGGGTAAATGCGGCAGATGCAGTGGAAATTGAAGTGAGGGAATACGACCGCCTCTTCAAAGCAGAAAACCCTTCAAGCGAAGAGGGGGACTTTAAAGATTACATAAATCCTGATTCTTTAAAAATTGTAAAAGGCTATGCAGAGCCTGCATTAAAAAATGCAAGGCAAGGCGATAGTTTCCAGTTTTTGAGAAAAGGATATTATTGCCTCGATAAAGAAAGCACTCCTGAAAAGCCGGTATTTAACAGGACCGTTACCTTAAAAGACGGCTGGGCAAAAGAGAGTAAGAAAGGAAAGTAGAGGTTACATGTTTCATGTTGCTGGATACAGGTATTATTCAACTTTTGAAGGAACATCATTACCGTCCTCTTTTTTCTTAATCTTCAAATCCGGGAATACAGCCATCACCATCATTACAAAACTGCAGGTAAGCATAAGCCAGATACCCAATTTTTTTTCAGGGCAATAACCCCGGTAACAGGAAGCGTAGATAAAAAAGCTTTTGAGCGCATAAGCAAAACTGATGGCGGAAACAAACAGGTTTGTTCTTTTTGCCCACACCCTTGGTATGATAAATCCCGCTGCTATTAATGCTGCTGTAAAAACAAGAAACTTCCCGGGTTTGCCGTAAACATTTTTTTCAGAAAAAAAACCGGTAAAGACCTTATCAATATCCGCATGATATGTCCAGGGCAGAAAACAGGATACAACAAGAAACAATGTTGCCAGCAGTCCTGCCCATTTACTGTATTTTGCCATAGA
>JANRKT010000207.1:0-5384 GCA_033763355.1 Chitinophagaceae bacterium | reverse complement strand
AGCCGAAGCGAACAAAACAGACTTTGATGCCGACTTCCAGGAATACATCACCAACAGTGCATGGGGTGCTGTATGGAGCAGGCCGGGATTGACCAAAAGAGAAAGAAGCCTTATTACGATTGCTTTACTTGCAGCATTGGGACATGAAGAAGAACTGGCCATGCACATAAGGGCAACAAAAAATACAGGCGCCACTGAGGAAGATGTAAAAGAAGTTTTATTACAAACGGCCGTATATGCAGGGGTGCCGGCTGCAAACGGTGCATTTAAAATTGCAAAGAAAATCTTTGCGAAAAAAGAAAAATAATATGGAAGCTATTGATTTCAACGTTCAGCCGCCGCACTTATACCCGGGGTATAAATCAACCATACTACGCAGTCCAACAAAACCGCTGATGATTGTAGGTGAATATTTAAAGGATTTGAGCCTGCCTGCGTTTGGAGAATCTGTAATTGGAAAATTTGATAACGACCTGACAAAAAATGCAAGAAAAGACCATGACCCGATTGGAGAAAGAATAAAAGTTTCAGGTAAAGTAATGGACGATGACGGGAGACCGCTGCGTAATGTATTGGTTGAGATATGGCAGGCAAATTCCGCGGGCCGGTATATTCATAAAGAAGAAATTCACGATGCGCCGCTGGACCCTAATTTTTTAGGGGCCGGAAGAATGCTGACTGATCATGAAGGAAGATATACATTTTATACTATTAAACCGGGCGCCTACCCATGGGGAAATCATTTCAATGCATGGCGCCCAAATCATATTCATTTCTCGGTAATGGGTCATCAGATTGGTCACCGCCTGATAACACAAATGTATTTTCCCGGCGACCCTTTGTTTGAGTTCGACCCCATTTTCCAGTCTGTTCCAAAACATGCAAGGCATTTAATGATTTCAAAATTCAGAATGGACTGGACAGACCCGGAATTTGCGCTGGCTTATGAATTTAATATTGTTTTGAATGGAAAATCAAAAACAATTTTTGAGTAATGGAAAAATTGCAACACACGCCTTCACAAACCATAGGGCCATTTTTTGCCTACAGCTTATCTGCAGAGCAGTACGGATATAATTTTAACAGCATTGTAAACGGGAACCTGATAAATAATGAAGTTGAAGGGGAGCAGATTTTTATTACAGGGAATATTTTTGATGGTGAGGGTAATGCCATTCATGATGCCATGATAGAATTGTGGCAGGCCGATGCAAACGGAAGTTATCACAGCCAATTTAAACAGGATGAGTTTAATGGTTTTGGCAGATTGGGTACAGGAACTCAGGAGGATAAAAGCTTTACCTTTAAAACAATTAAGCCTGGTCCTGTAAACAACCAGGCGCCACATATCAATGTAATTCTATTTATGCGGGGTTCTTTACATGCTTTGTACAGCAGGATTTATTTTGATGATGAACAAAATGACAAAGACCCTTTATATAAAAGTATTGATGCGGAAAGAAGAAAGACTTTAATTGCTGAGCGCAAAGAAAAAGACGGCAAGATATTTTACCAATTCAATATTTATATGCAGGGCGAAAACGAAACCGTTTTTTTTGATGTACATTAAGTAATATGAATTATCAATCGGCCATATATTCAGAGTACCTTTCGGATAGCGGGATGCTGAAGCTTGTTTCAGATAATGCATTGATAAAAAAAATGCTGCAGTTCGAAATAGCCCTTGCTGCTGCGCAGGCATCCGTAGGATTGATACCTGCTGATGCTGCCTCAGAAATAAAAAATGTACTAACCCAACTGGTTATAAATCCTGCTGACCTGTCAGCAGGCACTTTGCAGAATGGCATCCCTGTTATCACTTTACTTGAATTGGCAAAAGAAAAATTATCTGTTAATGCAAAAAAGTATTTGCATTACGGTGCTACATCGCAGGATGTGATGGATACAGCACATGTATTGATGACCAGGGATGCCATTGGTTTAATTGAAGAAAGAGTAAGTGGAGTGATGCAACAATTCACTCAATTGATCAATAAATATGGCGATATAGTATGCATGGCCCGTACCCGCTGGCAGCAGGCTATCCCCATAACTTTTGGTGTAAAAGTTAATGCATGGTTGCAGCCCTTGCAGCGACAGTTGCAACGTCTTGCTGAAATAAAGAACAGGCTATTGGTTGTTCAATTGGGCGGAGCGGCGGGCACACTTTCTCATTATCCCGATAAAGCAACTGAATTGAGAGATGCTTTGGCAAAGGAATTGGGATTACAATCTATGGCACAATGGCATACGCAAAGAGATAATATTTGTGAGTTTACAAACTGGCTGGCGATGCTTACAGGTGTATTTGGAAAAATGGGAGCAGACATTCTAATAATGGCTCAGTCAGAAGTAAACGAAGTTGTTGAAAATGCAGAAGGCGGAGGTAAGAGCAGTGCCATGCCGCATAAAAGCAATCCTGTTTTAAGCGAAGCATTGGTGGCTATTGCAAAGATGAATGCAGGTTTGCAATCGCAAATATTGTCAGGTATGGTTCACGTCAACGAAAGAGATGCCTCAGCATGGATACTGGAGTGGAATGCCATTCCGCAAATGCTTATCAATACGGGCACATGCCTGAATCATGCTTTAACGATTGCCATAAAAATGAAAGTGAATACTGAGCAGATGAAAAATAAAGTTAACCAGTTTTTAAAAAACAACCCGGGGAAATGAACGCATATATAGTTGACGGTATCCGTACACCAATAGGAAGTTTTGGTGGAAGTCTTTCGCCTGTCCGGGCCGATGACCTGGCAGCATTGGTGATAAAAGAACTGATGAAAAGAAATCAAATGGTACCTGCTTCTGAAATAAATGATGTGATCATGGGTTGCGTAAACCAGGCAGGTGACGATAACCGAAATGTGGCAAGAATGGCATTACTGCTGGCCGGCATTCCTTATACGGTGCCCGGCGAAACGGTAAACCGATTATGCGCATCAGGCATGAGTGCCGTTATCAATGCTGCAAGGTCAATACAATGCGACGATGGCGATTTATTTATTGCAGGTGGGGTGGAACACATGACAAGAGGGCCTTACGTGATTTCAAAAAGCAGCAAAGCTTTTGGCACCGATGCACAGATGTATGACAGCAGTTTTGGCTGGCGGTTCATAAACCCGTTGATGGAAAAAATGTATGGCGTGGATGCAATGGGGGTAACCGCTGAGAATTTAGCAACGATGTATAACATCAGCAGGCAAGATCAGGATGCATTTGCTTACCAGTCACAACTAAAAGCTGCCAAAGCAAAGGAAAGACTGTCTGAAGAAATTATACCGGTAGAAATTCCGTCGAAAAAAACTGAAGCAACATTTTTTGCCAATGATGAATTTGTAAAACCATCCACTACTATTGAAGGTTTATCTAAGCTAAAACCTGCTTTTAAAAAAGAGAACGGCACTGTTACGGCAGGTAATTCATCGGGATTAAATGACGGGGCAGCAGCAATATTGATTGTTTCTGATACAGCATTAAACAAATACAATCTTACACCCAAAGCAAAAATCACCAGCAGCGCTGTAGTGGGTGTGGAACCACGCATTATGGGCATCGGCCCTGTTGATGCAACAAAGAAAGCATTGGCAAAAGCAGGATTGACATTAAAGGATATTGACATTATAGAACTGAATGAAGCATTCGCTGCGCAAAGCATTGCCTGCATCCGTGAACTGGGATTGAAAGATGATGATGCAAGAATAAATGTAAACGGTGGCGCCATTGCATTGGGCCATCCATTGGGCATGAGTGGTGCAAGAATTGTTTACAGCGCTGCATTGGAATTGCAAAATCAGGGCAAGCGATACGCATTGGCAACAATGTGTATTGGGGTTGGGCAGGGGTATGCCGTGGTGCTTCAGCGGGTATAATTTTTTTGTGTGCCAAACGGTGTTGTTGCTATGAAGGTTCACTTGCACTCCCTGACTAAGGAAGACAATTCAGAAGTAAAAAGTCGAAATCAGGAGTATTTTTCCTTTTTAATTTTAGCTTTTGAATTTTCATACGCTTAATAAAGCTTCGAACGGTGAAGGGTGCAACCCCGCATGCAGCGGGACAGGCGCAACAGACGATAATAGCTGTACAAAAGCCATGTACAAATCAATAATTAATAATTTTTAAAATTCCCCTTCAGGGGATAAGGGTATGAAACAAGTTCCTCAGATAACGGCAGAACAGGCGGCATTATTGGTTAAGGACGGCGACATGATTTTTGGCGGGGGCTTTGGTATGACGGGCAATCCCGTGCACCTGCTGCATGCATTGGCAAAAACAAAAATAAAGAACCTCACATACATTGGTAATAATGTTGGTGAACCCAATTTGGGTGGCGGCAAATTATTATTGAATGGCCAGATAAAAAAAATGATCGGGTCATTCTTCACCAGTAACCCCGATGCAGTAAAAGCGGCACAAAGCGGCGCAGTGGAATATGAACTGTTGCCGCAGGGTACATTGGCTGAAGCCATTCGTGCAGGCGGTGCAGGTATCGGAGGTTTTTATACGCCCACATCAGCAGGAACAGTAATAGCGAAAGACAAAGAAGTGAAAGTAATTGACGGTAAAGAATATGTTTTAGAAAAAGCATTGCATGCCAATATTGCTTTTATCCGTGCATGGAAAGCAGATACAGCGGGCAACCTGCAATACCGCATGACAGAACAAAATTTTAATAAGGCAATGGCAACCGCTGCTGACTTAGTGGTTGCCGAAGTAGAAATGATTGTGCCGGTAGGAGAGATAGAGCCGGAGAGTATTCATACGCCGGGTTGTTATGTTGATTACCTGGTACAAGCCCATTTAACCATTGAAGACCTGGGGACATCTGGATCGGTTAAAAGCAGCAGCAAGAAAGTGGATGATGCACGAATGAATATGGCAAGACGTGCATTTGCCGAATTGAAAAAAGGCGATGTTGTAAATCTGGGCATTGGTATTCCAACACTTGTTGCAGATCTTATAAAACCCGAAGACGGGATTATACTTCATACAGAAAACGGTATGCTTGGTGTTGGCCCGGAACCGCATGGTGATGCAGGCGCATTAGATTATCCTGTGAATGCAGGAAAGGTCCCTGTGACAGCATTAAAAGGCAGCAGCTACTTTGACAGCGCCGATTCTTTTGCGATGATACGCGGAAAGCATATTGATGTAGCTGTTATGGGAGGGCTTGAAGCAGATGAAGATGCCAACCTTGCCAACTGGGCTGTACCCGGTAAACCATTGCTCGGTGTTGGCGGCGCTATGGATTTGGCAAGTGGTGCAAAAAAATTAATTATCACCATGACGCATACGAACAGTGATGGCAGTTCTAAAATTGTTCCTCAGTGTACTTTACCATTAACAGCTATGAAAGCTGTGGATATGATAATTACAGACCTGGC
>JANRKT010000206.1:0-3786 GCA_033763355.1 Chitinophagaceae bacterium | reverse complement strand
TTTACATACTCTGCCAGGAGATAAAAGGCATTAAATACAGACCAGTAAAATCCGTTTTTCCCGTTCATAAAATTCCTGTCTAATAAATAATACTTCCAGAAGTAAAGGGGTATTGCCAGGTATATAAATGCAGGTGGCTTCCTGCCGGTTTCAACTGCTATTTCTGCTCTGTATGTGGAATTAGCATTCATTTTATTTATGCCCTCGTAAATATTGGAAAAACTGAAGCGGAGAATTTTACTTTTTAATTTTCTCTTTGTGCCGGGTACGCTTATTTTTTCATCTGCCTTATCACCATTTATTTCGCAATACTCTTTATGAAATAATTTTATAAAATACTTTTTACTTTCTTTCCCATGCCTGAATTCTTTTTCCCGGTACACAAGGCTTACAGGTATTAAATAGCCATTACAATTCCGGGTGTTTTGTAATTCCAGCTGAATTTCTTCAGCAAGCTCAGGTGTGAGGTATTCATCAGCATCAATAATTAATGTCCAGTTATTAGATGCTTTTCTCACCCCGAACCCTTTTTGCTCTCCATAACTATCAAATTGGCGTTGAAATATTTTGCAGTTGTATTCCCTGCAAACAGATAGCGTATTATCCGTGCTGAAATTATCAACAATTATAATTTCATTACACCAGTACAATTGCTTTAATGTCCGGCGGAGATAAAATGCGTCGTTATAAGTAACAATTACTGCCGAAACTCCGGGGGGAGCAGTTTTTATATTAAATTCCCTTATCATCATTGCCCGGAAGTTGTGCTTTTGTTTCTTTTTATTTTACTGAATATCCAGTAGCTGAGTTTTGCAGAGAGGATGCCCATTCCGGCGCCTGTAACCACATCAGTAAACCAGTGTTTGTTATTGTACATTCTTAAAATACCTGTTCCGGAAGCAACAGTATATCCTGCATATCCATACCAGGGTGATCGAAAACCATATTCCTGTTTAAGAAATTCGGCACCCATAAAGGCATTGGCTGTATGGCCTGAAGGAAATGATTTACAGTTTGAGCCATCCGGCCGGAGCTGGTGAGTAATTGTTTTCACTGCATATACTGTTCCGGCCATTATTACAAGCGCCATACCATAGATAATGGCTTTCTCCTTTAAATTATGTTTTCCTTTTATGCCGGCTGCTTCCAGTATAAATGGGCTGGCGGCCGTCGTATACTGCATGTAATCATCAATCCCCGTACTGAAATTTGAATGATTTTCCCGTATTTGTTCTTTTATTTCCCTGTTAATATTTTTCAATCCTTCCACTTGCAGGCCGGCAAAAACATACAATACAAGTGTGCCGGGAACTATTACAGATTTTACAGGAAAGAAGTTTTTTGATTGAGCCGTTGGCCGGGATACCTGTATGACTGTATCTTTTAGTATAACTAAACTTTCCTGTTGCTGAGCAACTGCAACAACGGCGATAATGATAAATGCCGGCATACATGCTGTTTTTTTCATACTCAGGGTTTTGTTTATTTCCGGCGCCAGTTGTTATAGCCTTGTAAGTTGTTCATAATGGTTGATGAATTATTATGGGTTATCCCTTGGGTAAACAAACAAAACGGGATCTGATAATACTGCTGAACCAAAAACCCCGATAGCGCCTTTGATTTTTGTATTGATAAAAACAGGCTCAACAAACGGGTTATATATTGCCTGTAACTGGTCGTCAAGGTCTTTATAGAATTCTGCAGAATTTTTATCTAATGACTGGATGTAAACCCAGCCTTCATCTCCTTTATCATATTCATAAGTTACTTCTATGGCCATTACTATTTTCTGACCATCAGCATTTTCATCGGTAAAAACAATCCTTCCGATATCTGTTACCGGGAACAATTCATTTGGCCCTGTGCATGTATTGATAAAGCCATCCAGCACATGCGCATGTTTCACTGAGCTGTCAATCATTCTGTTCATTTGAAAACGGTAATAATCCTTTGTTCCGGGCTGATCTGTAATTTTAACAATCACCCCATCATGTCCCCCGTAAACGTCAAAAAATTCTGCAGTATATTCTATGGATTCTATGGTAACAGGTCTTTGGTTAATGGTGGTGGTGGCAGTGTACACCTCTCCTTCAAAGCTCACTTCAAGCGTATAGGTTTTGCCCCATTCTGCAGCAATCTTACCATGATAAAAAGGCTCCCACCTGCACCTGAACTTATTAAAGGTTGAATCAGCAACCAGTGTATCTGCTGTTGATCCGCTTATAATTTTTACCACTGCCCCCCTGGCAAAAACCTGTTGAGGAGTAACTTTGGAGCTGAAAAAAGAATTGCTTTTACTCACAAAAATCTGGGGTTTTTTCCCGGGGTATAACATGCCCTCAATAAAAACCTGGCTGTTGTGGGTTGCAGGAAAATTTATAGTTATATCCTTTGTGCAGGATTTAATTAAAAAGACAACGAAGGCTATTGACAGAACTTTTATAAGTTTCATTGCTTTAAAATTTAAAATTGAACGAGGCGCTGGGTATAATTGGCAAAAGCGATACCTGCCTTGCTGTTGGTTTATTGGTTATGGCGTTAATTTCAAAATAAACAAAATAGGGGTTAAGCCTGCTGTAAGCATTGTACAATCCAAATACCCATTCTTTTTCGAAACGTTTCCTGAATAGTTTGCCGGTTGATTTTCGTGAAGCAGATATATCCAGCCTGTGATAGGGGTTTAACCGGTAGTTGTTTCTTCCTTCATATAAATAATAATTCCCTTCAAATATGGTCCCGGAGTTGAGTGTGCTAACCCGTCCGGTTGGAACTGTAAAAGCACCGCCAGTGGAATAAACAAAAACAGCGCTTAGGCTCCATTTTTTATTGAGCTGATAACTGGCTGTTACAGATAAAACGTGGCGCCTGTCATATTTGAATGGAAATTCTTTTCCGAAATTTAAGTCAGGGAATTTTTGAGTAGTTTTTGAAATGCTGTAAGCAATCCATCCTGTCAGTTTCCCTGTATTCTTTTTCACAAAAAATTCTGCACCATAACTTTTCCCTTTTCCATATACTAATAAGCTGTCCAGGTTAACATTTATCCTGAGTTGTTTTCCTTCTGCAAATAAAACCTGGTTGTCCATTTTTTTGTAATAGACTTCCACACTCGTTTCAATTTCATTGTCTTTAAAATTTCTGAAATAACCTAAGGCATACTGCAAAGAAGATTGAGGTTTTGTACGGTTGCCTGAGGAAATCCAGATATCAGTAGGCAGACCTGCTGTGGAGTTCGGAATAGAATGCAGAAACTGGTTCATCCTGGTGAAAGATGCTTTTATTGAAGAGGTTGGGCTAACAGATAATTTGGTAGTAAGGCGTGGCTCAATAAATGAGTAGGTTTTGCCTGATGCGGTAAATACAGGAACCCTTACACCATAATTAATACTGAATTTTTCTGTAGCATCAAATTCATCACCTGCATAAAAAGCCATTTCGCCGGAGTTAAGTTTGTCAATGCTGTCCTTGTTGATGGTTAATCTTTTTCCCCGCCTGGGTATCTGGGCAGAAAACGATGCAGGTGATAAAGTATGCCGGGTATAAGTGAAGCCTGCTTTTATTTTATGTTTTGTATTGGGAGTAAGGGTGAAATCAGTTTTTATTGAAATATCCCTGATGCCTGTATAAAGCAGGTCATAATAATTATTTTGTGAAGTTGCCAGGGCCAGGTGAAAATCATTATAGATAACGGAGGTATTGGAAAAAATTTTATTTCCAAACAAATGGTTCCAGCGCAAAGTGCCTGTGCTGTTGCCAAAATCCGTAGTGTAGTTTAAACTGTTGGCG
>JANRKT010000205.1:0-18167 GCA_033763355.1 Chitinophagaceae bacterium | reverse complement strand
GGGCTTGTGCTTGATAAAAACGGCAACAAAATGAGCAAGCGCCTCGGCAATGTGGTTGACCCGTTTAAAACCATACAGGATTTCGGCGCTGACTCCACCCGCTGGTACCTTATCACCAATGCCTCTCCATGGGACAACCTGAAGTTTGACATTGACGGCATTAAAGAAGTACAAAGAAAATTCTTCGGTACATTATATAATACTTACCAGTTCTTTGCGCTTTATGCCAATGTAGATAGTTTTGCTTTTAAGGAAGAAAATGTGCCCCTTGAAAAAAGGCCTGAAATAGACCGCTGGATACTATCATCGCTCAATTCGCTTATTATAAAAGTAAACGGGCACATGGATGATTATGAACCGACGCTGGCAGGCAGGGCTATTGAAGATTTTGTAGACGAGCAACTGAGCAACTGGTATGTAAGGTTATGCCGCCGCCGTTTCTGGAAAGGGGAATATGAACAGGATAAAATCTGTGCATACCAGACCTTATACGAATGCCTTGAAACCGTTTCCCGCCTTATTGCACCCATTTCGCCGTTCTTTTCTGATATGCTTTTTGTAAACCTCAATTCAGTAACGGGTAAATTCAAAGCGGCATCGGTTCATCATGCTGATTTCCCCGTTGCCAATACCAATGTTATTGATAAGGAACTTGAAGAAAGGATGCAGCTGGCGCAGGATGCATCTTCGCTCATTTTATCTATCAGGAAAAAAGTAAACATTAAAGTAAGGCAGCCTTTGCATAAAGCGATGATACCTGTATTGAACCCTTCCATGAAAAAGCAACTGGAAAAAGTGGAAGACCTGGTAAAAGCCGAAGTAAACGTAAAAGAAATTGACTACCTGGCCGAGGACAACGGATTTATAAGAAAAAAGATAAAGCCCAACTTTGTGGCGCTTGGTAAAAAGCTTGGCCCGAAAATGAAAGCGGTTTCCGCAGCTTTGGCCGGCTTTTCGCAGGATGATATAAGAAAGATAGAAAAGGAAGGCAGCTATACCTTAATAGCAGATAAGGAGCCAATTACCCTTAACCGGGACGAGGTGGATATACAAAGCGAAGATGTACCCGGCTGGATGGTGGCAGGTAAAGGTGCCCTTACTGTAGCCCTTGACGTTAAGGTTACTCCTGAACTGGAGCATGAAGGAAATGCCCGTGAACTGGTGAACCGCATACAAAAAATAAGAAAAGACAGCGGCTATGAACTGACGGACAGGATTTTAGTAAAACTATTAGAAAATGAAAAGCTGGTGCCGTCTATAACACAATATAATACCTATATTTGCGCCGAAATTTTGGCAGATAGTCTTGAATTGGTACCCGAAATGCCCGATGGCACTGAAATTGAGGTCAATGACATTCCGCTGAAAGTGTTTGTTTCAAAAAAAGGGTAAAATTTTATGGCAATCAAGAAAAAAGCGGCCAAGCCCGCCGCAAAAAAAATAAGCAAGCCTGCTCCAAAAAAAGCGGCTAAACCTTCTGCAAAAGCGAAACCTGCCGCAAAAAAACCGGTTGCTAAGGTCCAACCTGCCCCTAAAAAAACTGTGCCTGCTAAAAAGGCGGATGTGAAGCATATTGCTCATAAACCCGAACCGAAGAAAACGGAAACAAAACCTGTAAATAAATTGACTGAAATCAAAAAGGTAATCAAGGAGCATGAGGCTAAGAAATCTCTTAAGCCGGTTGTGCTGCCAAAAATAAGCGCTACCACCGCCCGTAAATATGAGCCCGAATTCACAAAATCAGTTTTAGATCAACCCGTACACGAACAAACCGGACCAACTATGAGGTACAGTGATACCGAGTTAACTGAATTCAGAGAACTTATTTTAAGAAAGCTCGAAGCTGCCAAAAAAGAGCTTGGCTACCTGCAGGGGTTGATTACCCGCAAAGACGAGATGAGCGGTGATGAAACTGACAACCGTTACATGACAATGGAAGATGGCAGCATCAGCATGGAAAGGGAACAACTGAGCCAGATGGCCAGCCGCCAGATTGACTATATTGACAAACTGGAAAAAGCGCTTGTGCGTATTGAAAACAAAACCTATGGTATTTGCCGTGTTACCGGCAAACTGATTGACAAAGCAAGGTTACGTGCAGTTCCCCATGCCACGCTCAGCATTGAAGCCAAGATGGGAATGTCGAGAAACCCTTCCGTTCAGTAAATAATTAAGATAACAGCACTGATAAAAAGCCGCTTCTGAAGAAGCGGTTTTTTCTTTGCCTACTTTACTTCCTGCAGTTCTACCAGCTTTTTGTAAATGCCATTTTGCGCAATGAGTTCTTCGTGTTTACCCCTTTCTGCAATTGTTCCTTTTTGCAGTACAATTATTTCGTCTGCATGGCGAACGGTTGATAAGCGGTGGGCAATAACAATGCTGGTGCGGTTTTGCATCAGGTTATTAATTGCATCCTGAACAAGCCTTTCACTTTCGGTATCAAGCGAAGAAGTGGCCTCATCAAGTATAAGTATGGGCGGGTTTTTTAATACAGCCCTTGCAATGGTGAGCCTTTGTTTTTCACCGCCGCTTAGTTTTGATCCCCTGTCGCCGATGTTGGCATCATAACCATTTTCCTTCAGCTCAATGAAATGATGCGCATTGGCAACCTTTGCCGCATTCATCACTTCCTCCATTGTTGCATCGGGCTTACCCATCCTGATGTTATTGGCAATGGTATCATTAAACAATATGGGCTCCTGTGTTACAATACTCATTTGGCTGCGGAGGGATTGCAGGGAATAATCTTTTATGTTCAGCCCGTCAACACGCACTTCACCACCGGTAACATCATGAAACCTTGGTATAAGATCTGCCAGCGTTGACTTTCCTGCACCGGATGAACCTACCAATGCAATGGTTTTCCCTTTATTGATGGTGAGACTGATGTTATCAAGTATCAAAGTATCATTGTAGGCAAACATTACATTCCTGAATTCAATTTTATCATGGAATGCTTCTGCAATTTTACCATTGGGGTTGTCATCAACTGTAACAGGGGTGTTTAATATTTCCTCAATCCTGCCAATTGCAGCAGTGCCTTTGCGCATATTGCCAAAAGAAGTAGAAAGCGCTTTTGCGGGATTAATCAAGTTATAGAAAATACCGAGGTAACCTATGAATGCTGATGCTTCAAGTGCAATTTCATTATTCAGCACAAGCCGCCCGCCATAGTATAAAATGGCGCAGAAAATACCCACCCCCATAACTTCAGAAAGCGGCGATGCAAGGTCACGACGGTAACTTATCTTGTTCTTGGCGGTTAAAAGGTCATTGTTGTTTCTGAAGAACCTTTCTCTCAGCAACCTTTCAATATTGAATGCTTTTATCACCCTTAAACCGCCCAGTGTTTCATCAAGTGTTGAAAGCGTTTCACCATATTTACCGGCTACTTCCTGCGAATGCTGTTTTAATGATCGTGTAATCCTTCCTATTACCAGACCCAGTACGGGAATCAGTAATAACAGGAACAATGTAAGCTGCGGACTGATTAAAAACAAAACAACAAGTGTAACAATAATAGTCATGGGGTCACGGAACCAGCCTTCAAGCGTTCCCACAACAGAATTCTCCACTTCTGCCACATCGCTTGTCATGCGGCTCATCAAATCGCCTTTCCGTTTTTCATTAAAGAAACCAATGGGAAGCCGCAGCACTTTATCATACAAATCCTCACGGAGCTGGTTAACAATCCGGTTCTTGAGCGGGTTAAGAATATAATATGAGAAGTATAGAAAAATGTTTTTCAGAAAAACAAACAAAAGCATTAATAAACAGATCAAACCAAGTGTTGGAATTTTTCCCCTGTTGGTGACTGAACCGAGCAAAAAAGTTTTAATAGCCTGTATTACGGGGTTGCTGCTTGTTTCATTTATTGTACTGCACCCGGTGCATCCGGGTTTGGGATTGGTAAAGATCAGTTCAAGGAACGGCATCAGCATGCCGATGGATACAATAGAAAAAACTATGCTCAGCAAAATGAAAAGAAAATATAAAGCGATGTTTCCTTTGTATGGGCTGAGGTATTTAAAAATCCTTGAATATTGCTTCATCAATAAATTGCTTGTGCAGGAAAGCCGTAAAAGTAACTAATTTTACAGCTTCTGCGCTGCAGTTGATGCTGCGGGCACTTTGGCATAAGGCTAAAACCAAATATATGGAAGAGGGAAAAAGACAAAAACAGATAGCTGGTGTTATCATAGAAGAAATGAATGACATCTTTCACCGCATGGGGCTTAACATGACGGATGGCGGTATGGTTTCTATTTCGGGGGTAAAAATTACGCCTGATTTACTGGAGGCAAGAATTTACCTCAGCCTGTTCAAGGTAAAAGACCAGAAAGCGGCGCTGAAAAAAATTGAAGACCGGTCATGGGAGATTAAAAGGGAATTATCAGGCCGGGTAAAGCACCAGCTGCGGAGGATACCCGAACTGAAGTTTTTTCTTGATGATACGCTTGACCATGTTTTTAAAATGGAAGAATTGTTTAAACAGATCAGGCCACAGTCCCCTGAAAAGGAATAAGAATACATACACAAAGTTCTTCATCACTATCATACTGTATTTTTTTTCTAACCCGCCAACTTTAAAAATTTTGTATTTCACTTTTGCCTGGAGATATTTTAAAGCAAATAAATCAACCAACGCCATTAACATCATATCATGGGTAAGCGTGGCGGCCATTACAATCGGCACTGCGGCGCTTATCATTATACTGAGTGTGTTCAACGGTTTTGAAGGGTTGGTGAAATCGCTCTATTCTTCATTTTATACTGACTTAAGGATTGTGCCAGTCAGTGGAAAAACACTTACCCTCACCCATCAGCAAATTGAACAGATCAGGAAAAGCGGCGGGATAAATAACTTTTCCCTGATTGCCGAGGAAAAGGCATTGCTTCAAAACGGAGATTTTCAGACCATTGTTTTTATAAAAGGGGTTGACAGTAATTATGCTGCTGTTGCAGGTGTGGATGAAAAAATGGTAAAGGGAAATTTTGCTTTGGGTACCGCTGAAAAACCTTCAGCAGTTATGGGAGTTGGCATTGAAAACGCCGTGGGCATACAGGCCGACCGTGCTATTTTGCCCCTTACTGTTTACCTGCCACGCAAGGGAGTAAAAGATTTTTCCAACCCTCTTGAATCTTTAAGCGAAGGGTTGCTGATGCCCGCAGGAAGTTTCGCTATTCAACAGGAATTTGACAACAAATATGTAGTTACCAATGTTGATTTTTTAAAAGAATACCTCGGCTACCAGCCTGACGAGTACAACGCTGCTGAAATATCACTTGTTGATGCTTCAAAAGAAAAAGAAGTAAAGAAAGCGCTGCAATCATTACTTGGAAAAAACTTCCTTGTACAAACCCGCTTTGAACAAAACAAAACATTATACACAACCATTGTTCTTGAAAAATGGGCAATCTATGCCATCTTTTCGCTTATACTGATTGTGGCAGCGTTTAACATGATTGGCGCCCTTACTATGCTTGTGCTGGAAAAACAAAAAGACATACAGGTGCTTCAGGCTATGGG
This sequence comes from Chitinophagaceae bacterium, assembly GCA_033763355.1. Classification (GTDB taxonomy): domain Bacteria; phylum Bacteroidota; class Bacteroidia; order Chitinophagales; family Chitinophagaceae; genus JANRKT01. The sequence goes on along the minus strand of JANRKT010000205.1, from coordinate 12,637 downwards.
GGCAGGTAAAACCCTGGTAAAGAAAATATTTTTAAGCGAAGGGATGCTGATTGCCCTGATAGGCTCGGCTGGTGGTATTGTTATTGCGCTAATTTTATATTACCTGCAAACCACTTATAAACTAATTCCCCTGCAGGGCGATACATTTATTATAAATTATTATCCCATTAAACTGGTATGGTCAGACTTTGCGCTGGTAATCTCAACCGTATTTGTTATTGGCATGCTTGCAGCATGGTTCCCCTCATCAAGGGCAGCCAACCAGGTTTTTGAACTGAGGAATTGAGATAAAAACAGGAATCAGTAATCGCCCAGCGTTTCGGGCAATTGTGCCAACGCTTTCTGCAACTGTTCATCATTGGGGGCTACTCCATGCCAGTTGTGGTCGTTCTCCATAAAATCCACGCCTTTACTCATTACAGTATGCATCATGATGGCTATGGGTTTACCCTTACCGGTAAGCGCCTTTGCTTTTTCAAGTGTTGCGATTACTTCATCCATGTCATTACCGTTCATTTCTAATGTTGTCCAGCCAAAAGCTTCAAACTTTTCACGGATGTTGCCAAGGTTCATTACCTTATTGGTTGGCCCGTCAATCTGCTGGCCATTCCAGTCAACTGCTGAAATTAAATTGTCAACCTTATGATGTGCCGCAAACATAATGGCTTCCCATACCTGTCCTTCCTGTAATTCACCGTCGCCGTGAAGGGAATAAACAAGTTGTTTGTCTTTGTTTAACTTTTTGGCAAGCGCCGCCCCAATCGCTACACTCATCCCCTGCCCCAATGAACCAGATGCAACCCTTATACCCGGCAAATGCTCATGGGTTGCGGGATGCCCTTGCAGGCGTGAATTAATTTTGCGGAAAGTACCCAGCTCACTCAAAGGAAAATAACCTGAACGTGCCAGTGTTGCATAAAATACAGGTGATATGTGGCCATTGGATAAAAAGAAAACATCTTCTTCTTTCGCATCCATGCTGAATGCCGGGTTGTGCTTCATGACATGAAAATATAAAGCAGTAAAATAATCAGTGCAGCCCAATGACCCTCCCGGGTGACCGCTTTGTGAAGCATGTACCATGCGGAGTATATCCCTTCTTATCTGTGTTGCGGTATTTTTTAATTTATTCATTAAACATTTTTTAAAAGAGGGGTCAAAGCTAAGATAATTGAAGCATCAGGCAACGAAAAATTCAGCAGCCGTATCACTCATATCAGGTTTTTTTGAATAACTTGTGCAAAATATACTATTGTTTAATTATCAGCGTTATGTAAGTTAGTGGCTCAGTGATTAAATGGTCAATATTATGTGTGTGTAAAATATTGGCCTGGACAAGGAAAAATATGATTTCATTCTATTTTTGCGCTTTAAACCGGGGTTTGAATGGATAAAATTTTATTGGGCACAGCTATCGCCTTCATAATTACCTTTGCCGCCATACCAGTCATCATTAAAGTATCGGAAGCCAAGAAACTGTTCGATCTCCCTGACGAAAGGAAGATTCATTTAATGCCGATACCATCCCTCGGCGGTCTGGGAATATTCGCCGGTTTTGTTATAGCCTGTCTGTTTACCATACCTTTTGATCTTTCTGCAGAGTTCCAGTATTTCATGGCTGCAGCCCTCATCATTTTTTTCCTGGGCCTTAAGGATGACATTATGGTCATCTCCCCTATTAAAAAATTCATAGGGCAGGTACTCGCAGCATTTATTATTATTTATAAAGGCGGCGTGCAAATCAAAAGTATGCATGGTTTCCTTGGTGTATATGAACTTCCTGATTTTTTCAGTCTGGCGCTTACGTATCTTACCGTAATTGTAATCATCAACTCGTTTAACCTGATTGATGGTGTAGACGGACTTGCAAGCAGCCTTGGTTTAATGACGGCGCTTGTCTTCGGCATCTATTTTTATTTTGTTGGCCAGGTTGCATACGCTACACTTGCCTTTGTACTGGGCGGAAGTTTACTGGCTTTTCTTATTTTCAATCATTCACCGGCAAGGATATTTATGGGTGATACGGGGTCGTTGCTGATAGGACTGGTCAATGCCATTCTTGTTATACGTTTCATTAATGTGGCGGATACGCCAACATCAGTATTTCCTATTGAAGCTTCGCCGGCAGTTGGTTTTGCAATTTTAATGGTTCCTTTGTTTGATACATTGCGTGTGTTTTCACTGCGCATATTAAACCGCCGTTCGCCTTTTACGCCTGACCGTAACCATGTGCACCACCTGCTTTTGGATAAGGGTCTTTCACATACAGCAATAACCTATACCTGTGTTGGCATTAACCTGTTGTTTATAGGCTTTGCCTATTTTTCAAGGGAATGGGGTTGCTCCATGCTGATACTTACCATGGTTACTGTAGCTTCGGCAGGTATTGCCATGCTGTACTATACCAAACCCAAACCGAGGCTTTTTGTTACGGGCAAGTTTACTGAAGAAGCTGAAATCAGTACTTCCAAAATTCTTCCCTTACAGAAAAAAGCCGTTCTTTCAGAAGAATAGGTTTATTCTCATATTCTCACATACTGCAAATACGGTTTCAGAACAGTTTTTATGAAGGGCCGTGATAAACCAGTTACTAAAGTTTTGTTTGTTTTTTATTGAGTAATCTTCCAGAAAAAAAATCAGGCAGTTGTTTTTACAGCAGCATATTCCTGCACAGCCCTGTTCATTTTTTGCAAAAACTGCAGCAGTTGCTCCATGCTTTCCATATCTTCAACAATCAGCATAAAATTTTTACCTGCCTGTTTCAGTTTGGCTTTATTGGTATGTGTTTGTATAAACTGAAGGATGCCGTTAAAAACCGGCGATTCAAAATAAGGGGAGTCAGGGTTGTTGACAAAATAACAGCGTAATGTTTCATTTTTCAAAACCATTCTTTCAAAACCTAATTCAACAGCAACCCTTCTGCAACGTACTGTCCTGAACAAATCCTCCACCTGTGGCGGAACAGCGCCAAAACGGTCAGCTAATTCTGTATGAAATTCCTTCAGTTCCTTTTCATCCTTGCAGTTGTCTAACCTTGTATAAAGAGAAAGCCTTTCTGTGATACTTTCAACATAAGCATCGGGAATTAAAATTTCAAGGTCGGTATCAATGGTACAGTCCTGCACATAATCATCCTGTTTTGAAATTTCATCTTTAAACAATTCACGGAAGGATGTACGCTTCAGTTCACGTATCGCTTCATCCAGCACTTTCTGGTACATTTCAAAACCAATCTCCACCATAAATCCGCTTTGTTCCCCGCCCAGTAAATTTCCTGCGCCACGTATGTCAAGGTCCCGCATGGCAATCTGGAAACCGCTGCCCAGTTCGCTGTGCTGCTCCAATGTTTGTAAACGTTTACGGCTGTCTGAAGGCAATGTGCTTAATGGCGGGGACAACAAATAGCAGAATGCTTTTTTATTGCTGCGCCCTACCCGGCCCCTCAATTGGTGCAGGTCGCTCAGGCCAAACTGGTGTGCATTGTTTACAATAATGGTGTTTACATTAGGAATGTCAACACCGCTTTCCACAATATTGGTGCATACCAGTACATCGTATTTTTTATCAATAAAAGCAAGGATGCGTTCTTCCAGTTCATGGCCTTCCAGCTGGCCGTGTGCAAAGCCGATACTAAGATCAGGGCATAATCCCTGTATAATTGCGGCCATCTCCGGCAAGCCCTGTACCCGGTTGTGTATGAAAAAAACCTGCCCGCCCCTTTCGGTTTCAAAATAAATGGCATCACGGATGGCATCTTCATGATAGACCTGCAGCTCTGTTTGAATGGGCTGGCGGTTGGGCGGCGGCGTATTGATGATGCTTAAATCCCTTGCCCCCATTAAACTGAACTGCAGTGTTCTTGGTATGGGCGTTGCAGTAAGCGTAAGGCAATCCACAGTGGTTTTAAGTGTTTTTATTTTTTCTTTGTGCCCCACGCCGAATTTTTGTTCTTCATCAATTATTAATAAACCAAGATCTTTAAACTGAACTTCTTTACCGATTAAAGCATGGGTACCGATAATGATATCAATTTTACCTTCGGCAAGTTTTTTCAGCGTTTCCTTTTTTTCTTTTGAAGATTTAAAGCGGTTCACATAATCAATGGTAACCGGAAAATCCTTAAGCCTGTCACTGAAAGTTTTATAATGCTGAAAAGCGAGAATGGTGGTAGGGACAAGAATGGCAGCCTGCCTCCCGTCAAGACAGGTTTTAAAAGCGGCACGTATGCCGATTTCCGTTTTGCCGAAGCCCACATCTCCGCAAACCAAACGGTCCATGGGATGAGGGTTCTCCATATCTTTTTTTACATCTGCTGTTACTTTACTTTGATCGGGGGTATCTTCAAAAATAAATGAAGCTTCCAGTTCTGTCTGCATGTAGTTATCCGCACTGTGTGCAAAACCAGGCTGTGCCTTGCGTTGCGCATAGAGTTTAATAAGGTCAAAAGCAATTTCCTTTACTTTGGTTTTAGTCCTTTCTTTTAACCTTGCCCATGCATCGCTGCCTATTTTATTTACTTTGGGTACGCTCCCTTCTTTACCGGTATATTTTGAAATTTTATGCAGCGAGTTGATGTTGACATAGAGTATGTCATTGTCTTTATAAATAATCCTTACCGCTTCCTGCAATCTGCCGTTTGATTCAATTTTTTGCAAACCACTGTACACCCCCACCCCATGGTCAATATGCACCACATAATCCCCCGGTTGCAGTTCCCTCAGTGCACGCAGCGTTAAAGCTTTGCTTTTATTATAAGCCTGCTTTACCTTGTATTTGTGGTAACGCTGAAATACCTGGTGGTCGGTATAGCAGACCAGTTTCAGGTCTTCATCAATAAACCCTTCGTGAATGGCGATGGGCACGGGAGTGAAATGAATCTCGTTTTTTCCGCCGGGGCCTGCAGGCAGTTCAGCAAAGATGCTGTGAAGCCTTTCAAGCTGCTTTGGGTTTTCTGCAAATAGATATATCTGAAATTGTTTCTTCTCGTGGCTTTTTAAATCTTTAATTAAAAGGTCAAACTGCCTGTTAAATGCAGGTTGTTCTTTGGTTGAATAAGGGATAACTGACGATAGATCACGGACACGGGCATCTTCATCCTTTCCGTCGTTAAACTGAGAAGTATATCCGAATTCAATAATATGCCTTTGTCTTAACTGCTCTTCTATTTGCGAGGCTTTTACAAAATCATCTTCCCTTATTTCCTTTTTTTGCTGTTGCGCTTCATCGTGTGCAGAATGCTCGGGGCGCTGCAGGAACAACTCCATATCTTCCTCTTCAGTAAGCAAAGCTTCTTTTATCACATCCCAGTCCTTCATCCACACAATGGTATTTGCCGGCAGGTATTCAGGCAGTGATATTTTATCTTCTTCTTCAAACTGCGTTTCTACATTAGGGATAATGGTTACCTGCAGCAGTTTTCTTTCGCTCAATTGTGTTTCCGGGTCAAATATCCTTATCGAATCCACATCGTTACCAAACAATTCAATACGGTATGGTTTTTCATTACCGAAAGAATAAATATCCAGTATCCCTCCCCTTACTGCAAACTGGCCGGGTTCGTAAACAAAATCGGCACGTTCAAAACCATAGTCCACAAATTTTGAAAGCACCTCATCAACATTCAGCGTATCCCCCGCTTTAATCAGGATCATGTTTGCCGAAAGTGTTTTGGGCAATACTACCTTTTCAAAAAGGGCTTCAGGATAAGTAACAATAATCTTTTTATTCCCTCCCGCACTTAACCTCGTTAATGTTTCTGTACGCAGCATTACATGGCTGCTGTTGAGCAGGCTGAAGTTTTTCCTGTTTTTAAAAGATGACGGAAAATAAAAAAGGTCAATGGCCTGTGTAAGGTTTTCTATGGTATTATGAAAGTAAGCGGCCTCTTCAGCATCATTGAGGATGATGAGGTGGTTTAAATGAGCAGCATGCTCATGCCTGTAAACAGCCGCAAAAACAAATTGGGGAGAGCTGCCATGCAGGTTTTTAAGGAAAATTTTTTGCGGGGAAGGCAATACAATCCTTTCCGCTACCTGTAAAGTGCGGGGGTCATTCAGATACCTGTCCAGCAACACCTGCAGATTCATTCGCCGTTTTTCCTCTCCCGTTACTTTTTACCGGAGTGCAAATATACGCTGTAAACCTGAAGCAGGTCAAAAGTGATATGACTGTATTTGCACAAGCTAAAAATCAGTAAACAGCATCATAATCTGCCCGTATATCTATCTCTGTAAAACCTCCTTTTTCAACTTTTACGGGGCAGATGTTGTTTTTATCATCAAACAGGTTGGCGTAAAAAAGATTGTCTTTCTTAATAAAAAGTGAATATTGTCCGGGGTTAAGCCTTATTTTAAAATAACCGTTTTCATCAGGCATCACTTCTTTTATCAGCTTAGTCCCTACAGATTCATAAAAAGAAGTACCCTGCACCTGTTTAACCTGGCCCAGGCTTGTGAGCTCATAAACATAAACAGTTGTTTTTAAACCGCGGGGGGCTGATGGCTTCCTGTCCGGGGATGGCATCTGGTTTCCTTTTATAAGGTACACATGTCCACGGATGCCCTGCCGTTTACAGAATGTAAATGAACTCAGTGTTATAAACAGGAAAAAACAGGCGATGGGAAGGATATTTTTTTTCATTTCTGTCAGCACTTTATAGTTAAATTTATATTTCTTTCGGCAACTTTATATTTTAAATAACCGTTTTTTAACTGTACTCAAATAATTAACATGTTTAATCTCAGAACACCAATAGTAGTGCTGCTGGTATGTCTTACAGATGCAGGCGGAAGCCTGATTGCACAAACCATTACCAGATCGGATATACTAAAAAATGCTGCTGTCATCCAGGCACAAAAAGAAAAGACCGATTTTCAGCAACTGATGAAACTTGTTGAAGAAAAAAAATGGCCCATGACCATAAAGGGGAAGAATGGCAGGATAGCTGTTCTTTCCGGAACCGACCCCATGGGTTACCCGCTTTATGTAGCCACCATCAGCACCATTCGTTCTGCAGCTACTATACGCACCAATCAACTGTGGGCAGGCGGAAGTACCGGCCTTAATCTAAGCGGTTCAGGGGCTAACCTGAAAGGGCGACTTGGAATATGGGATGGCGGCAGGATAAGGGGAACACATGTTGAACTGAACGGCAGGATTGCGCAACGCGATAACCCCGCTGCCACATCAGACCACAGCACCCACGTAGGCGGCATACTTGCCTCAACAGGAATAAACCCCGCAGCAAAAGGAATGGCATTTGGAATACAGCAAGTGCTTGCTTATGATTTCAACAGCCATCTTTCTGAAATGCTTAATGAATCAGATTCTCTTCTTGTATCAAACCATTCTTACGGCGCACTTGCAGGATGGCAGTTTAATGAAGACCAGAACAGGTGGGAATTCTGGGGACAGGCAAATACTACTGAGGATTATAAATTTGGTTACTACTCCAACGAAGCCCAGATGTGGGACTCTATTGCATACCTCGCACCCCATTATTTAATAGTAAAAGCCGCGGGGAACAACAGGGGTGAAACAGGCCCTGATGTGGGTGAAGATTATTGGCGGTTTAACGAAAGCGGGCAAATGGTTAGTTCTGGACAAAGACCGGCAGGTATAAGCAGCAATGATTCGTATGAAACCCTTTCAACTTATGCTAATTCAAAAAATATACTTACTGTAGGGGCTGTATTTCCTATTCCTTCCGGTTACAGCAGGGCCGAAGATGTGCAAATGACCTCTTTCAGCAGTTGGGGACCTACTGATGACGGCCGCATTAAGCCCGATGTAGTAACAAACGGTGTCGAAGTATTATCATCTGTTGATGCATCTGACAATTCTTACGCTTTCCAGAGTGGTACTTCCATGGCTTCGCCTGCAGCCGCAGGTTCTGTTTTTTTATTGCAGGAGCATTATTCAAAATTACATGCCGGTGCATTCCTGAGGTCTGCAACATTAAAGGGGATCATTATTCACACAGCAGATGAATCCGGTGGTGCACCCGGCCCGGATTATCAATTCGGCTGGGGCCTGATTAATATGGTAAAAGCAGCATCGGTAATTACATCTAACAATACAGACCAGCTTATACAGGAAAACGTTTTAAACAACAGTGCAACGTACTCCATTCCGGTAGTTGCATCCGGCAAAGGCCCCCTTGTGGTTACCATTTGCTGGACCGATCCGAAAGGGGCTGTTGAAACAGTGAGCATACTCAATAATCCTGCAAAAAAACTGGTTCACGATTTGGATTTACGGGTTAAAAAAGGAACCACCACTTACCTGCCATGGAGGTTAGACCCTGCAGGACCTGCTAACCCTGCCACAAAAGGAGATAACATAACTGACAACGTTGAAAAAATTGAAGTGCCGGATGCCGTGCCCGGAGAAACATACACCATTGAAGTAACCCACAAAAGTGTTTTACAAAGGGGATCACAGGCTTATTCGCTTATTGTTAGCGGCGTTGGCGGGCAGGCTTATTGTGCATCTTCGGCAACCAGTAATGCCGGTGCAAGGATAGACAGTGTTTCCTTTGGTTCGCTTCAAAAAGCAAACCCTGCGGGCTGTACTGTTTATACCGACTACAAAAGTTTCACAGCAAACATAGAAACCAATTCAACTGTTCCGCTTTTTGTAAAAACAGGCAGTTGCGATGCTACAAATGTCACCAGAGTGGTAAAGGCTTTTATTGATTTTAACAATGATGGCGATTTTACAGATGCAGGAGAAAAAATTGCACCGAGCGGATTGATTAATGGTAATGGAACCTTTACAACCAATGCAACTATACCACCGGGGCTGACTACCGGCAATTATGCTATACTCCGAATTGTTTTACAGGAAACAAATGACTCTGCAATTGTTACACCCTGCGGCACATACACAAGGGGAGAAACACAGGATTACAGGATACAGGTTGTGGCCCCCTCAAACGACCTGGGCGTATCAGAAGTGGTGACGCCCGAAGCCACAAACTGCGCCTATGCCAAGCAGTATGTTTCGGTGGTAATTAAAAACTTCGGGGCTGCAGGTAAAGTAAACGTGCCTGTTAGCGCAACTGTAAAATCCGGGGCCACTACCATTGCCACATTAAATGCAGTATTTAAAGACAGCATCCGTGGTTACGAAGAAGTGTTATATACGTTTCAAACACCGTTTGCTTCACTGGCAGGCACAACTTATAACATAACTGCACAGGTTAACCTAACCGGCGACCAGAATACAGCCAATAACCAGTTGAGCGCTGACGCTGTTATCGGCAATGCAGAAACAGCCCCGTCGGGACTTGCTGAAATATGTGGCAACAGTGTTTTGCTGAGGGCAACCGCTACATCAGGCGATGTATTTTTATGGTACGATTCCGCCAATGCAATTAAACCTATTGCTGCAGGCACCAGTACTTCTACTGCCGTTATTAAGGCAGATAAAACCTATTATGTTGGTAAAAATGATTTGAACGCTAAACTTGGGCCTGTAAATAAACTTGCCTTTACCGAAGGCGGTTATAATGCTTTTGCAGGAAACTACATGAACTTTACCAATACACAACCGCTGGTTATTGAAACAGCCAGGTTATATATCGGCAACCCCGGAAAGATAACTTTTATTGTTGCCGATATTGTTGAGGTAAACCCCGATGGTTCTTTTTCTTATATCCCGATATCAAGTACATTCATCAATGCATACGCAACAGACCCGACACCCCAACCAGGTGCACAAACAGGAAATGACCCGGCAGACAGCGGAGCAGTTTTCCTGCTGAACCTGCCCGTTCCAACTGCGGGGAACCACGCAATAATTACCATTTGCGAAGACGGGGCAACCATATTCCGGAATAACAACATCGCTGCAAATCCATATCCGGCAAGCATACCGGGTGTAATCTCTTTTACAGGCAACAGCGCCACCAGTGCAACTGACCCTAACTTTTTCCAGCGGTTCTATTATTTCTTTTATGATGTGGGCATACGCCTTGGCAAATGTCCCAGCGCCAGAACCACTGTTGTGGCTACTACTGCCACTGCGCCATCAATCACCGCTGCGGGCACAACATTAACCAGCAGCAGTGCAGCCGGAAACCAATGGTTGCTGAACGGTATTGAAATTGCAGGCGCTACAGGCCAAACCCATGTGGCCACACAAACAGGCACATACAAAACAACAGTAACAACTGCCACCGGCTGTTCATTATCATCCAATGAGCTGAACATTACTGTCACTGCTGTTCCCAATGTTGACCCCGCACAAATCGGCCTTAAGGTGCTCCCCAATCCCAGCAACGGTAAATTCTTTATGGAGTTTAATATAAATAAAAAAGCAACCCTTACCATTAACATTACGAATATGCTGGGGCAGGAATTGCACAGGGAAACTTATCCCGGTTTCATCGGAAAATTCAATAAGCAGATAGAATTGGATGGCAGGCTGGCCCCTGGTATCTACCTGCTTAAAGTAAACCACAACAACATCAATTACACAAAGAAACTGGTGGTGAGGTAACCACCTGACGAAACATATCAGCAGATTGTTTATATCATTTTCCCCGTTTTGCATGAAAGCGTAAAACAATTTCATCATCACGGGGGAAAAACTTAATAATATTATTTTGCGTATTAACAGGTAACAGGGCAGCATTTTAAAAGAATGAGGTATCGGGGGATAGAAGAATGGCCGGTTTCTTTTTCGCAATACCTGTTTTTTTATTTTCCTTGCCTTACCAAATAAGCATTTCAACATCCATGATCAACAGAAAACACTATCCTGTTCTGCTTATACTTTTATGTATAGCAGGTATCAGCACATTGCATCTTTCCCGCAAACCGTCTTTCTCAAAAAAAAGTTTCCTTATTGATACAGGCCAACCTGAGCAGGAAGAAGGCGGAAAAAGGAGGGCGGAATATGAATGGAAACTTCTCCGCAACCCCAAAACAGGCATAATACCGGAAGGCATAAGGCAGCAGGAACTTGAATGGGTAAAAACTGTTCCCTTTAAAAACGAAAACCTGCAGGGCCCTTCTGTAGCCAATACCTATATACCCGTTGGTCCGAGTCAAAATGGCGGCCGTACCAGGTCCCTTGCTTTTGATGTGCGCTACAATGGAACCAGCAACAGGGTGATGCTTGCAGGTGGTGTTAACGGCGGTATCTTCAGGAGCACTGACGGAGGGCAAACCTGGGTATTTGTACATCCGGTAAATGAAATAAGGGCAGTAAGCTGTTTTGCACAGGATCCCCGGCCCGGTTTTCAGGATACATGGTATGCAGGAACAGGAGAAGCCGTTGGTTCGTCTGCTGCTTATCCCAATGCATTTGTTTATGGCAATGGGATTTTTAAATCTACTGATAACGGCCTTACATGGACGATACTCACTTCTACCACAAACGGCGACCCATTTGGTTTTGACAACCCTTTTGATTTTGTTTATAACCTTGCAGTAAACCCGGTTAATGGTCATGTTTATGCAGCTGCTCACCGCCGCATCATCAGGTCAACCAATGCCGGTTCTTCATGGTCAACTGTGTTGGGAAGCACTACCGCTTCAACTGCTTTGGCAGGGATATCTGATATTATCATCAACAAGGCTGGGTCAAAATTATATGCATTCATAAGTGGCCGAAATCCTGACAGGGGATTGGCGGGTGTTTGGATGTCATCAACAGGTGATACGGCCACATGGACAAGGATTGCAGGCGGTGTTCAGGGACAGGCAGATTCAATTCCTGCATGGAGGGCATATAATAATACTACTGTTTCGGGTGATTTTACAGCCGGTTGGGGAAGAGGCATATTGGCCCTTGCACCTTCAAACCAGAACATTTTATATGTAATGTATGACAATACGCAAAGCGAATCAACAACAGAAGCCGAAGCCGATCTTTTCAGGTGTGATATGACAAACCCTGCATTTGTATGGAGCAACCTTTCTGCAAACCTCATTGCCAAACGCAATGGCAGCACCAATACTTTTTTTAAAATACAGGGCGGTTATGATATGAGCATTGCGGTTCATCCCAATATCCCAAATACCATTGTGATAGGAGGAGTAAGCCTCTTCCGTTCAACCGACGGGTTTAACACGCAGAACAATGTTCTTTTTGCAGGAGGCCAAACCTCTACCACTTTTACTGATCCGGGAAGAAACAGCCATGTAGATTATCACCTGCTGGCTTTTGATCCCTCAAATGCCAATCGTTTAATTACCGCAAGTGACGGCGGTCTTGAAGTATGCAATAATATCACTGCTTCATCTCCTGTATGGAACCTTCTGGACGGCCAGTATCAAACCATACAATATTATCATGTAGGCATTGACCCCACAACAGGTTCAAGAAATTACTTTGGAGGGGCGCAGGATAATTCCACAACATTGAGGGACCTGACAGGTTTCTTGGGCAGTATCCTTCCCGACAGCAACGACCATTTTATACTGATTGGAGGAGATGGCGGGCAGGTGGGTATGACTAAAAAGAACGGCAGTAACCAGCAATTTCTTTTTGGAACAGCCCAGCTCGGGCAACTCTACCGTGTACAACTGTTTTCTTCAAATAACATCACTTCAATAAAACCATCTAACAGCGGCGAAGGCGAATTCATCACTTATTTTCACCTTGATGAAGACAATACAAACTTCCT
>JANRKT010000204.1:0-11053 GCA_033763355.1 Chitinophagaceae bacterium | reverse complement strand
TCTTGGCTTGCTGCTGCTGGGCTGGTTTACCCAACTGGTGTTATGGGTATCGGGCAATGCAGATGTGGCCCGTAAGATTGCTAATGCCCACATGCTGTTTAATACGTTAGGGGTAATTGCAATGATTCCTTTTGTTGGCCTTCTGGAAAAGTTATTAAATAAAATAGTACCCGTTAAATTTTCTGCTGAAATGCCGGAACTGGAAGAGATGAAGGTGGCGTAGATACTTAGAAGGGGTCAACTACAATTTGATAGTCATCTTCGTAAATTATGTATCCAGGCTTTTCGGATTGTAACACTTCTACAATTACATCGTGTCTTTCGAGAAAATTTTTTAATTCCCAAACTTTACTCATAATCATAACTGCTGAGTCTTTAAACCAAGCTGTGCTTATTGTATTCTTGTGAGAGCTGTTCTTATTTTTTGAGAACCGGGTTGGTTTGGGGAGATTATTGTCAAAGTATCTGATTAAGTTTTTTAAATTTTCTTCGTATAACAAAAGTTCGTTACTGTCACGCAGGTCGTATGCTAAAGTAAATATTCCTTTATGCCGTCCGGTTCGCTCATCTATTTCCGTTCCAATGAATCGCAAATACATAAAAACTTATAATGAAATGACATTCGCAAAATCCCTCTCATAATCCCCTTTTATCCTTTCCATTGGCGGGTTAAAGTAACCAAACTTCACCCGGGGAAATTCTTCGTGGATCAAATCCATCAATTGTTTTACCCCCATAAATTCGCCGGTATCTGTTACGCCAATCCTCCCCATGTACCAATCAGGATCAATATTAAAATTGCGCCACTGTATCATGGTCAAATCAGTTTCCTTTATCAGTTTTCTCAGCGCCTCATATTCTTCAATACTGTCTGTCATGCCGGGAAAAACAAAGTAATTGATGCTGGCCCATCCGTCATAACTGCGTACCAGTTTTAAGCTTTCCACAATATCTTCAAACACATAATTGTTGGGACGGTAATACGCTTCATAAACATGTTTTCTTGCTGAGTTGGTACTTACACGTATGGAGTTTAAGCCTGCATCACACAATGCTTTCACTGCATCAGGTTTTGAGCCATTGGTATTGATGTTAATGCTGCCCTTGCCAGTATGTTTTCTTATTTCAACAATAGCATCACGGATGGTTTCCCACATCAGCAAAGGTTCGCCTTCGCAACCCTGGCCAAAACTTATAACGGGATACGGCGCAGTTTGTAAATGCGGAACAGTAAACTCAACAATTTCTTCTGCAGTGGGTTTAAATGTCAAGCGGTCTTGCGTGGAAGGTATGCTTTCTTCCTGCGGCTGAAAAGAAATGCAGCCAATGCAATTGGCATTGCAGGCAGGCGATACAGGCACAGGGCATTCCCACCTGCCAAGAGAAAAATTTCTTGCAGCAGGACAATTGTAGGTCTGGCAGCAATTCTCCATTAAATGTTTTACGAGGCGGTTGTGCGGGTAAGCTTTGAGTAATTGCGATGTGCCCGTATCAATTTTCTTTTTATCGTACCCGCTGCATTCCTGCCTGATGTCTTTTTCAATGCGCAAAGCTGGAACATAAAATTGGTTGTTATACCATGCTGCCGCTGTGTAACAAAAAAGGGGAAGGGTAGGGGCATCTGCTGCTGATTCATAAGCTGCGAGGTAAAGCCCGGTATGTGCAGGAGGTATAAAAGCGGCTATAGCCCAGCCTTTTTCACACAACCTCATCTCACCGGTTTTTACATCAATGCCTATTCCCCTTCGGCCCGGCAATTCGTATAATGAACCGCCCTCTGGTAATACTATCCAGTCTCCGGTTGGCACAGGCATGGCATCCCATCCGCTGCGGCCGGTGGCATACAATGACGTGTCTTCAAAAATATTTCCCTTCCCGTCAGAATATAAAATGTAAGGAGATTGTGTTAACACAGGCATATTTTTTCAGGAAACATGTTAGCTGTAACATGTAACTATTTTAAATAATGCCTGCAAAATTCGTGTATTTCTTCCAGTTCTTCTGGCTGAAGATTTTGTTTGAAGTTGAAAGTGAATTTTTCATCCCGGTCGGTTTCAATCTGCACCCCATGGTAATCTGCATGAAATTTCCTGATATGTATCCAGTAAACCAGTTTGTCAGAAGGAAAACCCGGAAGCACTACACCGAGGTGCTGGATAGCAATACGTTCAGCATAAAAACTCTTCCTTTCGCAATGAAAAAGATAAAAATAACCCGCTGCAATAATGAGTTGAATACTCCCAGTAACCCATTCGCCTTTCATCAGCAGTAATATACCCACTGTTACAAATGCAATAGCTTCTGCAAGCCTGAAGAACAAATTGAAGCGGGGTGATTCTGAAAGCATTTCCCGCCCTGCAAATACAAGTATGAAAATATCCGCTGCCACAATAACCTGGCACCAGAAAAATATTTTACTGGCATCGGGTTGCCGCAGGTAAGTAAGGGCATTGGTAATGATGAGAACAGCAGCAATAAGATGTAAAAACCTTCCGGCTTTTTTCAGGTTTTGAAATGCCGGGTGAACGATACCGACAGAAAGGGGACTCATAAAGCAGTGATTTTACGCTGTGATGCCCTGACAGAAATATTCCATAAACTTCTTTATGAATTTACTAAAGTTTTTTTATACCGGAACTTTCCAGGGGGGGTGTTTCTAACACCGGCTGCAACCGTTACAGCTCCCGGAAAGCTGCCATGTTAAACAGAAGCTTTTTGAAGCATACGGCTGCAGTAAAGATTAAATTCCTCTTCGGTGGCATCATCTTCGTCTTCATCATCTTCTACTTCCCGTTGTAATAGTTTATTATTGGCAAAGTCCATGGTAAGCAGGCCATCTTTAAGAATAATATTTGTAAAATCCGCCCAGCGGAATTGTTTCTTAAAAAGTGAATTGAATACAATCCTGTTATCTGAAAAACCAATTTCAGGGGATGCCTTTGCAAACCTTTCCAGCAACGCAAGTAAAATAAATACAAGAAAGAGCCATTGCTGATAGGGCATCTTAAGCCAGACGAGTGCGGCAATTAAAAGCGCTTTGCTGTAATACGCTTTTTTACCTTTTCTTTCCTGTATAACGTTGAGTATAATAAGTACAACGATAAAAATGACGCCCAGCAGAAAAATCTTATTGATGCTCCCGGTAATAAAAAGCTCTTTCAGAAACAACAACGATGATGCAATGCTTAATAAAGCCCCTAATATGTTGATGTAACGGGTATTGTTATTTTTAAGGATGACCAGGTAAGGAAATTTTTCTCCTGAAGATTTCATGTGTTCAACTGTTGTGGCTCACCAGCAGGTTACATAACTTGAACAATACACGTGCCCCCACGTTCTCATCCCATTCGCTGTTGCTGGTACCCACTTCGTTCAAATCGAAACCGATGAGTTTGCGGCCCTTCCCGAATATCTTTTTAAAAAGATAAAACACCTGTTCGGTTTCAAGGCCACCCTGCACAGGTGTGCCGGTATGGGGGCAGAGTTTCGGGTCAAGTCCGTCAATATCAAAGCTGATGTAAACTTTTTCGGGCAACTGGTTTGCTATTTCATCTGCAATCTGTCTCCATGGTTTCCCTTCAAATTCCATCTCACGTATATTCTTGTCAAACCATGTAATTACACGCTGGTTGCTGCCGCAAATGTATTGCCATTCGCTCTGGCTGTAATCCCTTACGCCTACCTGCACCAGTTTTTTTACCTGTGGTATCTGCTGCAATACATTGTACATAATGGATGCGTGGGAATAAACAAAACCTTCATAAGCCTGGCGCAGGTCGCAGTGTGCATCTATCTGCAATATGCCGAAATCACCATGTTTATCCGCCAGGGCTTTTAAAAACCCGAAAGGTATGCTGTGGTCGCCGCCAACAAGGCCAACTAATTTGTCCTTTGAGAGCAATTCGGCAGTTTGTGTGTAAACCCATGCATTCAGCAACTCGCTGCCTTCATTTACTTCCTTCAGGGTTTTGGTCATGAACTTGTTGTTGCCAACAATTTCGCCCTGGGAAATGTAATTTATATACAGCTCAGCTTCCTTGCGCAGGTAATCGCTTTTCAGCAAAATTTTTTTATCAAGTTCCTGCATAAAAAACCCTTTTCTCCATGCTTCAGGCATATCGGCATCAAAAAGGTCAACCTGCAGGCTGGCTTTAGCAATATGTTCTGGGGCACGGGCTGTGCCGGCGCCATAACTTACGGTAACTTCCCAGGGAACGGGTAAAAGAATCAGGCTGGCATCGTCTTCTGTAAAAGGCAATCCAAAGACGTTGTTGTTGGGGTTACTTACTCCGTTGTGATCAAATAGTGAAAGGTCAGCCATAAGCTTTGTTGCGGTTAATGCAGGCTATCGTTGAGGTTATCCGGGTCCATCAAAAGTGTTGCAAGTTATAGCAGTTTAACAAAGCTGCAAAAATTATTGGTTAAACAAAGATCCGTAATACCTCCTCACCTGTAACCCTAATTTGTACCAGACCACTGCTCATTTACTCTTCAACATTTAATCATCAAAACGCATTTTGACCTAACTTTGTGCCGCACAGAGAACCTTAACCAGATATGAAGAAAATACATATTATAATGCTGGTAGCCATTGCAGCAGCGATTGCTGTATTGTTTACCATGATGCAGGATCTAACCACTTATGATTCCATTGAATCTGCCCGCAGCAAACAGGGAAAATTTGTACATGTTATTGCCAAACTGGATAAAACCAAACCGGTTGAATACGACCCCATTAAAGACCCCAACCACCTTGTTTTTTATGCTGTTGATTCCCTTGGCGGGCAGGCCAAAGTGGTTTATCGCAATTCAAAACCCCAGGAGTTTGAACACAGCGAACGCATTGTGCTAAAAGGAAAAATGCAGGGAGATGTGTTTGAATGTAAAGAAATTTTGCTGAAATGCCCATCAAAATATAAAGACGACCCCAATCAGCAATTGAAAAAGTTAGATGAAAGCGGTGCCACTACCGCTGCAGAGGAAAAAAAGTATTGATCATTCAATGACAACAGCACCACATGCGGTATGAAGGCGAACATTTGCTTATCGGGCAGATAGGCCATTTTTTTGCAATCCTTTCTTTTGTTGCTTCACTTGTTGCAACGCTTGCTTACTTTAAATCTGCACAGGTAAAAATTGAAAGCGAATCGCTGAGCTGGAAGAAAATGGCCCGCACAGCTTTTATCCTCGAAGTGTTTTCCGTGCTCGCCATATTTGCTACACTTTACCTGATCATCTATAACCATTACTTCGAATACAAATACGCACACCAGCACTCCAACCGCAGCCTTGACATGAAATACCTGCTGAGCTGTTTCTGGGAAGGGCAGGAGGGAAGTTTTATGCTGTGGAGTTTTTGGCATTGTGTGCTGGGGCTTTTTGTAATCCGCAGTGCACGTGAATGGGAAGCGCCGGTTATGGCAATGATAAGCCTGGCACAGGTTTTTCTGGCAACTTACATAGCGGGTATTTATTTTTTTGATGTAAAGCTCGGGACAAGCCCCTTTGTTCTGATGCGGAATGAATTTCCTGATGCACCTGTCTTTGGCGACCCGCAGTATCTTTTTAAATACATTACCGATGGCAATGGTTTAAATAAATTATTGCAGAACTACTGGATGGTGATCCACCCGCCTGTGTTGTTTTTGGGTTTTGCTTCATGCCTCATCCCTTTTTCTTTTGCTGTTGCGGGCCTGTGGAAAAAAGATTACAGCGGCTGGGTAAAGCCTGCATTGCCGTGGGCATTGTTCAGTGGTGGTATTTTGGGGCTTGGTATTATGATGGGTGCAGCATGGGCTTATGAGTCGCTTACATTTGGCGGATACTGGGCATGGGACCCTGTGGAGAATGCTTCAATGGTTCCCTGGCTGGTGATGGTGGCAGGGATACATACCATGCTCATCAGCAAACACACAGGGCATTCATTAAAGGCAAGCTTCTTTTTTATACCGCTCTCTTTTCTGCTCGTATTATATTCTACTTTTTTAACCCGCACCGGGGTATTAGGCGATACATCTGTACATTCTTTTACCGGCGAAGGCAATTCGCTTTACTGGCATTTGATTGTAATGATGCTGGCTTTTGCGGGGATCCCCCTTGTGCTGTATTTTAAAAACAACAAAGCCATACCTTTTATTAAGAAGGAAGAAAGCATGAGCTCAAGGGAGTTCTGGATGTTTGTGGGGTCGCTGCTGTTTTTTATTTCTTCGCTGTATATTATTGTTCTCACCTCACTCCCTTTCATTAATAAATTGCTTGGAACCAAATGGGCCCTTGGGGCTGATACAGAATATGTTTACAACAGGGTAATGGTGCTGGTGGCTGCTGTTATTGGATTGCTTACCGCTGTTACCCAATACCTCAAATACAAGGACACGCCACGTAAATACTGGA
This sequence comes from Chitinophagaceae bacterium, assembly GCA_033763355.1. GTDB lineage: Bacteria > Bacteroidota > Bacteroidia > Chitinophagales > Chitinophagaceae > JANRKT01. Next base: position 4,660 of record JANRKT010000204.1, on the reverse strand, counting down.
TGGGTAAAATCATGTGGCCCACCTTAATTGCTTTGGTTGCATCTTTATTAACCGGGTTTTTCGGAAACATCAGTTACGATAAATATGGCGCCGGTTATCTTGCCGCCATACACTTTGCATTGTTTGCAGGAATTTACACCGTACTGGCAAATGGCGCTTATATTTTTTCCGTTTTAAAGGGAAACATGAAAGCCGCAGGTGCATCAATCAGTCATGTGGGTTTTGGTTTGATGCTGGCGGGCATATTGATTTCTTCTTCAAAAAAAGAACTTCTTTCTCTAAACCAGACAGGCATTGCCGTACCGGGCCTGAAAGATGTAAAAGGTAAAGATGAAAACCCGCTGGAGAATGTCACCCTTATTCATGCTGTGCCAACGCCAATGGGCAAATATACAGTTACCTACGAAGGTGATTCAACAGTTGACAAAGATGAAAGGGTTTATTTTAAGCTGCGTTTTGAACAAAGGGATACATCTGCTAATGAAGTAAAGGAAGTATTTTATGTTTATCCCAATGCTTTTCTTATTAAAGGCGATGGTGGCACTCAACTCTCGTCCAACCCCGGTTCAAGGCATTATGTTGCCAGGGATGTATTTGTTTACATCACATCCTGGCTCAATCCTGAAAACATCAAAGACACTTCCACTTTCAGGAGCAATTGGGTAAAGAAAGGTGACACTGTTTTTTATTCCAACGGGTTTATTACTGTAAACAACATTATCACTGCCAATAAAAATGATAACAAAGATTTGCCGGTAGTGGACAGTGTTTGGCTTTCTGAACTTACGGTTCATGCCAAAGACGGCAGGCAGTTTACCGCACAACCTTCTTATTTTATAAAAAACAACCAGGCTTCTGTGAAGGTGGATACTGTAATGGCGCAGAACCTTGTCTTCCGCATTGATAAAGTACAGGGAGGCAGGATTGATCTTGGGATAAAGGAATCTGATGCCGTGATGCGCTACATAACGCTAAAGGCTTACCAGTTTCCCTGGATCAATGTCCTGTGGCTCGGCACCATCGTAATGGTGGCCGGCTTCCTCCTCAGCATGTACCGCCGGGTAAAAGCCAATATCGCTTCACGTTCTAACAGCCTGTAGCACTTACTGCTGCAACTTTAGGAAAATGATAACGTAATACCGGGGGACCTTTTTGTCTGTATGGTATTAAAAATATGGCCGGGATTGATTAATTTGTACAACCGATGCAAGACAAATCTTTCATAAAAGCTGTTGTTTGTTTATCCGTACTGTGGATATTTACTGATTCATCTTCTTTTGCCCAGTCAAAGTTTGGCCCCAACGATACATTAACGGTTCCTGTAGTAGTTTACGATGGCGACACCATTCCTTTCCGTGACCTGGAATGGGTAATTGTTACCGGTAAAATGAATGCCGTGCAACGGGAGGCCCACCGCAAATGGACCCGTTTGCGCAATGCAGTATATGTAACTTATCCCTACGCCAAAAAAGCAAGCTATATTTTTAATGAAATCAATTTTCATCTTGCAACAATAAAGGACAAAAAGAAAAAGAAAGAATACATTAAAACGAGGGAGAAAGAACTGAAAAAAGAATTTGCCGATCCGCTCACCAATTTATCTGTTTACCAGGGAAAGGTATTGATGAAGATCATCAACCGTGAAACGCACAATACCTGTTACGAGATTATCAAAGAATACAAGGGCGGGTTCTCAGCCCGTTTCTGGCAAACGGTTGCCTGGGTTTTTGGCAGCAGTTTAAAACAGAATTATGAGCCTGCAGGCGAAGATGCCGAAATGGAACAGATTGTACAGGAAGTGGCGAGGATGTACGGGCATACCACCCCCATCCCCTGAAGGGGCGCAATTGCCATTGGCTGCAATTTTCGGGCTTTTTATTTCCCGTATCTTCATTCTTCGAATTCTTGTTTCATACCTCATACTTCGTAATTCTGTTGACTCATGAAAGTTGATATACTCGCTATTGGTGTTCATCCCGATGATGTGGAACTGGGTTGTTCCGGAACAATTATTAACGAACTTAAAAGAGGAAAAAAAGTTGCAGTGATTGACCTTACACAGGGCGAACTGGGCACAAGGGGAACTGTTGAAACCCGTTATGCCGAAGCGGATGAAGCGGCACGCATTATGGGTGTGCATACAAGGGAAAACCTGAAAATGAGGGATGGCTTTTTCAGTAACGATGAAGAACACCGGTTGAAGCTGATACAGGCCATACGCAAATACCAGCCCGAGATAGTGTTGGCCAATGTGTTGGATGACCGCCACCCCGATCATGGCCGTGCAGGGCATTTGATTGCAGACTCCTGTTTTTTATCAGGTCTGGTAAAAATTGAAACAGAAGATGAGAACGGGCGGCAGCAGGAAAGATGGAGGCCGAAATATGTGTTGCATTACCTGCAGGACTGGTTTCATGAACCGGATATACTCATTGACATCAGCGATGTATTTCTGCAGCGTATGAAAGCCATTGAAGCCTACAGCACCCAATTTTTTAATGGCAGAAAAGATGATAATGACAATGAACCGCAGACTTATATTTCCACACCTGATTTTTTAGACAGTGTTGTATCCCGTGCCCGCATGCTGGGCAAACGCATCGGTGTTAAGTATGCAGAAGGCTTTATCAGTGAAAAGGCAATTGGTATAAGTAACCTTGATGCGCTGGTGCAGGTGGAGACATGAGTTTTTTCCCACGAATACACTAAGCTCACTAAGCTTCTCTCTTTGTTTTTTGTGCTTTTGTACTTACATATTCTGTGGAGCAGGAAAATAGCTGAGTCATTCCACCACATTCCTCAATACCCCAATCCCGTCAATAGCTATGCTTATTTCATCAGCGCTTTGCAATGTAAAATCATTGGGCGGCACAATGCCTGTGCCTGTCATTAAAAAACAACCATAAGGGAAACTGCATTCACGGAATAAATAAGCAGCGAGTTCTTCTAATTTTCTTTTGATCTGGCTGATGGCAATGCTGCTGCTGAACATCATAACCTCATTTCTCTTTATCTCTAAACTTATTTTTGTTTCGGGCGGCAATGGTTTGCCGGGCACATAAATGCAGGGGCCGATGGCGGCGGACTTATCATAAGTTTTGGCTTGTGGCAAATACAGTGGGTTCTCACCTTCAATGCTCCGTGAACTCATATCGTTGCCAACGGTATAGCCGGTAATTTTTCCTGTTGATGTGATGAAAAGGGTCAATTCCGGTTCGGGTACATCCCATTTTGAGTCTTTTCTTATCCTCACATTATCATTTGTTCCTGCAACACGGTGTGCTGTTGCTTTAAAAAACAATTCAGGCCGGTCGGCTTCATATACTTTATCATAAAAATTTCCCCCGCCTGCAGCTTTGGATTCTTCCATTCTTGCATCCCGGCTGCGCAGGTAAGTAACTCCTGCTGCCCATACTTCCTGTTGCCCGATTGGCGCCAGTATTTTCATTTGCTGAAACTCCTGGTCTGTCAATGGCTTAATACTTTTTAATTCAGCGGCAAGAATTTCAGGTAAATTATCCCTGTTAATAAATCCATCCCAGTCGGCGTTTGCGCTGAAAAATAAATTCTCATTGTTGCTGATTACAATCCCGTTTTCAACTTTGTATATTTTCATAATTCATAAAATTAACCGTAAGATATTGTATAAAAAATTTTCTGTGTTAAGATAAAGTGTATTTCTTTTCTTCCCATTTTTCCTGACCCATTTGACTTTTCTGACTTTTTGACCTTTCACCCTCACCCGACTTCTTCATTAAAACTCTATTTTTGCACCTCAAATCAAAAGGCATGTCAAAAATAAAAATTGGCTTGGTGCAGATGAGTTGTACGGCTGATAAAACTGCTAACCTTCAAAAGGCCATAACCAAAATAAAAGAAGCGGCATCAGGGGGCGCACAGGTTATCTGCCTGCAGGAATTGTTTACATCACTTTATTTCTGCGATGTGGAAGACCACGATAATTTTAAACTGGCCGAACCCATACCCGGCCCTTCAACTGATACATTGGGTAAACTTGCCGCTGAACTGGGAGTGGTAATCATTGCTTCTTTGTTTGAAAAAAGGACACAGGGCCTGTATCACAATACCACAGCAGTAATTGATGCAGACGGAACTTATCTTGGCAAATACCGCAAGATGCACATACCGGATGACCCGGCTTATTATGAGAAATTTTATTTTACCCCAGGTGATTTGGGTTATAAAGTTTTTAAGACAAAATTTGTTACGCTTGGCGTACTCATCTGCTGGGACCAATGGTACCCCGAAGCGGCAAGGATTACATCACTGATGGGCGCCGAAATTTTATTTTATCCCACTGCCATTGGCTGGGCCACATCACAGGACGAAGCAACAAATGTTGAACAATACAATGCATGGCAAACCATACAGCGCAGCCATGCCGTTGCTAACGGTGTGCATGTGGTGAGTGTAAACAGGGTGGGGCTGGAGCAGAATGGCGCTATGAAATTCTGGGGCGGTTCATTTGTAAGCAATCCTTTCGGAACTGTTTTATACCAGGCCAGTCATAATAAGGAGGAAGTGATTGTACATGAAATTGATACAGAAAAAACCGACCGGTACCGCACACACTGGCCTTTTTTAAGGGACAGGAGGATTGATTCTTATTTGCCGATTACGAAGAGATATATTGATGAGT
>JANRKT010000203.1:0-4992 GCA_033763355.1 Chitinophagaceae bacterium | reverse complement strand
CTGGCGCTTGTTCTTTTTGAAAAATGGTATGGCTGGCGTAAGGGCATGGATACCGTCCGCAACATGGATATGATCTCCAGTCTCAGTTCCGGCATTACCAATGTTACCAAAGATGTGTTGGGCATCAGTATTGGCCTCCTTACTTATCCGGTAATGCTTAAATACCTGGCATTGTTTCATATTAATGCTGTATGGCTTACTTATGTTGTGGCTTTTATTGTTATTGACTTTCAGGGATACTGGGTTCACCGCTGGAGCCACCACATCAATATTTTCTGGAACCGCCACATTATTCACCACAGCAGCGAAGAATTTAATCTTGCCTGTGCATTGCGGCAAAGTATATCTTCCATTTTTCAATTCTTTACTTTTTTATTATTGCCTGCTGCTATTTTAGGTGTACCCGAAATAGTAATTGCAACAGTTGCCCCCCTTCATTTATTTGCCCAGTTCTGGTACCACACCAGGCATATTAATAAAATGGGTTTTCTTGAAAAAATTATTGTTACGCCTTCGCACCACCGTGTACACCATGCTATCAACAAAGAGTACCTGGATAAAAACCTTTCGCAGATATTTATTATATGGGACAAACTCTTTGGCACTTTCCAGGAAGAACTTCCTGATGTGCCACCGGTGTATGGCATTACCCGTCCTGCGGCAACATGGAACCCCATCAAAATAAATTTTCAGCACCTGTGGCTGCTGGCGAAAGATGCATGGCGTACCAACAACTGGCCTGATAAATTCCGGATATGGTTTATGCCAACAGGATGGCGCCCTGCTGATGTAGCAGAGAAATACCCTGTGCACAAAATCAGCGACGTTTATCATTTTCAGAAGTATGACCCCAAATATTCAAAGAACCTTTTAATATGGTCATGGGTGCAAATACTGATGGTGTTGTTGCTCATCAGTTATTTCTTCGCAAATATTGCAGGCATCGGCAAACCTGAAATTTTTATTTATGGCAGTTTTATTTTTTTAAGCGTTTACAGCTTTACCGAATTAATGGACAGGAATCCATTGTCAATATTCTGGGAGGCGATTAAGAATATTTCGGGCATTGTTATTATTTATTATACCGGCGACTGGTTTGGCGCATCAGAATATGTTCCCGGCGCCAGCAATATTTTAATCGCATATTTTATCATCGCCACATTTGTTTGCGCATGGTTTGTTTATAACCATTATAAAGAAGATAAAGTCCCTGCTTTTGCATCATAGGTTTCAAAGAACTTAAAAGGCTTACACAAATTACTTTGTAAGCTTGTTGTTAACAGTCCTCCATATCCCCAAAGGGTTATCATGCTTTAATTCATCGGGCAATAAACTGTCAGGCCAGTTTTGAAAAGCAACGGGCCTTGCAAAACGTTTGATCCCGTCTGCCCCAACTGATGTAAAGCGGGAATCGGTAGTAGCAGGGAACGGTCCGCCGTGATGCATGCTTAAACAAACCTCCACCCCTGTTGGCACTCCATTTAAAATAAACCTGCCGCAAATATTTTTTACTGCTTCAGCAAGGGCTTCGTTATTTCTGACATCAGTTTCTGTTGCCATTAATGTAGAAGTAAGCTGGCCTTCCAGGTTTTTTGCCACTTCAATCATTTCATTTATGTCTTTGCAGCGGATAACCAGCGAATATGGCCCGAATACTTCCTGGTGCAATACAGGGTTATTCAGAAACGCTTGTCCTGTGGCTGATGCTATAACAGGGTTCCCCTGGTTTTCTTTCGGTTCGGTAGCAGAAACTGCTATCGTTGTTACTTCTTTTTGTGATAAGGCCAGGTTCTTTTTATCGGCATAAGCTTTTGCAATGCCGGGATGCAGCATTGTTCCCGAAGCAACCTGTTTGATTTCGTTACCCAATACAGTAATGAAGTTTTGCAAATCATCACCTTCAATGCCAATAATTAACCCGGGGTTAGTGCAAAACTGGCCCACGCCAAGTGTTATTGATCCGGCATACATTTTTGCCACATCAGTTGCAGATTGTTTTAATTTTTCTGGTAGCAGGAAAACAGGGTTGATGCTGCCCATTTCTGCAAAAACAGGAATGGGTTCCTTACGCAGGTTGGCCCAGTCAAACAATTGTTTTCCGCCAATATAAGATCCCGTAAAGCCCACAGCTTTGGTATATTGGTGCATTACCAGCGCTTTGCCAACCTCATAGCTGGCTCCATGCACATGTGCAAAAATGCCTTTGGGCATATTGCATTTACCGGCTGCATGTAAAACAGCCTGTGCAACAATTTCTGAAGTTTCTGCATGTGCAGGATGTGCTTTTACAATTACAGGGCATCCTGCTGCTAAAGCACAGGCAGTATCACCTCCCGCTGTAGAGTAGGCGAAGGGGAAATTACTGGCGCCGAAAACTACTACAGGTCCCAATGGCACAAGCATTTTCCTGATATCCGGTTTTGGCGGAGTTTTATCAGGAACTGCAGTATCAATTCTTGCATCAAGCCAGGCGCCTTCTTCGCATGCAAGGGCATAATTTTCCAACTGGTAAATGGTACGTGCCCTTTCGTTTTTCAGCCTTGCTTCTGGAAGATTGGTTTCTTTGGCAGCAGTAAAAATTAATTCATCACCACATTCTTCCAGTTCAAAGGCAATGGCCCGCATAAAAGCGGCACGGCCTGTTAACGGGAGTTTCCTGTATTGGTGAAAAGCCTGCCAGGCATTTTTCAATAAAACGTCAATTTCTGAGAGGGCTGTATCCTGAAATTTCATGAGTATTTTTTTTTGAGTAAAATATCTGCCCTGCAAATGTAAAGAGGGATGCCTGTACAAATGAAGTAAGGCATCCCTTTGTTTTCTCATGCCAGTTCCTTACACGGTAATTGCTGAATAATCGGGTATTTCAGGGCGTGCAGCAATACCATCACGGATGATTTTTAAAATTCTTTCCCTTTCTTCACCCGCCAGTGTTAATCTTGGGGCACGTACAAATTCAGAGCCTAAACCAACCTGGGCTTCTGCCAGTTTGATGTATTGAACGAGTTTGGGATGTATATCCAGTTCAAGTAAAGGCATGAACCAACGGTAAATTTCCGCAGCTTCCTGTAAGCGGCCTTCTTTTACAAGGCGGTAAATGGCCACTGTTTCTTTGGGAAAAGCACATACCAGGCCGGCAACCCATCCATCTGCGCCGAGTACCAGTTCTTCCATTGCCAGGGTATCAACACCACATAATATTTTTATACGGTTGCCAAAACGGTTTATCAGCCTTGTTACATTTGTTACATCTCTTGTAGATTCTTTTACAGCCTGGATGTTTTCACATGCTGTCAGTTCTTCAAACATATCCAGTGTAACTTCTGTTTTATAATCAATGGGGTTGTTGTATATCATCATGGGAAGATCGGTAGCATCTGCAACAGTTTTGAAATAAGTTACCGTTTCCCTGTGGTCGCTTTTATATCGCATCGGCGGCAATATCATCAATCCTTGTGCACCCCACGCTGCAGCATATTCTGCCTGCAGCAACGCTTCACGTGTTGAACCCTCTGCAATGTTTAATATAACAGGTATTTTACCATCTGTTTTTTCTACTGCAAATTTTACCAGTCTTTCTTTTTCATCATTGGTTAATACACTTGCTTCGCCTAATGTGCCCCCGAGTATAATGCCATCCACACCGGCGTCTAACTGGGCCTGAAGGTTTTTATGAAATAAAGAAATATCCAGCTGATCGCCTGAAGTAAACTTTGTTGTAAGTGCGGGAAAAACACCGTTCCATGAAATACTCATACCACAATGTATATTTCCGGCAAAGCTATACACTGCAATGGGGATTTATTTTGCTGTAATTAAGGAATACTGGTATTATTTTATCCTCTTTTTTACACTATCCATTTTATTCTGGTTAATTTAGCATGAATGAAAATTATCCCGTTTAAAATACCCAAGAATACAGAGGAGGCTTTTCGGGTGCAGGTAGATAAAATGCCGCATCTTTATAATCACCTTCACCAGCACCCGGAGATACAGCTTACACTTGTAAAAAAAAGTGAGGGTACCCTTATTGCGGGGGATTATGTGGGCCGGTTTGTTCCGGGAGATGTATTTGTCATCGGGCCCAACCAGCCGCATGTATTCAGAAATGATGAACCCTATTTTAAAAAGAAACTGACAGCGCATACGGTTTCTGTTTTCTTTGATGAGTCCACCCTCGGCAGTTATTTCTGGCAGTTGCCTGAAACAAAAGCACTGAGGTTTTTCATCCGGAACAGCACGGGAGGGTTCAGGGTTACCGGAAACAAAAAAATGATAATAGCCGGAAAGCTGGAAGCCATTATAAACAGCGAAGGAATAGAGAAAATTATTTTCTTTCTTGAAATTCTGAAACTGCTTTCAGCTAAAAAGGAAATGCAGCAGTTGTCGCGTAATAATTTGTACAGGAGCATCAAAACACAGGATGGGAGCAGGTTGAACAGGATACTGGAATACACTTTCAGTGAAAGCCACAGGCACATTACACTTGATGAAGTTGCAAAGGTGGCCAATCTTACCGTTGAATCGTTTTGCAAGTATTTTAAAACCCGTACACGTAAAACGTATATTAATTTTCTCAACGAGATCCGCATCCAGCATGCATGCAGGTTATTAATTGAAAATGAAGAGACGGTTTCAGGAGTATGCTACAATGTGGGCTTTAACAACCTTTCTCACTTTAACCGAGTATTTAAAAAATTCAATGGAATATCCCCGCGGGCTTACCGAAGTGAGCGCATTTAATTTATAAAAGCCAAAAAACAGGGAAAGAAATTATACAGTTAATACACTGTTCCATCCGTTGGTGCCGTCCAGTTCACGCTGCGGATTTTCAATGTCCTCCATCCACATCTGGTCGTCAATGCAAAACTTGTAATGGTATTTGCCTTTGGGCGGTATGGGAATTTCAACTTTCCAGAGTTCTTCATTCACCGGCTCCAGCTGAAACTCATTTTTTTCCCAGCCATTGAATGTGCCGGCTAAACTAACCTGGCG
>JANRKT010000202.1:0-4897 GCA_033763355.1 Chitinophagaceae bacterium | reverse complement strand
ACAAAAGTCAGGTTAGAATAAAAAAAGCGGCAGTTTACACCGCCGCGTTTACTAACCCATATATTTTTTTAATTACTCTTTCAGGATTTTGGTATCAAATACCCGCTTCTGGCGGTTTGTAACAGACAGCATGTACAGCCCCCTTGCAAGCGCCTGCACATTTACCTTGTAAATACCGGGTGCAGAAATTGTTCTTGTTAAAACAGTTCTGCCCACCTGGTCAGTAATGGTTATCTGCGTTCCGGGTTCTACTTCGTCTAATTGCACTTTCAGTTCATCCTTAACCGGGTTGGGGTATATGGCAACAACCCCGCCATTGCCTGCTTTTACTGATTTAACTGAGCTGTATTCATATTTGTTATCAATATCAATTTGCTTAAGCCTGTAAAAGCGGGTGCCCTTGCCGGGTGCAGCGTCTGTAAATTCGTATTGCTGCACATTGTTTGAATTTCCTTTTGATGTAACCCATCCGATTTTTTTATAAGATACCCCGTCATTGCTCCGCTCCACTTCAAAACCGGTATTGTTCATTTCAGAGGCGGTGGACCAGTTGAGATAAACTTTTTTATTTTTCTCTTTGGCTGTAAATGAAAGCCACCTTACGGGAAAGATGCTGCCCACCCATGTGGGGCCGGAGGCATTTCCGTTTGGCAAACCTGTATAATAACTCAATGTGCCATTGTTGTTGTTACCGCTCACATCACCAAGTGAAAGGCCAACGCCTTCATCAAAATGATATAATGCTCCTGTACTGGCATCATTGTTATGGTATTGCTGCGGTGTAAAATTGCTGCTGTACCTCCTTACATTTGAAATCCTCACTTCATCCATTTCGCCGTAAAACAGGCCATCCCATCCGGGCGCCCATCCGGACGTGCCGAAGTAAACCGGTGTGGTGGGATCGTAGTTTTGTGTAAAACCGGTTGAATAAGAAAAATTAGATGGCGAGGGGCATGGTGTATTGGAACCACAGGAGGGTTCAACTGCATTGGGATCATTAGGGTAATACTTACACTGCTTTACGCCATCAACATAAAATTCAATATTGTTATTGTCGGCAACAAGGGCAACGTGGTACCAGCGGTTAAATTCTATGAAACCTTCGCAGGTTAAAATTTTGCGCTGCGAAATGCTGGTGGCACAATTGCCGGGGTCATCCATCATGGCCTCAAACTGCCGTGTGTTCTGCACTATTTTTAAAAGAAAGCCCTCATTAAAAGAACAGTTTGTATTGACGTTCTTTTTAAAGATCATGTACTGGTAAATGCTATGGCCGGCAAATTTATTGGGCGGGTTGGCATTCCAGTCATATACTTTTACCCATGCTTCAACTGTAATGGCCGGTGTGGGGGTAACAGTTGTGGAGTAAGGTATCTGCACGTAATCGTTTTTGCCATCAAAACGAAGTGAAAACTGGGCGTTTACAATAGTGCATACCAATGCACTAAGGCAGGTAAGGAGTAAAAAACGTCTCATATTTGTGTTCTTAGGTTTGTGGGTGAAATTTTCTTTTAGGTACGTTTTTTCTCTTGGGTACTTCAGATTTTTTAAGCTTTCGGGGAGTTTTTCAGCGAAGGATTTAACAGCGGGAACTGACAAATCTAATAAAATAAACGGGGAAAAAAAATATTCCAGTATTAGTTTTTCAGGTTATTCCTTTTATATCCGCAGGGCCGGCAATGGCCGCTTTGCATTGTAAAAATACTATGGGTTACGTCCCGGCAGGTTATGGGGATATACACGGTTTATGGCTTCGGTGCGGTTGTGTACATGCAGCTTTTCGTAAATGTTGTGTATGTGCTGTTTAACCGTATTAACTGTAATGTGCAGTTTTTCAGCTATTTCTTTGTACAGGAAGCCTTTTGAAAGCTGATAGAGCACTTCCTTTTCTTTGGCTGTAAGCAACTTTTCATCCTCCTGCGGCGTGCTGTTTTTTTGAAAAGCCTTTATCACTTTTCTTGCTATCTGGGTGCTCATCGGGGCGCCCCCGTCATGCAATTCCTGCAGAGCTTCAAGGATTTTTTCACGGGGGGTCTTTTTCAGCAAATACCCGGTAGCCCCCGCCTCAAGGGCTTCAAACACTTTCTGGTCATCTTCAAAAATGGTGTACATGATAAACTGTGTATCCGGGCAAAATAATTTAACCCTGCTGATGCATTCAATACCATTTCTGCCGGGCAGGTTGATGTCCATAATAACAATATCAGGTTGTATTTCTGAAAGCCCCTTTTCAGCGGCTTCTGCATTGGCATAAGATGAGGCAAAAACAAACTGCTCAGATGCTTTTAAGAGTTTCTCAATACCTTCCCTTACTTCTGCAATATCTTCTACTATGCTTACCGTAATGGGATCCATAATTTATAAATATAGGTAAAGGCACACTGCTTCAGCAATAGAACCTTTGTTAGGGCTGCAGGGGTATTTTGATTTCCACTCTTGTACCGGAATGGTTACTGATTTCTAACCTCCCGTTCATCATAGCCACCCTTTTTTCCATATTGATCAGGCCGTTCCCGGTTGCAGTATTTTTTGACAGATCAATGCCCCTTCCATTGTCGTGTATGGTAATTTTAAAATCAACGCCGGGTTCAGCAGCAATGGTAACGCTATCAGCACCGGCATGTTTTACAATATTGTGCAGGCATTCTTTCAGAAGCAAAAAAATATTTCTGCGCAGGTTGCCGGTAATGTTTTTTTCAGGGATGTTATCGGGTACTGAAAAAAAGCAACTGATGTTGTTTTCCTGGCAATATTCTGCCGCATACGAACGGAGATAAAACACCATGTCTTCGAGGGTATTGTTTTTTTCATTCATTGCCCAGATTATTTCGCCCATCTTCTCCACCAATTCATTGGCCGATGATGTGAGTTTGTTTACATCATCTTTATATCCCTCATTAAGTTTGCCTGCAATATTTTCTGTAATGAATTTAATGCGGGTTAAGCCTGCGCCAAGGTCATCATGCATATCTGTTGCAATGCGGGTCCTTTCCTGTTCTACAGCCTGTTGTTTTTCAAATGCAAGCTTCTGCCTTTCCAGTTTGCGGTTGTAATAAGTTCTTGCAACAAATAAAACCATTCCTGCCCCGGTTAAAATCACCAGCAGCCTGAACCACCATGTGCGCCAGTAAGGCGGTTTTATTTCAAAAAACAAAGGCGACTCAATTTCTGACCAGCTATCTGAAATATTATTTTTTGCACGCAGTTTAAAAACATATTCACCTTCGGGCACATTAAGGTATTGCACAGACCGCTGCCCCCCGGCATTCTTCCAGTCATGGTCTGCCCCTTCAAGTTTATAATTCAGCATTACAGATGAACTGTTGTCGTAATTGATGGTGGTAAAATTAAACTGCAGGTTATTCCGGTAATAGGGCAACAGCAATCTCCCCGGCGCTGAAATGTTTACGAGGCTGTCATTTATTTTTATTCCTTCAAGACAGACGGGGATCTTATTATTTATGGTTTTCAGCAATTCATCGGGGTCAAACTTTATTATGCTGAACTGTGAGCCGAGATAAACCTGGTTTTTGGCCGTATCGTAGTAAGCTGCACCATCGCTGAAATAGTTTTCAGGCAACCCGTCAGTGGTGGTAAAACTTATAAATGTTCGCTTTCCCGGCAGCAGGCAGTTCAATCCTTTCCTTGTTCCTATCCACAGCCGCTGGTTTTTATCTGCAACCAGCAGCGCTATGTTATTGTTCAGCATACCGTCTTCAATAGTGAAAAGCCTGGCTTTTTTTGCTCTGATATCATATTGTATAAGCCCCGACCCGTCAGTGCCTGCCCATAAGAAGCCTTTGCCGTCTGCCAGCAGTGAGGTAATGCCCGTCAGGTTCCTGCGGGAAATACCGTCCGTTTGCCAGGTAATGATTTCTTCAAATTTTTCAAGCTGCTTATCCCATTTTACAATATTTGAATTTTTGTTTACCCCAAACCAGAGATTGCCCATTTCATCTTCGGTTACCGTATTGAAATAGTAATGCGAAAAGGGACGTGGCATTTGCCTGTTGTGGTAATGTTCATACTTCTTTGCCGCTGCATTATACCTCACCAGGCCCTGCCCCATATTGAGGCTGTACCATACATCATTGTTTGATGCGGTGTATGCAAACAAAACCAGGTTGCAGTTTTTGTAAAAAGGTTTAAGTTCATGAACAGGCGAAATTTTGCCGTTAACGGTATTGTAACTGTAAATAAAATCCTGGTGGCCGGTAACCACCACATTTTTGCCGGTTGTGTTTACTGACCATGCAGCATGAATATTTTTTTTACCGATGCTCTTTATGTTTCCGCTGCTTAAATCAATTGAAAAAACACCGTTGCCATATGTGGCTGCATATAGTCTTCCGTCGGGCCCCATTATTACATCATATACCTCGGCTTTCTTTCCGTCAATTGAAAACTCCTTTTTGAAATATTGTATAACCTGCGACCTTTTGCTGAGTTTGCTGAGGCCGTCAAATGTCCCGATCCATATGTTATTGTCCCTGTCTTCATATAAGCAGGATAACTGGGATGAGATGAGGCTTGAAGGGTCGGCAGCGTCATGCAGCCAGCGGGCGGTTTTATTATTTTTCTCATCAACGTGCAGCAGGCCGGTTTGGGTAGCAGCCCATATTGTTCCATCCCTGTTTTTCAGGACACCCTGTACAACTGATGACGATAAACAACCGGTACAATCCGGTATTGGTTTATAATATACCGCTTTGGCAGCGTCAGGCTCTATAACATAAACCCCGTCCTGCCATGTGGTGGTATAAATGGTATTTGTGCTTTTGATATAAACTGTATTGAAGCAGTACGGAGGCAAAGGCGCCCCTGAAGGGAAGTAACGGCTGAATGGCATGAATTTTCCTTCAGCCTCATCCACAAAAAAAAGCCCTGCCCCGGTAGC
>JANRKT010000201.1:0-23240 GCA_033763355.1 Chitinophagaceae bacterium | reverse complement strand
GGTTTATGAATAACAAATCAAATGTCTGGAATATCATCAGCTGGCTGTTTGGCATAGCTGTGTTTGCGATTGGTATAATAAACATTTTTTGGGGGAACGACCCCGGTTTCGGAGCTTTCATCCTGCTTCTTTCATTCGTTTATTTTCCCCCGGTAAATGCCCGTATAAAGATAAAAACGGGTTTCTCAATTCACAGCATAGTAAAAATCATCCTGGGCATCTTTATAGTCTGGGCATCATTAGGTGTGGGTGAATTGTTTGATAAGGTAGGGCTTATGATGAAAGATTTATATTAGCATAAGGGCCGGACGTAAAACAAATTATTAAAAAGTAAAGCATAGCCATGATTACACAGAACAAAAGACTTATCGTTATCATGCTCGCAGCAGCGTTTCTGTTGATCATACCATTAACAGCGATGCAGTTCACAGATGAAGTGAACTGGACGCTCTCTGATTTTGTTACCGCCGCTATTCTGCTGTTCGGTACCGGCCTCCTGTGTGAGCTTGTGTTGAGGAAGGTAACCAAACCCGGATACCGGATCGCTATCGTTATAGCTATTCTAACAGCGCTCCTCATCATTTGGGCGGAACTTGCAGTCGGCATTTTAGGGACACCGCTCAGCGGGAATTAGAGAGTAAACCATGAAACCCATCAATCAAAAAATCTATACTCCAGGTAATTGCTTTTTGAATGGCAATTTTTGAAATAAGTTGCTGAGTGCATAAATTTATAATGCCTATAAACTGAATAAGTTCAAACTTCACAGCCACATGGACTACCTGAAAAAAATAATTAATGATATCGAAGAACATGCTGTTGAAGGCATCAGCGAATGTTTTGCCAACGGTATAAGCCCCAATGATTATTATAATGGCGAACCGCTGATTTATGAACTAACAAGTGAATACACAAGGACACCAAAGTTTAAGGACTGTGTAAAAGCCTTTACAGATAATGGATTAATTTTCGATGACAAGCTGTTGTTATCAGTTTTACTGGATGATGCACAAACTTTAGATGTTATCCTGAACAGTCATCCGGAAATGGTTCATAAAAAATATTCCCTTCGTTGCGCTTACACGCCTTTGCATGAAGCCACATTGCTGCATATCTGCGCCGAGTTCAACCATATTTCGTGTGCAGGGGTTCTTGTGAAGTATGGAGCTGACATTAATGCAAAAGCCGGGGTGGATGAAAATGGCTTTGGAGGGCAAACTCCAATTTTTCATACTGTAAACCAGAACTCAAATAATTCCGCTGAGATGTTAAGTTACCTGCTTTCCAAATCGGCCGACCTGAAACTGACTGTTGCAGGGCTCATCTGGGGCAAAGGTTATCCATGGGAAACACTGGTTCCATCTGTAAACCCTGTCAGCTATGCCATGATGGGCCTCCTCCCCCAGATGCACAGAAGTGAAAGGGTAATTTCAGAAGTCGTTTCAGTTTTGCTTAAAGCTGCTTACGGGATTGATCACAAATCACAAAATATCCCAAATAAATATTTGAATAATTAGGTACAATTATGTTGTGGCCTTTAATAAAGAATAAAGCTATTCGTATATTTTATGCCCCTCCACCAGGTCGGAAAGGAACATAAAAATGAAGCCCTTTCTTACAGCACCTGCCATAGGTATTCTCTTTCTCAAACGACTTTTTTAAAACTGCGCCGGATAATACGTACCTTACCTGTATTACTTACATCTTCAAACCCTGCCATATGCTCAACAGGCGCCGTTTTATTAAAAGTTCTGCCGCATTATCTGCCGCCGGCTTTATGCTTCCATCAGAAATATTTGCACAAAAGAAACTTATAGACAAACCGGGCATCCAGTTTTTTTCATTGCCCAAACTACTGGAAAAAGATTTTGCCGGCACACTGGTTCTGCTCTCCAAAATGGGTTATAAAGAAGTGGAGTTGTATGGCCCCTACCCTTTCAGCACCGATGCAGCTCAAAAGAGATGGGAGGCTGTTACAACTTCATTGGGTTTTAAAGGCAGTGGTTATTTTGGCCATACTGTAAATGAAGTAAAGGATTTACTGAAACAAAACGGCCTGAGTGCCCCTGCTATGCATACAGACCTTGAAACATTGCAAACACGTATGGACAAATTAGGCGATGCAGCCCGTGTTCTCGGTTGTCAATATGTAATCCTTCCCGCCATACCTGATGAAAAAAGGCAAACCATTGATGATTATAAAAAAATGGCGAACGCTTTTAATAAAATCGGCGAAAGCGCAAACAAAGCAGGAGTAAAGTTTGCTTACCACAATCATGGGTATGGTCTGAAAGAAATAAATGGGCAGGTTCCGCTTAAACTGATACTGGATGGTACCGATCCTTCTCTCGTATTTTTTGAGATGGACCTTTACTGGACCACAGCAGGCGGCGCCGACCCTGTTGCCTATCTTGAAACATATAAAAACCGTTATCGCCTGATGCATGTAAAAGACATGTCAAAGAAAATGCAGTTTTCTGGCGATGGAGGCGATGCAAAGCAATGGATTGAATTGTTTCCTTACATGACTACTGCCGGCAGTGGTGTAATTGACCTGAAGACCATGCTTCCTAAAGCCAAAGAATGTGGCGTAAAACATTTTATCGTAGAACAGGATATGGTGGCTGATCCTGAAACGGCACTGAAAAAAAGCCTTGATTACATAGTGTCTTTATAAACAACATATTTACCCCAAAGCTTATCCGGTGATTTGGAAACTTTTACTTTTACGCCCGCTGCTTCAGCGCCAATTATCTTTTTACTTTTTTGGAGAATATAAAATTATGCCCTACAGTTTTAATGCTACCTTCTTTCCTGTTTTAACCGCTTCGTAAATCGCATCAATAATGATGAGGTCTTTCAGGCCTTCTTCACCATCAACCGGTACAACAGGCGTTTTGCCCTGGAGAATGATTGCCGACATCTCATCCATCTGTACTGTTTGATGTGTAACATGCGGATGTGTCAGCTCAGCTTTATTTGTACGGGCCTTAATGGGGCCATAGCCGGTGGATGGCTGCATCTCCGCAAAACCTTTTTCCCCGTTCAGGAAAAACCGGTCGAGGTTGTTCAGGACATAGGTTGATAAACAGGAAGCAACCGCCCCGCCGGGAAAACCCAACTGAAACAAAATGGTTTCATCAACGCCTTCTTTAAATTTCACCGGGTCTGTTTTGGTTTCCTGCGCCGTAACCCAAATGGGGTCTTCGCCTATCATATACCGTGAACCATTAATTGAGTAAATGCCAATGTCCATCATGGCGCCGCCACCGGCAAGTTTCCTGTTCAGCCGCCATTGTGAAGGGTCGCCTATCCGGAAACCGCTTAGTCCCTGGAAGAACAATACTTTTCCAAACTCCCCGTCTTTACGCATCCGGATTATCTCCAGTGTCTTGGGTTCAAAATGCATGCGGTAGCCTACCAGCAGTTTTACATTTGCTTTTTTACAGGCCGCCACCATTTCCCTTCCTTCTTTTGCATTAATGGCCATTGGTTTTTCGCAAATAACATGCTTGCCTGCTTTAGCCACTCTTACCGCCTCGTCTTTGTGCAGGCCATTGGGTGTAGTAATGTAAACCGCATCAATGTCCGGATTGTCTTTTATCGCATCAAAATTTTCATAGTTATAGCAATTCTTTTCAGCGATGCCGTATTTCTCCTGCCAGGTTTTTATTTTGGATGGGGTGCCACTGATAACACCGGTTAATTTGGCCATCCTGCAGGACAACATTGCTTCGGCCACACGTGTACCATAGCTGCCAAGCCCCATGATGGCAACACGCAACACCGGCCCGTCATAAGGTTCATGAGAAATGTTGCTGATTGCTGCCGGTAAATTTTCCGGTAAAAAAGGCAATGCAATGGCTGAAGCTGTAAGTTTTTGCAGAAAGTTGCGGCGTGAAGTCATAATAAAATGTTTGAAGCTTAAAGTTAAAGCAGCGCAACCGAATTATGCGCAAAACAGGGCAATGAATATTTAAAAGAAATCTTTCATATCCTGTCCTACCTCTTCAGGAATTTATTCCCAAGCACCTTTGTCATCACTTCATCTTTCAGGTTCCGGCTGATGGGGATGTGGTGCTGGCCGATGATGATTTCATTTCCCTCGATGCTTTCAATACGGGAGAGCGAAACAATAAACGATTTGTGGGTTTGTACAAACTGTTCGGCAGGCAGGCTTTCTGCAAGGCCTTTAAAAGTAAGGTAGCTAATGTATTTTTTTGTTGCCGTGTGTATGGCTACATAATTCTGCAGCGCTTCGGCAAATAAAATTTCAGCAAAGCGGATTTTCATCAGCTTATTGTCTGCTTTTATAAAAAAATGGTCATCCCCTTTTTCCATAACTGGTTCTGCTGAGGCATTCGTCTTTTCAAGCAATAGTTTCACTTTCATCGCCGCTTTCAGGAAACGGTCGAAAGAAAAGGGCTTGAGCAAATAGTCAACTGCATTCAGTTCAAAACCATCCAGCGCATAATCAGGATAGGCTGTAGTAAAAATAACCAATGGCGGGTGCTGCAGCGAACGCATGAAATCGGTTCCGGTTATTTTCGGCATCTGTATGTCAAGAAAGATGAGGTCAACAGGTTGCTTTAATAAAGCGTCTGTTGCTTTCAGCGGGTTATCAAATTCACCGGTCAATTGTAAAAAATCAACTTCCTGTATATATTCTTTCAGCCCCTTACGGGCAAGCGGTTCATCGTCTATAATCAGGCAGCGTATCATGATGGTATATGTAAAGATAAGGCTACTTTAAACCAGCCTTCATTATCATTAATGGAAAGCTCATGTGTGCCCGGGTATAACAATTCCAGCCTTCTTCTCACATTGCTTAAGCCAATCCCCCCGTCTTTTTTTTCAGTGCTCAATACCCCGCTCTCCTTTGTATTCTCCACTTTAAAAACAAATTGACCGTTTTGCCTTTCTGATTCAATGCGCACAATATTTTTTTTATCGCTGTGGTGCGAAATGTGCTTGAAAGCGTTTTCCACCAATGGCATCAAGAGCAGGGGTGTGATCTGGAAACCCTTTACCTGCCCGCTGAAACCCCACTGCACTTCGTAATTTTCATCCTTGCGTTTTTGCTGCAGCTTAACAAAATCTTCAAGGTAACGCATCTCTTTTTCAATATCTATTTTCTCGGCATTGCAATCATACAACTGGTAACGCAGCAAATCGGCAAACTGCATCAGCGATTCCCTTGCCGCTGCATTGGATTTATCTATCTGAAAATAAATGGCATTAAGCGTATTGAAAACAAAATGCGGGTTGATCTGCGATTTTAAAAATTTCAGTTCGGTTTCCGCCCTTTCACGGGATATATCCGCCAGCCTTTTTTGAGAACGGATGTAATCTGCCAGCAACTTTACAGCCACGCCTGTGCTCACCAGCAGGTAATGGGGTATCACATTATCATACAGCCTCGTCCTGAAATTATCCCAGATTGAAAAATTACCGCCGGGCACTACTATATTTCCGATAACAGTAACTTTCAATGCACTTGAACAAAAAATCATCACCATATAGATCAAACCAAATTCAACATACCGTTTGTGGTAAAGCAACCTGGGTATAAGTATAAGGTTGGTGATATACACCATCAGGGCTAGGTCAAATACCTTTATGGCAGTTACGAGTAACGCTTTCGACGGGGAGGAAAAATCTTTATACCGCAGCAGGTACCAGCCGGTAAAAAACACCAGCCAGAACAACAGGTCGTACAATTTGTATTTTCTTGCAACAGTATTCCAGCTCATAATCCAAAATAAATGTACAAAATCCTCACGGCATAAAGGTTTACGCAAAAAGTATTACAAGCGTGACGAAATGCAGGTTTTACATTACCATCTTCCCGCCCTGCATTTCATCAAGCAATTCGCACATCAGGTGGAAATGATTTGAGAATCCGTTTTTTTATGTTTCATTTTACGGGCAAATAACTCATCAAACTCCCTGTTATGAAATATTATATTCAATTCCTTGCTATTTCATTTCTAATTCAATGCAGCGCATGTTCACAAACCAGCTCTCAAAATGTTAATAACGCAAAAAACCCTGTAGTTGGTGGCAGTTGCGAGGGCTGTGAAGCCATTCATGAAAGCCCGGTAGCTTTTGAGCATTTAAACAGTGTGGATACATTGCCTGACTTTAATGACAAAGGCCCAAAAATTGAGATCAGCGGAATAGTTTATCAGCGTGATGGTAAAACAGCAGCGAAAGATGTGGTGATTTATGTTTACCATACCGACCAAAAAGGGGTTTACCCAACTAAAGGAAATGAGAAAGGTTGGGCTAAACGACATGGGTACATCCGCGGCTGGGTAAAAACGGATGCAAACGGCTTTTACCAGTTTTATACGTTGCGACCCGCAGCTTATCCGGGCCGCCGTGATCCGCAGCACATACATGTTACTGTAAAAGAGCCTGACAAAAATGAATACTGGATTGATGAATATTTATTTGATGATGACCCCCTTTTAACAGAGAAAGAAAGATCATCGCAACATGGCCGTGGCGGCAAGGGCATTATTAAACTTGTTCCCCAATCCAATGGCATCGCACACGGCACACGCCATATTATGCTTGGAATGAACATACCTGATTATCCTTATGCCGGGCTTGCCAAACTTAAATCAGGTCTTGCCATTGGTTCCAACTGTCCGGCATTTGATCCGTTGCATGTATCAGGCGCTGACAGCGGTAAAACCGCATGCCCCATGTGCAAATACGGATACGGCCAGGGCATTATGGTTTGGTTCAATCATGCCAACCTTGACCATATGGACGGTTTCTTACAAAAACTTGAAAAAGAAATGCAGGTTAGGGGTGAAAAAAAATTCCGTGTGTTCCTGGTTTACATGAACCCTTTTTACAAACAGAACAACAGCGATACCGAAAGGGGCATTATTGCAAGAAAACTGCGGCAATGGTGTGCGGAACAAAACCTGAAAAAAGTGGCTATGACATGGATACCTTCCCCTGTTGACCCTGAAACAGCAGGCTTGTACAACATAAACCCCGAAGCGAAGAATACCGTGTTTGTATATAAGAAAAGAAAGGTAACAGACAAATGGGTGAATATTGAATACGATGATGAAAGCTTCAACGCTATTATAAACGTTTTCTGACAGCAACAACATGAAAAAACTAATCATTTCATTTGCGATATTTCTTGCTTCCTTCAATTCAACTGCCCACCCCGGCATCGGCATAGTAAAAGACAGTAAAGGCAATATTTATTATACAGATTTAAAGTATGTATGGAAAATTACCCCCGATGGAAACAAAACCATTGTGGTAAGCAATGTGCATACACATGAATTGTATATGGACACGGCGGATAATCTTTATGGCGAACACCTCTGGTATAACGGAGAAAAAACTGATACCTGGGGCCACTATGTGTGGTGCTTAAAAAATGATGGCAGCCTTGTAAAAGTAAAAGAACCTGCAGAAGGTTTTCTTGAAGACTACAGTTTTGCAAGAGATGATGCAGGTAACATGTATTGGGTACAACGTGGCCCTGTATCGAAATTTAAAAAGAAAAGCCCTGACGGGAACATTACTGTACTTGCCGAAGGAAAATTTGGCTTTATCGGCTGGCTTTATTGCATCCGCAACGGCATCATTTATTTTACCGAAAACAACACATTAAAAAAACTTTCACCTGACGGGAGCATCACACTGCTTGCCGATAATTTAAAAAGTAAAAGAACCGATTTCTCTGTTATGAGAAGAAACTATGACACCTATGGCATATGGACAGACGCAGAAAATAATGTTTATGTTGCCATGATTGATGCCAAAAAAGTAAACCGTATAACGCCCGGTGGAAAAGTTGAAACCATTTTTCATTCCACATCAATATGGACTGTATGCAGCGGTGTTTTTGATAACGATGGCAACCTCTGGGTTCTCGAAAATTCTGCAACAAACGAGGTAAGGGTGAGGAAACTTGATAAACAGGCTATCAATAAGCCCCTCTCCAGAACTGTACTTTCTCCTGCAAAGACCCACGTGTTTGCTATTGTTTCTACCGGGCTTGCAATAGTTATTACAGGATTATTGCTTAATAAACTGATCAATAAACCCAGACTGGAATTTGTATGATATTCTTTATTGCTTCTCTCCTTGCATGGCTCTGCGGATTTTTTGCAATCCTTGTAACTGCTTTCTTCACTTATGATTATTTCAGCATTATTGATATTACAAGTTTTGGCTTCTTATCATTTATGGGAGTTGGAATAACAATTCCGGTATTATATCTGCCGCTGGTAAAATGGCTGAAGAAGAAAATAAGATTAAAACAGCAATTCATTTATTTCCCGGTTGCTATAGTACTGATTGCAAATATTCCCCTTTATATGGTTACCTGGATGAACACTCCCGTAAGCTGCGGTACCACAGAAGCAATTTTATTTACCACAGGCTTTGTCACAACAGCACTTGTATTTGGTCTTGCTATGGCATACATGGAAAACGTATCATTGAAAGGCGGTAAGTGAACCCACAGTCATTTTGCATAATTCCTCTCCCCGAAAATTAAACTCCCGATCCTCACCATTGTACTACCCTCTTCAACTGCAACAGCATAATCACCGCTCATGCCCATGGAAAGAACAGAAAATTTATCATCATGGTAAAAGAATTTTTCTTTTACATCATCAAAGATTTTTTTCAGGTTACGGAATTCTTCCCTTACCTGTGTACTGTTTTCAGTAAAGGATGCCATGCCCATCAAACCGCATACAGCCACAAATTCCATCTCATCTGATTCATGTAATTCAGCAAGCATTTGGTGCAATTCCTGTTCATCCAGCCCGAATTTGGTTTCTTCCTTTGCAATGTGCATTTGCAAAAGGCAACTGATCTTCCGGTTGTATTTTGCACCCTGTTTATTTATTTCTTTAAGCAATTTCAAACTATCCACCCCATGTATCAGGTGCACGAAAGCTGCAATGTATTTTACTTTATTACTTTGAAGGTGGCCGATATAATGCCAGCGGATATCTTCCGGCAACTGGGGTTGCTTACCGGCCAGTTCCTGTACATAGTTCTCCCCGAAGTCGGGGTGACCCATATTGTACAACTCAAGTATGTCCTCAACCGGTTTTGTTTTGGAAACGGCAACCAATGTTATTCTTTTCAGCCGCAACGATTCGTTAAGCTCCCGGTATGTTGTTTTGTTTACTGGCATTAAACAGCTATTTTTTCCTATGGTAACTGCTGAAGGTTACGCATTAAAAGCAGGCAGCAGATTATCATCACGGGCATTAAACCATAAATAAACCACGATTGCTGAAGAACAAGGTAATGAACTCCCACCAACGCAGATACAATAATCATTTGAAGGATAACAATCAAAAAACGCCCTGACTGCTGCCTCGTATTGGGCTGCCGGGAAAATGGAAGATAATGATCAGACAGCGTAGCGAAAATAAGGTAACAAAGCAGGTTATTAAAAAGGCCGAACGCAAAATCATCAGCAATGGATATGCCCCAGATGTATAAACAAAATGCAAACATTAAAACATAAACGGGAACAAAATATTTTACAAACAATGCTTTGATGCTGCCCAGCACCAGTTCGCCCGGCCTGCTTACCGGAAGGCTGTGATAAACCCATGAAGCCTGGTAGTTTTCATTAAATGCAACAATAATAATGCTGCTTGAAATGGTGAACATAGGCAAATAAATAAACCACAAAAAGCGGTTGCTGCCCGGCAGCCCCTGCCAATGCAGTTCCATATCCCTGCCGCCGTTAAATACAAAAATGAAAACAAATATCAGGATGTATGCCATGCCCGGATAAAACTGCAACCGGAATGCTTTATCCCTGCCTGTAATTTTCCATGTCATTTCAAATGTACTTTTCTCCGCTTTGCTGCGGCAAAGTAAATGTGAAAGGCTGCCCGGCAAAGATTTATTGCTGTTTGCATCAACCTTTTTTTTACCTGCAGCATTTCCTTCAGTTTGCACAGCAGATAATTTCCTTGCAAAAGAAGGCGCCAGGTATTTGTTCATTACCCAGAATGCAAAAACCGGAACCACAACAGCAAGGCATATCATGCTGACATGAACAACATCAAAGCGGTAAGACTGCAAAGTCTCCAGCGCCACTGCCATCCAAACGGGTGGCAGCAAATAAGAATACCAGTGCAAAGTAAAATCGTAAGACAATTGCTTAAGGTTAATGAGCCGGGGGATAACCTGGTAACCGAGGGCAAAAAAAATGGTCATGAAAATCTGGAAATAAGTAACCACCTCCTTTACTTTTTCTTCGCTGCTGAAACGAAGGATGAGCAGATAAAGAAAATAAGTTATAAACACAGCCAGTAAAACGGTAAGCAAAACGGTTATGATAAACCCTGCCCCTGTTAGCCACCCATATTTAATAAAAGTAAAAAGCCAGGGAAAGAATGAAAGCGCTATGGTAAACTGCAGCAGGTAAATAAAAATATGCAACAGCCTTGCCATAAATAAAGTTTTGCCGCTTACAGGACGGGGAAGTATCACCTGGTTATCGGTCGTATCCAGCAATACGGTTGAAAAGTCTGTGATCATCGTCATAGCCATCATAAAGAGCACATAGGCATGCATCATGATCATGCTGAGCAGGAATGACGGAATGAAAAAAATCATTATGCCAAAGATGAGGCCGAAGAACAGATAGGAAAACAATATCATGTTCAGGTGGTTCCTGTTTTCTTTTTGCTGGCTTTGCCGCCAGTTCATATACACCCGCCGTTTGTCCATTGTAAGTTTGGTTTCCACAATGGCCACCATCCGCTCAAAGTCAATTCCCTGTTTAAGGAAAACAGTTTTGAACAATTTTATGATCTTCAGTAAACCCTTATCCACCCGTTTCAGTTTTTCAGTATGTCAATAAATTCCCCTGCAGTTGACTGGTGCTGCTCATCACCGGTAAGCGCCGTAAAAATAGTTTCCAGTGAACCTTTATGCGCTTCCGACTTCAGGGTCTCAAAATCGCCATCTGCTATAATCTGTCCTTTATTGATGATCACAATCCGGTCGCTTATCTTTTCCACCACATCCATAATGTGAGAAGAATAAAAAATGGTTTTACCCGCCTGCTTTAGCTGAGAAAGTATTTCCTTAACCAGGATAACAGCGTTTGCATCCAGCCCGCTTAAAGGTTCATCTAAAAAAATTATTTCGGGGTTGTGTATCAAACCGGAGATCAGCAATACCTTTTGTTTCATCCCCTTGCTGAAACTGTTCATGCGTGTATCCGTTTTATCGCCCAGTTCAAACAGGCGCAGCAATTCTGTTGATTTTTTTTCAATCACTTCATCGGGCAACTGGTACAACCGCCCGACAAATTTCAGGTATTCCATAGGGGTAAGCACTTCATACAACGCCGCCTGCTCGGGGATGTACCCGATTCGTTGTTTGATTTCAATGGGGTTTTTGCGGATGTCCATTCCAAGAACTGTTGCTTCGCCTTCAAAATCGCTGATGATGCCTGTAAGTATTTTAATGGTGGTGCTTTTGCCTGCGCCATTGGGACCAATATAGCCGATGATCTGGCCCGCATTGCACTCCATGTTTATACCCATCAGCACATAAGTACCACTGTATTGTTTTTTGAGGTCACGAAGCTGGAGTACACTCATGGTTATATATTCAAACCGAAAATAACATGAGTTGGGTTCTCTGAAAAATAAAATTCATGAGGGCTACTCTGAAAATATTGAAATATTAAACCAACCGCCGCCAGGGTTTGCAACGGCTGACAGGGCGGTTTTTCATAAAACAAAAACCCACCCCGTTGATACAGGATGGGTATGCAAGCAACCAACTCAAAACTTATTTTAAAATGGAACGGCTTATTACTATGCGCTGCACTTCGCTTGTGCCTTCGTAAATCTGCGTAATCTTGGCGTCACGCATCAGGCGTTCAACATGGTATTCTTTTACATACCCATATCCCCCGTGTATCTGTACTGCTTCTGTTGCTGTCCACATGGCTGTTTCCGAAGCATACACTTTGGCAATGGAACTGCTCAATGTATAATCCATCTGGCTGTCTTTTTCCCATGCTGCTTTCAGGCAAAGCAACCTTGCCGCTTCAATTCTTGTGGCCATATCCGCCAGCTTAAACTGTATGGCCTGGTGGTGCGAAATTTCTTTACCAAATGCTTTGCGCTGTTTGGAATATTTTAAAGCCAGTTCATAAGCGCCGCTTGCAATACCCAGCGCCTGTGATGCAATACCAATGCGGCCGCCGTTCAATGTTTTCATGGCAAACGTAAAACCAAAACCATCCGCTCCAACCCTGTTTGCCTTCGGCACTTTCACATCGTTAAACAAAATGCTGTGCGTATCGCTTCCCCTTATACCCAGTTTATTTTCTTTTGCACCAACGGATACACCCGGCCAGCTCTTTTCAACTATCAATGTATTGATGCCTCTGCTTCCTTTTGCTGCATCAGTTTGCGCCATTACCAGGTAAACGGATGCAGATGAACCGTTGGTGATCCAGTTTTTAGTGCCATTGAGCAGGTAATAATCCCCTTTATCTTCAGCAGTAGTACGCTGCGAAGTAGCATCGCTTCCTGCTTCAGGTTCGCTCAATAAAAAAGCGCCAATATATAATTCACCATCCTTTCTGCCCTGTGCAAGAGGGGTAAGGTATTTTTGTTTTTGTTCTTCGCTACCATAAGCTTCAAGCCCCCAGCACACCAGGCTGTTGTTTACACTCATTGCTACGCTCGTGCTGGCATCAATCTTACTGATTTCTTCCATCGCCAACACATAGCTGATGGTATCCATCCCTGCGCCGCCGTATCTGGGGTCCACCATCATGCCCATAAAACCCAGTTCAGCCAGTTTCATCACCTGTTCTTTGGGAAATTTTTGTTGTTCATCCCTCTCAATTACACCCGGCAAACATTCGGTTTGTGCAAAATCACGTGCTG
Source organism: Chitinophagaceae bacterium (assembly GCA_033763355.1). Taxonomy (GTDB): domain Bacteria; phylum Bacteroidota; class Bacteroidia; order Chitinophagales; family Chitinophagaceae; genus JANRKT01. The sequence continues at coordinate 10,302 of JANRKT010000201.1, read as the reverse complement.
CTTTCTGGATCATCAGGTGTTCTTCGCTGAATTGAAAATGCATATGGAGTTAATTTTTGCGGCACACAAAAGTAGCAGAAAACTTATTGCGAAACTAACAAGTGTTATTATTTTTTTGGGCCAGGTAAAAAGCCTCCGGCTTTGTTTTAATTGTGGTTACCTGCAACGCCTGCTTCAGGGACTTTGGCTAAAAATTTATTTCTTTTATTTTTCAAACCTTTTTGCGGACGCATACTCTTCTGCTTTCTTTATCTTTAATCCGTAAACTCCTGCTGTTTGGGAACCGCACAAATCAACCTCCGCCTTCAAAAAATTGTAGTTACTGTTGCCGTGCTATTATTTATCATCAAAATTGCGGCATGGTGGCTTACGGGTTCTGTTGCCATTCTTACTGATGCTTTGGAAAGTACCGTGAATGTGGTGGCGGGTTTCATCAGCCTCTACAGCTTATTTGTTGCCGCAAAACCCAAAGATGCGGAACACCCCTATGGGCATGGTAAAGCTGAGTTTGTATCGGCTGCAGTGGAGGGCACATTGATCAGCATTGCAGGGCTTGTTATTATTTACGAAGCCATTGACAACCTCATTCACCCCCACGAATTAAAAAAACTGGATTACGGGATCATCCTCGTTGCCATAACGGCGATTATCAATTTTGCTACAGGATGGTATTGTGTACAGACAGGAAAACGCAACAATTCACTGGCCCTGATTGCAAGCGGAAAACATCTGCAAAGCGATACCTGGTCCACCCTCGGTATTATAGCGGGGCTGGCACTAATTTATTTTACCAGGCTGGTATGGATTGACAGTGCAGTGGCCATTATATTCGGGTTCCTCATTATTTTCACCGGTTATAAAATTATCCGCAGTTCCCTTGCCGGCATTATGGATGAAGCGGATAAGGAATTGCTGGAGAAAATGGTTAAAATATGCAATGAAAACAGGAGAACAAACTGGGTTGACCTGCATAACCTCCGCATTATTAAATTCGGCAGTGTGTTGCATGTGGACTGCCACCTGACCGTTCCCTGGTATTTAAATATAAATGAGGCACATGCAGAAATTGACGCCTTGTCGGCATTGGTAAAAAAAGAATTTGGCGAAACAATGGAATTCTTTGTTCACTCAGATGGCTGTCTCGATTTTTCATGCCGCATCTGCAGCAAAGAAAACTGTAAAGAAAGAAAACACCCTTTTGAAAAAAGGATTGACTGGACGGTTGAAAATATTTCTTCTGACAAAAAACATAAAATCACTGCCTGATGAATTCAGACCCCGCCTATTGGGATAAACTTTATACCGATAAAGAAACCAGGTGGGATATAGGTTACGTTTCCACACCCCTGAAAGAATACTTTGACCAGCTCAGGGATAAAGACATTTCCATACTCATACCCGGTTGCGGCAACAGTTATGAAGCGGAATGTCTCCTGCAACAGGGTTTTACCAACATTACACTTATTGACATTTCTCCCTTACTTACCAAAAGGCTTGAAGAAAAATTTGCAGCACACCTCAATAAAGGGCTCACCATCATCACAGGTGATTTTTTTAAACTAAAAGGGCAATACGATCTTATTGTTGAACAAACTTTTTTCTGCGCTATTGATCCGTCTCAAAGACTGCAGTATGCTGATCAGGTGCATGCCTTGTTAAAACCGGGTGGTAAATTATCAGGCGTACTTTTCAACAGGAGTTTTGAAGGCGGCCCGCCATTTGGAGGAAGCACAGGTGAATACAGAAAACTTTTTGAAGAAAAATTCTCAATAAAAACGCTGGCGACATGTTACAATTCCATTGAGCCAAGGGAAGGAACGGAAGTGTTTATTATAGCCTGCAGGACTTAAATTAAGAAATCATGATGAGGCAACCTCCTCTTTTCATTTCCCGTATCCCATAGAAAATTCTTTATGCAAAGAAGAGAATTCCTTTCTGATATTAGTATTACGCTTGCCGCTGCCTGCGCTGGTTGCCTTGCAGCATGCTCTAAAAGCAGCAGTGGCGGAGGAGGTGGTGGTGGCGTAACCCCTCCTGCCAATGTGAACATTACCATTGACCTGAACACCGAAATCCCCGCAGTTGGCAATGCTGTTATCAAAAGCGGGGTAATTATTGTAAGACTGGCCGCAACCAACGATCCTGCTTCTTTTACCGCCGTACAAGCCGCTTGCACCCATGAAGGCACTATTATTAATTTTAATTCCAGCCAGGGCATTTTTATCTGTCCCAATCACGGAAGCCAGTTTGGCACCGCAGGTAACGTACTTTTGGGGCCCGCTTCTTCAAGCCTTAAGAAATACACCATCAGCATCAATGGCAGTACCATGACGGTGACCTGATAAAAATTAAAAACCCGAAAACATCCTTCTGCTGTTATGGGAACGGAGTGCTGTTGCTAACCTCCTTTTGCCTCGAATAGTCTTTTGCCACAGATGAATTGTTTTTTAGCCACAGATTGCACAGATTAACACGGAAGGGATGGGTCATGAATTACACTAATACACACGAATCAATACATTATTAGTGCAATTCGTGTAACCTGCCGGACGGCGGCCAGGTTCGTCGCTGTATTTTCTGTGCCAATCTGTGCAATCTGTGGCAAACCCTTCTGTGTTCATTTGTATAACCTGACTGCCGTCAGGCAGGTCTGTGGCAAACTCCTCCGTGTATCTGTGGCCAACCCGCCGCTCTTTAAACCGGCCATCAAATAATGTGGCCCTCCGCCGCAAACATTGTTTAATTTAATTTCACCTCAGCCTGTCTTCACGGTCCTGTAAAAGTCAACGGGTTTTAATCCCCTGGCAATAATTTCATTCAAAACTCACCAGAAATGAAAAAGTTTATCCTGCTGCTTTGCTGTATTGCGCTTTTCTCAGTAACATATGCCCAATCCAAACTCACCGCTGCCGACTGGCAATCAGACCTGCGCTTTTTGCAGCAAACCGTGCATAAAGATTATTCTTTTCTCTTTAAAAATATTACAGCTAAAGATTTTGATGCCGAAGTTGACAAACTGCACAAAGCCATACCCGCTTTAAAAGAGCATGAAATACTTGCCGGTTTTGCCCGCATTGTTTCGTCATTTAAGTATGGGCATACTGATATTGGCTGGAGGGAATCACCAGTTAAATACCATGTGGCCCCGCTCAGCTTTTACTGGTTCAGCGATGGTGTGTATGTGGAAGGGGCCGATAAAAAATATGAAAAAGTTATTGGCGCCAAACTATTAAAGGTGGAAGGCATGCCCGTAATGCAGGCGCTGGAAAAAATTAAACCATTGGTGCCTGCCGAGAATGAACAATACTTTAAAGCGCATGGCATGGATTACCTTGCCATACCTGAAGCATTGCATGCACAAAAAATTACTGTATCATCAAAGAATGCCATTAACTATACCTTTGAAAAGAACGGTGAAACTTTTGAGCAAAGCATCCCCGCAGTTGATGCCTTTCGTTTTCCGAGAAGATATGGTTTTGTAAACCCCGGCGCTGAATGGACAGGCATACGCAACCAGGACATCACACCACATTACCTGAAAAACTTAGATAAAATTTATTACTACGAATACCTGCCCGAAAGCAAAACTGTGTATGTACGCCACAGCCAGATACAGGACGACCCGCAGGAAGCCATTCCTGTTTTTTACAAAAAAGTTTTCGAGTTTATTGAGGCCAATGATGTGGAACGGCTTGTACTGGATGTGCGCCTCAACGGCGGTGGTAACAATTACAAAAACAAACCTATTGTAACCGGCATTATTGAAAGCAAAAAAATAAATAAGCCCGGGAAGCTTTTTGTCATCATTGGCCGCAGGACTTTCTCCGCCTGCCAGAACCTGGTGAACGAACTGAGCAATTATACCAATGCATTGTTTGTTGGCGAACCTACATCTGAAAACATCAATTTTTATGGCGATAACCGCAGGGTGGAATTACCCAAAAGCAAAACGCCGGTGTTTCTTTCTTTTGCATGGTGGCAGGATAAGCCCCAGTGGGAAAACGCCCCCTGGCTTGCACCGCAGCTTGCGGTTGACATGAGCTTAGAAGAATACAAAACCAATAAAGACCCCATGCTGGAAGCCTGCCTTAATTTTTCTGAAAAAGACCCCGTTATTGACCCCATGGCCCATCTCCGCAATTTGTTTATGGCAGGTAAATTAGATGAAGTGGAAGCCGAAGCCAAAAAGATGGTAGCGAACCCCCGTTACCGTTATGTTGATTTTGAAGGCCAGATAAACCGTTCCGGTTACAATCTTTTAAACCAAAAGCAAAACGACGGCGCCCTTTTTGTATTTGAGCTCAATACCAAACTTTATCCCAGCTCTGCCAATGTGTGGGACAGCCTCGCCGAAGCATACTGGAGACTGAAAAAAACAGATAAAGCCATTGAATACTACAACAAGGCCATTACTCTTGACCCCAACGGCGTTACCGGCCAAAACGCCAAAAACATGCTGAAGCAGATTGAGGCGGAGAAGGGGAAGTGAGCGGTTACTGTTTTGTAAATAAGGGTATCCTTTTAACTGTTATTATGAAGCAGGTTCTATTGCTGCTATCATTTTCTGTTGTATCACTCAAAGAAGATATGGTGTTTTATAAAAGAGCAGGGAAGATGGGTTAAACATTTGCACTGGCTTTTGAACTTGCGTATATTAGCATACATACATACGTTACCTGCTATACTATTGACACTCCGCAAAATCATATTACCGCTCTTGTTGACAACCCAGACAGTTTATTGCTGGACTACTTTTTATAAAGCACAGTTCTTACAGTATGACGACAATTACGGACTCCTTATTCACAGTTTTATTATTGCATTAGCGACATTAATAATTTTGACCATCATATGGTTTCGTAAGCGACAACTAATTAAGGACAACAAAGTGCCAGCCATCATCTGGACAATAATTGGGTCGCCACTTACATTTATAGTTGCAGCATTTTTTTATGACAATATTTTCGGGACAACACTTGCAGGTTGACAGACACTATGGAAAAAAGACGCAAGACATCGTATGTCATATTCAGAATACTGCCAACACCGACTGTAATTTCATTAGTTGCTTTCGGCATATTCTGTTTGGCTTCTTACCTAGTTACAAAAGAGGGACAACATAATTTTACTGTTGGGTTTCCCTATAAATTTTATGAGCAGTTCAGAGTTAGCGGCAGCGACACAAATAATTGGGGCTGGCTTCCTATGAACTTTATTATTGACGGGCTACTTATTTGGACACTTTCTGTTGCTGGATATTTTTATTGGCTAAAGAATTTTTACAAACCCAAAGACAAATAGAAGTACAACAGGTAACAGGCAGTTTCTTTCCGCCGTGGTTTGTGTCCCCACGAACCGCCCCAATCACTGATCAAAACTCATTTACCGAATAAATCCACGTTTTGGCTACTCTCCTTCTACAGGTTATCTATAACATCCCGGTATCCCCGGCCAATGGGAACTGATACACCGCTCACCTCAACACTTTCTGTTGTATAGGATTCTATCCTGCTTACAGAAATTATAAAAGACCGGTGGACCCGTTTGAAGAGACGGGCCGGTAAAATATCTTCAATTTCATGCGTACTCATTTTTGAAATGAATTCTTTTTTTGTTGTAACGATTTTGATGTACTCCCGCTGGCTTTCTATATAAACAATCTCAGAAAATAAAATTTTCACTTTCTTTCTCTGCACATTCAGGAACAGGTGGTCTTTTATTTCCATGCTTTCACCCTGCTTTTGTTTTTCGATGCCTGCCTTTTTAACTTTCATTACTGCTACCAGGAAACGTTCAAACTCAAATGGCTTTAAAAGGTAATCCGTTACGTTCAGGTCAAAACCCTCTACCGCATATTGGTGATAAGCGGTTGTAATGATAACCGCAGGCGGCCTGGCAAGTGTTCTCAAAAAAGCCATGCCTTTTAATTTAGGCAGGTGGATATCCAAAAAAATAAGGTCTGTCTGATGATTCCTCAGCCAGTCTGTTGCAAGTATCGCATCTTTAAATGTTCCCTGCAATTCCAGGAAGGGTACCTGCGCAATATAATCCGATAAAATTTTTACTGCGAGGGGTTCATCCTCCACTATAATACATTTTATTTCAGACATGGCTTGCCAGGTTAATTTTTAAAGTTGTTATAAATACAGCATCACCCTGCTTAAGGGACAGGTTAAAATCCTTATAGAGCAATTCCAGTTGCCGCCTCAGGTTGGAAAGGCCGATATTTTCTTTTATATCCGCTTCCCCGGTAAAAACTTCTCCAGAATTTTTTACAACAAAAACAAGTTGCCGTTTATTCACTGAAAGATGAATATCTACAAAAGGCCGGTTCCTTGTTTCTGATACGCCGTGCTTGAATGCATTCTCCACCAAAGGGATCAGCAGGAGCGGCGGCAAAGCCTGTTTCATATCCTCAACATCATAGTTAAAATTAATACGCAAAGATTCATCATAGCGCAATTTCTCAAGGGCAATATAATCGCTGATGATTTTCAGTTCCTGTTCAATAGCTATATATGCCCCGCCGGTTTCATACAGCATGAAGCGGAGTATTTTCGACAGCCTTAAAATGGATTCCGGGGCCAGGTCTGACTTGTCCCTTGCCAGTGAATAGATGTTATTTAAAGTGTTGAATAAAAAATGCGGGTTGGTCTGCGACCTGAGGTAATTCAATTCTGCCTCCTGCTTTTCTATACGCAGTTGCTGCGCTGCCTGTTTTAATTTTATATACTTATAAATGTGCGTTATTATACCAAAAAAGAACAATGCCCCCACGCTGTATGCCATCTGCGCTTCAAGCACATGTTCTGTTGATTTATATTTTATTAAAGGGGTATATATGTGCAGCCCGATGCCTATACCCCTCCAGATATACAGCCCGAAAGACCATAACATAACATAAATCCATAACCACAGGAGAGCGAGGAAAATATTATACAGGATGTACTTCCTTTTACGCATGATAAAAGGAACTGTATATTCAAAAAAGATGAAATTGAGAGCAACAATATAACAGCCACGCCAGACATTATTCCACAGCAGCGGGAAAAAATTACCGGGATGATTTCCTGAATTGCCGAATAACCACAGCAAGGTATAGGCCACACCAATCCACAGATAAAATTTAAACCGCTTTATGTCTGCTGATCTCTTCATCCTGCAATTATGAGATAAATATCGGCAAATCTTTTCCTTTTCATTATGCAGTCTATAGAATTGCATTTATGGTAAACGAAACAATTTAAAAAGTCAATTAACGTCTGCTTTATGCGTCTTGTTCTTTGTTGTGCTGTTCGTTTACCATAACCTGCTGTGTATTGACAGTTGTTTTTATTGATTTCTTTAATCAGCTATTCTTGTATAAAATCAACAGATATGAAAAAGTTTTTATCCTTATTTACAGCTATTTTACTGACAGCTGCCCAACTGCATGCGCAAACAGAACCGGGTGCAGGCAATTGGAAAACATGGTTTATAGCATCGGGCAAAGCCCATCGTTTGCCTCCGCCGCCATCTTACAAAGAAGAAATTGAGCAGGTGCTTGCAAAGCAGCAGCAACCCGATTCTGCCGGTTTGCAAAATATCTTGTACTGGAATGCCGGTGCGCCGGGTTACCGCTGGCAGGCTTTTATTGATAACTTATGGCTGAATGATACCAGTTATAACGGCGCACTGGCAAACATGCTGCTTGGTGTGGCCACTTATGATGCAACCATTGCTGCATGGGATACCAAATATGCATACAAAAGGCCACGCCCTTTTCGTGCAGACGGCAGAATAAAAAAATACGTGCCTGACCCAAACAGCCCGTCTTATCCCTGCGAACATTCAGTTGCGGCCGGTGTCGCGGTAACTGTTATTTCACATTTCTATCCTTTCTTAACTGATTCTGTGAACCGCCTTGCGCAGCAGGTAATGGCATCACGTATTGCAGCGGGTGTTGCCTTCCCGTCCGATACACGTGCCGGTTTTGAGCTGGGTAAAAAAATTGCTGAACTGGAAATTAACCATACAAAAGATTTCACGCCAAAAAAAGTATGGGATAGAAAAAGACCTGATAAAAAAGGAATATGGAACGGCCCGTGGGCAATGCTGCCCCTCGCAGGTTTAAATAAAACAGTGGTGCTGCAAAGCGGAAGCCAGTTCCGTCCCGGCCCGCCGCCTGACTTTGCCAAAGAAATGGAAGAACTTAAGAAATTCAAGCCAACATTCCGCTCCACTTCCAATGCATTTTATTATGCCAACAACTATGAAGATATACTGAGCAAAAAAATGTTTGAATACAATATTCATTTAAACCCGCCACGTGCAGCAAGGATGTATGCCATTACTGCTGTCGGCATGTATGATGGTTTTACAGCCTGCTGGAATGCCAAATACACTTACTGGGGCATACGGCCGGACCAGTATGATACAACATACCGTCCCGTCCTGTTTTTTACTCCGCCGTTCCCCGGCTATCCGTCAGGCCATGCAATGATAGGGGCTGTGATGTGCGAACTGTATTCCTATTTCTTTCCTGCTGAAAGGGCCTATTTTGAAAAAAGGGCCAAAGATGGCGCTGAATCACGTTTCCAGGGCGGCATACATTTCCGCTCAGATAATGAAGTGGGTTTGCAAATGGGTAAAAAAGTAGGTACACTGATTGTAGAAAAAGTAAAGCATGACGGGGCTGATAAACCTGTGCAGCAATAAAATATACCAGCGCATCAATCAACCTGTCAGGCATGGAAGAAAAATACTTCCATATCACACGGGCCTCTGTATTACCGGAGGTCCTTTTTGAAATAAGCATTATTGGACCTCTTGTATAACTCGTTTTTGTCATTTCGACGAAGCCTGCCTGTCGGATTACAGGGAGAAATCTATTGATAATTTTAAATAGATGCCTCATTCTTCAGCATGACAAACCATTTTTTAGAATAGAAAAACGATTTATGCAAGAGGTCTACTTAATAAGACAGAAAATTTGATTTAGCTTCCGGTTTAAATTTTATGCTATGGAATTCATGGTGATCGAACATTTCCACAATGGTAAAGTAAAAGAGCTGTACCAGCGTTTTGCTGAAAAGGGAAGAATGATGCCGGAAGGGGTCCGGTACATTAACAGTTGGATAAATGAAGAGGTAACTGTCTGTTACCAGGTAATGGAAGCAGGCTCAGCAGAACAACTGCAGGAATGGATAAGCAACTGGAATGATATTGTGGATTTTGAAGTAATACCTGTTATCAGTTCTGCAGAGGCCAGGGGGAAGGTAATGGGAAATTGAAACGGAATTATACCACGCATCATTACACCGCCGGTTCCTGCTGGCTCAGGCAATGAAAACTGCCAAGGCCCCATATAATATCTGTTGAATCTATACCCACTGTTTTGCGGCCCGGGAAACACGCACTGATAATCTGCAAAGCCTTATCATCTTTTTTACAACGAAAAGTTGGAACAATCACTACTGCGTTGGCAATATAAAAATTACCATAAGCAGCGGGCAGGCGCTGGTCTTCATAAATCACTTCATCAGGCATGGGCAGTTCGATTATATTGAGTTGTTTGCCACTCAGCAAACGCATCTTTTTCAGTTGCTCCAGGTTTTTCTGAAGCAACTTATAATTCTCATCATTTTCATTTTCTTCTACTACAGCTATCACCGTATCTTCATTAATGAACCTCACAGTATCATCAATGTGCCCGTCTGTATCATCTCCAACTATTCCTTCATCAACCCACAGCACCTGGTCCACTCCGTAATAATCCATAAGGTATTCTTCAATCTGCTGCTGGTTTAGATGCGGGTTGCGGTTCGGGTTCAGCAAACAGCAGGTGGATGTAATGAGTGTGCCTGCACCGTTAAAATCCACAGAGCCGCCCTCCATGATAATGCCGGGATGATAAACAGGAAGATTGTAATGCCTGCCAATTAACGTGGGAATAACATCATCAAGGTCATAAGGCGGGTATTTATTGCCCCATGCATTATAATTCCAGTCAACAATAGCTTTTTTTTGCTCTGCTTTCGGGTTGATGAGAAATGCCGGCCCATGGTCGCGGCACCATGCATCGTTTGTGGGATGAAAGAAGAATTCAATTTTGCTCAAATCTGCCTGTGCATCGCCGAGACATTTTACAGCAAATGTTTTCATCGCTTCATCAATCACATTGATGCGTACTTTTTCACCGGCTGCAAGTTCTTTAACAAACTCAGCATAACGCGGATAAATGGTATGTATCTTTCCCGGCCACGATGCTTCTTTGTGCGGCCAGCTTAACCATGTAGCTTCATGTGGCGCAAATTCAGCGGG
>JANRKT010000200.1:0-11949 GCA_033763355.1 Chitinophagaceae bacterium | reverse complement strand
CTCTTCCCGAAGTCAACCCAGTTTCTTTTCCCCTTTGGGCTCCATAATACTTCGCTCAATGCTGTTAAACGGGGAAAGATCATGTATTCCACTTTTGACGGGTACTTCATGTATTCGCTCCATACATTAGCCTGCGCCCCGAGCACATACTTACCATCTTCTGCAGTCATTTCTTTGGGGATGGGTTCGTAATTGTATATTTTTTCCAATGGTATATAACCGCCGATTGTTATTGAATCTTCATTTTTGGTCTGGGAATAATCAAAATAAACATAAGCGGTGGGGGTCATTATTACTTCGTGTTTTTGCTTTGCAGCTTCAATGCCGCCCTTTTCGCCCCTCCAGCTCATAACAATGGCATTGGGTGCAAGGCCGCCTTCTAATATTTCATCCCATCCAATCAATGTTTTTCCTTTGCTGTTAATGTATTTTTCCATCCGCTGAATGAAATAACTCTGCAACTCATGTTCATCTTTAAGATTGTTATCTTTTATGCGCTGCTGGCATTGGGGGCACTTTTTCCAGTTGTTCTTGGGGCATTCATCACCGCCCACATGTAAATATTTACCAGGGAACAACTGAATCACTTCATCAATTACATCCTGCAAAAAAGAAAAAACTTTTTCATTTCCTGCGCAGAACACATCATCAAAAACACCCCATGTTTCCTGCACCAGTTTGCCAGATGCTGTTTTGCTTTTTTCAGAAATCATATTCTCCCTGATTTTGGTTTTTTCAGCAGGGAAACAACTCAAATCAGGATACCCTGCAATAGCTGCAGAAGCATGGCCCGGCAATTCTATTTCGGGTACAATGGTTATATATCTTTTTGCAGCATAGCTTACCACATCTTTTATTTCTTCCTGTGTATAATAGCCGCCATAACGGGTATTGTCACTGCCTTTACCGGGATAACGCCCTATAATGGTGCCGTTTCTCCATCCGCCTGCTTCAGTCAGCTTGGGATATTTTTTTATTTCAATGCGCCAGCCCTGGTCTTCTGTTAAATGCCAGTGGAAATAATTCATCTTGTGCAGCGCTGTATAATCAATATATTTTTTAATAAAGCTCACAGGAAAAAAATGCCTTCCTGCATCAAGGTGCAGGCCACGGTAGCCGAACCTCGGGTAATCTTCAATGCTGATGTATCCGATCTTTAACTGATTGGGGCGCATTTTTAACCTGGCATCGGGAACAGGCAGCAATTGAATAAGTGTTTGAATGCCGTAAAAAACACCTTCGGCATTATCGCCTGCTATATACACCCCTTTATTGTTCACTGTCATCCGGTATGCCCCCGCATTTGCATTATCCATCCTTTCATAATTCAGGATGATGTTATTGCTGCCCTTTGCCGCTTTTGCAATTTTAAGTTTGAATGTATAGAACTGCTGCAGGTAACTGTTCAAAAAATCAGCTGCATTTTCCAGCCCGCTGCCTTCAAGCACAATTTGTGTTGAAGGGTTAATGGTAAATTGCGCCATTATTTTAGGCTGCCTTATTACAGCAGGCTGGGGGATGATGTTTACAGTTTGAGCTGATGCGTTTATTGTTGCTAATAAACAAACAAATGCAATTGCAATTTTCATTTTTAATCACTGGTTTAAAACGGGTAAAATAATGCCTGAACTGTTTTTTGAATCATGGTGTATGCGGATAACTGCTTTCTGGAAATCGCTGTCATCACATTCATAAATATTTACAAATTTCTGCGGGTTGCGGTCAGCCAGCGGAAACCATGAACTTTGTATCTGTATCATCAGCCGGTGGCCTTTTTGGAAAGTATGTGCAACATCAGGCAGTTCGAATTTTACTTTTTCAACTTTATTGGGTGTAAATGCTTCGGGCTTTTCAAAACTGTTGCGGTAACGCCCCCTCATAATCTCACCCCTTACAAGCATTTCATAGCCACCCATGGGATAAGTGCTCTTTGGGCCTGAAGTGTAATTAAAATTATCAGGAAATACATCAATTATTTTTACAACGAAATCTGCATCGGTTGTTGAAATGCTGACTGCAAGGTCTGCAATAACTGTTCCGGCCAGTGTAAGGTCATTTTCAAGTATTGCGGTTTGAAAGCTCAGCACATCAGTTCTGCGTGAAGCGAAACGCTGGTCATCATCCATGTATTCCCTTGTCCTGCTCAGGTGCACATCCTCAGTATAAGGAACAGGTTTAGCCGGGTCGCTCACATATTCTGCAAAACTTTGCTTAACAGCAGGCTTATCCCAGCTTAAACCAAAATTGGGTTGCAGGTAAATTGTTTTGTCCGTTTTATCCCGGGGCGGCCATTGGGAGTAATTGTGCCATTTGTTTTCGCCGGTAAAGAAGATAGTGGCTTCTGCAATTTTCGAAATATCGCCTTTGTCTTTCAGGTAATAATTAAAGAATGGCATTTCAATGTTGTTCTGGTACCATTCAGATGTTTTGCTGCCAAAACGGATATTGCCAAGAGAACTGCCATCGGCCCTGCCACCCCACTGGCCATGAAACCACGGGCCCATTACTATTTTATTATAATGAGAAGAAGGGTTCTTTTTTTCAATGGCCTCATACAAACGCCATGCACCATAACAGTCTTCTGCATCAAATAATCCGCCTACTGTAAGTATGGCAGGTTTTATACCGGCAACAAAATTGCGTGGGTTGCGTGCCTTCCACCATTCATCGTAATTGGGGTGAGCATATAAATCTTTCCAGAACTGAATGGAATCACCCATCAGCTTTGCAAAGTTTTTGAGGGCCCCGGTTTGTAAATAGAATTTATAATTGTCCTGTCCGGGTACGGTGTATCCGGAAGCAAATGATGTAGTGGGTTTTTTTCTTGGCTTGCCAAAACCTGAATAAAAGCTGAAGGCATCTATGATAAAGAATGCCCCGTTGTGGTGGAAGTCATCACCAATAAACCAGTCCGTAACCGGGGCCTGCGGACTTACTGCTTTTAATGCAGGGTGGCCGCTCAATGCCGTCATGGTAGCATAAAAACCGGGATACGAAATCCCGAATGTTCCTGCACGGCCATTGTTGTGCGGAATATTTTTAATTAACCAGTCAATGGCGTCATAGGTATCACTGGCGTCGTCAATATCCTGGTTTGTTATTTTACCGGGGTTGAATGGCCTCACATCCACAAAATCACCTTCGCTCATAAAGCGGCCCCTTACATCCTGCACCACAAAAATGTAGTTTTCCCTCATGTAATAACGGTGATAGCTGTTCCAGAACTCCCTGAAATTTTCTTCTCCGTATGGTGAGCAGGAATATGGGGTGCGCTGCATTAATATGGGGTGCTTCTCCGTTGTGTCTTTGGGAATATAAATGGCGGTAAACAGTTTTATCCCGTCCCTCATGGGGATCATCCTCTCAATTTTATAGTAATTCTCTTTTATCCAGGCGGAGTCAATACTGTATTGTGAAAATGAATTGCAGAAAAAAAATAAAGCAGATGTAATGAGAAAAAGTTTTTTCATATGCAGTGGTTTGAGAAGATAAAAGTAAGGAATCCGGGTAAGCGTTGTTACCCCGGTTTATCACATCAATAATTTATCCGGTGCATTTCAGGAAAGCGCTTAAAGAAAAATGCCCCCGCTTTCAGGCGGAGGCATTTTAGATTTAATTTTATCAGTCAACCTTTGTTATTTTCAGCATATTCGTTGGAAGGTGCAATTGCACCGGGATGCTTCCGGTATTTACTACAATGTTGCCCGGTTCAAGAAAGCCCCTTTCTTTTAATATGTTGATCTGGTCCATGATAATATCATCAATGCTTTCTTCCTCGTTATAGAAAAAAGCCCTGACACCCCAGCTCAGGCTAAGCTGATTAACAAGCGTTCTTTCCTTGGTAAAAATATAAAGCAATGCCTTTGGCCTGTAGCTGCTCAGCATAAAACCGGTATAACCTGTCTGCGTCATACCAATCAGCGCATCTGCATTTACATCCTGTGCAATTTTACAGGCATTATAACATATTGCGTCGCTTAAAAAAGTGGGAGAGTGGGGCAGGGGCTGCAAATCTTCTTCGCGGTTAAAGCGGTATTCTTTTGACTCTACTTCAAGGATGATCTTCCGCATTGTTTCAACCACCAGTACGGGATGTTGCCCCGCAGCCGTTTCACCGCTCAGCATTACGGCATCAGCGCCTTCAATTACGGCGTTGGCCACATCGGTAATTTCGCTCCTGTTGGGTTTGATGCGTTCCATCATACTTTCCATCATCTGCGTGGCTACAATAACCGGCTTGGCCCTGTGTATGCATTTGCGGATAAGCTGTTTCTGAATAAGCGGCACCTGTTCAACGGGAAGCTCCACACCCAAATCGCCGCGGGCCACCATGATGCCGTCTGATTCCAGTATAATATCCCTTATATTGGTAAGTGCTTCAGGCTTTTCAATCTTTGCAATAACTTTTGTTTTGCTCTTTCTTTCTTCCAGCTTGCTTTTAATAATGACAATATCTTTTACACTGCGCACAAAAGAAAGCGCCACCCAGTCTAATTTCTGGTCAATAATAAAATCAAGGTCTGTAAGGTCCTTATCAGTCAGCGCAGGCAAAGAAATTTTGGTATCGGGGAGGTTGATCCCTTTTTTGGATGACAGCACGCCACCGAGTGTTACTACTACTTTCACATCTCCATTCCTGACAATTTCTTTTACTTTCACTTCCAGTTTACCGTCATCAATTAAAATGGTATTGCCCAGTTTTACATCGCCTGCAAGGTTGGGATAAGAAACATAAAGCTTTTCTTTTGTACCTACCATTTTTTCGTTGGTGAAAGTGATGATGTCCCCCTCTTCAATGGTAACAGATCCTCCCTCAACTTCACCGATACGTAATTTGGGGCCCTGCAGGTCGCCAAGAATGGCTATGCTGTAAGGGTGTTCTTTATTGATGCGCCTGATGTATTCAATGATCTTTGTCTTGTCCTCATGAGTGCCGTGGGAAAAATTCAACCGGAAAATATTTACCCCGGCCTGAACGAGCTCAAGCAATTTGTCGTAGGTATCGCAGGCGGGGCCCACCGTAGCAACAATTTTCGTGCGGTGTTCAGTATGCACCCTGCCGGCCTGCTTATCCATGTGCTCATAAAGATATTTGGAAATGTTTTTTGACATATGGGAAGTTTAATATTTCATAATTTGAAGAATTTGATTGCTCAGAGAACTATACAATTTAACTGGCGAGTATCTTTACAATCCTCAGCCATTCGTCGCTTATTTTTTGTTTTTTCTTTACAGCTTTGTCAAGCGGGGTATAATACATTTTGTTGTTGAGTATGCCCACCATCACATTACTGCGACCATCCATAAGGCTGAGCACTGCTGCATAACCCATGCGGCTTGCAATCAAACGGTCAAGGCATGTTGGTGAACCGCCACGCTGGATGTGCCCTAAAATACAAACACGGGTATCGGTATTGGGCATTTTTTCCTTGATGGCTTTGGCCACTTCATTTGCCCCGCCAATTTCATCGCCTTCTGCCACCACAATCATGTTCACTAATTTTTTTCTTCTTTCTTTTTCCATCAGGGAATGTATCACATCTTCAATATCTGTTTTCGTTTCAGGTATTAAAATGTTTTCAGCGCCTGTGGCAATGCCGCTGTGCAAAGCAATATAACCTGCGTCACGGCCCATTACTTCAATAATAAAGAGCCTGTCGTGTGCATCGGCTGTATCCCTTATCTTGTCAATGGCTTCGACTGCGGTGTTAACAGCCGTATCAAAACCAATGGTAAAATCTGTTCCGGCAATATCCTTATCAATGGTGCCGGGTATGCCGATACAGGGTATATCAAATTCGTTTGAAAAAATCTGGGCGCCGCGGAAGGAACCGTCCCCGCCAATGATCACCAGCCCGTCAATACCCCTTTTTTTGAGATTGGCATAAGCTTTTTTACGGCCTGCGGGTTCATAAAACTCTTTACAGCGTGCAGTTTTCAGGATGGTTCCGCCGCGTTGTATAATATTGGCCACACTGCGGGATTCCATCTGGAAAATATCATCTTCAATCATGCCGCTGTAGCCACGCATGATGCCGAACATATCAAGGCCAAAATATTTTCCTGTACGTACAACTGCCCTTATGCAGGCATTCATACCGGGGGCATCCCCGCCTGAGCTGAGCACACCGATTTTACTTACTTTTTTTTCCATTCTGTTGATATTGGTAGTTGGGTTTTGCGTCCACAGGTAAGCTAAATCGTTGAGAACGGTACTGTTTACAAGCCGCCAAAAATACAGAATTCCGGATTAAAATACAGGCAGGTAGTATTGAATTAAAACATATCAAAATTTACCCCATAAATGCAGCGCTTTGCTGAAAAGAATTAAATTATAAAGCGACTGTTTAATTGAGCATTTGTACAAAGCCCGTATTTGTGTTTAAATAAATGAAATTTATAACATACAGGAGTGAAGTTACAGGGTTATATTGCGGCAGCTGTTTTGCGGCATTAATAAAATTTGACTATGAAGGTTTTGATTACCGGTGCAAACGGGTTGCTTGGTATTTACCTGGTTAATGCGCTTAGCCAAAAGGGGCACATTGTGGTTGCCACAGGCAAAGGTAACAGCCGGCTGCAAACGGTTGCGGGTAAATTCAGTTATGAACAAATGGATATAACTGATACAATGCATGTTATTAAGGTAATTGACACACACAAGCCTGATATCATCATTCATGCCGCAGCCATTACACAGGCAGATGAATGTGAATTGAATAAACCTTTATGCCGGGATACCAATGTTACAGCCACCGGCTTTTTAATTGATGCGGCAAGGCAGGTCAATGCTTTCTTTATATATGTATCTACTGATTTTGTTTTTGACGGTAACCACGGCCCTTACAAAGAGGAGGATGTGCCTTCGCCTGTAAATTATTACGGCAGCAGCAAATTAGCCGCTGAAAAAGCAGTGCAGGAGAGCGGTTTGGATCATGCCATTGTGAGAACGGTGCTTGTTTATGGGTTAACTCCTGATGGAACAAGAAAAAACATTGTTACCTGGATAAAAGAAAAACTCGAAAATAAAGAACCCGTTAAAGTAGTGGATGACCAGTTGCGTACGCCTACCTATGTTAAAGACCTTGCAAAAGGAATTGTACTGATTGCAGAGAAAAAAGCCAAAGGAATTTTTCATATTTCAGGTAAGGATTTTTTCACACCTTACCAGGTGGCTGTTAAAACAGCCGCTTTTTTGAAACTTGATGGTTCACTTATTGAACGGGTTGACGCCTCTGTATTTACGCAGCCTGCCCTGCGGCCTCCCCGGACCGGCTTTATAATTGACAAAGCAAGGAATGTACTGGGATTTGAACCTTTAAGTTTTGAGGAGGGATTGGCAGACATGTATTCCAAATAAGATGTTTTATGAAAGCTGAACGGCTGATTACATATTATGACCATCATTTTAATGCGGCAATTCAGCAGCTTGAACTTTATAAGCAAAAAAGCAGGCCTGAAGCATTGCACCAGTTCAGGGTGAACATAAAAAAGACGAGGGCCGTATTTAAAATGCTGAAGGGCCTGCAGCCCGGTAAAAAGCTGAAAAGGATCAATCATTCAGTAAGGCTGATTTTCTGGAAAGCGGGTGATGTGAGGGATTTGCAGCTTAAAACGGCATGGCTCAAAAGAAGCAGGAAAAAAGAACTGCTTGTTTTTTTTAAACTGGAAGAAGAACTGGGAGATGCTGATGCACATTTTAAAAAAGATATACCACATTACGAAAATGAGATGCAGGAACTGGCGCAACAGGCATTGCCGCTTGCTGAAAATGTAATGGCGCAGGATGTGCAGGCGTATTTCGGTAAACTGGTGCTGCATGTAAAATTAACCGTTACGGAACTCCCGCCGCATAATGAATGGCACCAGCTCAGAAAAAACATCAAACAGGTGCTCTATTCGCTTCATTGGTTAGAGGAAACCATCACATTGCGCCTGCAGAAATCGCTTTTGATAAAAACACTTGACCAGTTGCAGGACGGCATCGGGCACTGGCATGATGAAATGCTTTTAAAAGAATGGCTGGGGGAAAAACAGGCTTTTTTATCAGAAGACACAAAAGTTGTTCAGCAATTTGATGTGGTTTGGAAAAAATTAGTTGCTTCTCTCCTTGAGCATGAAAAAGCAATAAAGAAATTATTTACCCGCATCAACAGGATGAAGTTTGTGAGTCTTAGGGAACAATAATTGAAACCTGAGATTTTAATTCTGAACTATCCACCATGTTTAACTTCAAACCTGTCAGGTTTTGGAATCCTTCAGCCATTCTGCGTAAACCTGATCAGGTCTTTAATGGTAAAAAAACTTCTGCCATCATGCAGCGTGCACTTCCGCCGCCATTGGTTTCAATGGTTGTTAAACCCGAATGGATGATGGGATTGAATGATTCCAGTTCTTTTACCTGGTCAGCTGTTAAGGATTGGTATGCCTGTGATGACATCACAAGAAATTTTTTTCCTTCTTTGTTGTGCACCTGCAGCATATTGCCTGCAAAATGGTTCATCTGGTCAAAGTTGATATCAATGATTTTTTTACCGGATAGCCTGATGGTCTCAATCACATGTCTTTTTTCTTCTACTTTATGAACAGATGCAAGGCATATTACCACATACCTGTCGGCCACACACATCATTACATTGGTATGGTAAATGGCGTTGCCATTGGCGTCAACCGCATCAAAAGCTACCGGCGTATATCCCATCTGCCTGCAAAAATCATCCAGCACAATTTTGTCGGTCCGTGGTGACAGGCAGGCATAGGCGATTTTTTTATCCCTGTCAAGCACCATACTGCCGGTGCCTTCAAGAAAAAGTTTTTCTTTTTCGTAAGCAGAAAAGTCTATTTTATTACTGATGTTAAATTTGCTGCTGATCTGTTCCAGGACAGCGGGTTTTCTTTCCTGTCTTCTGTTCTCTGCATACATGGGATAGAGGCAAATGGTTCCGCTGTCGTGAAATGAGATCCAGTTATTGGGAAAGATGGAATCCGGGGTATAGGGTTCAGGCGAATCTTCTACTACGGTAACATCTACGCCGTTATCCCTTAATTTTTTTACAAAGCCTTCAAATTCGCTCAGGGCCCTTTGCTGCGCCCCGTTATCCTGGCCTGCTACCTGGAAGGCATTGTTAACAGCGGTCTCGGCATTAAAGCTGAAGTTAACCGGTTTGATCATTAAAAGATGCGAAGTGGTTTGCATGATTGCATTTCTTTTTAAAAAGAAATTAAATATCATCTCTAAGCAAGGGCATGCTCATACAATGAAAGCCGCCCCTTGCCCTTGATAATTCTGCAGAGGGCATCAGGATCAAAGTATCTTTTATTTTTTCAGGAGAAGTTTTTCCTTTCTCCAATTTTTCTATAAGTTCTTCTGCACGTATAACATTAAAACCTGCTTCTTTAAATGCTTCCACTGTTTTATCATTCCTGTCGTAGCCCAGCACAACCCCTTCCCGTAAAGCAAGCAGGTTGCAGGAATCGGTCCATTGTTCACGTGCATCAAAAGGAAATTCATTGTTGCCCGAATAAATGAATTTTACTTTGTCCTTACAGCCCAGGTCGTTTTTGCTTATATCATAAAGCAGGTCTTCGAGGTTATCAAAATAAACAGGGCTGTCAATATCTTTTTTACTGAACTGAATGATCTTCAGTTTCTCTTCTTTTTTGCTTTCTGATAATACCCGCTGCACCGAATCGGCATCTTCACGTTTGATGGATTTTTTGGAGAAATGCCCGAGCATCACCCACATGTTTCTTTTTACCTGTGTAAATACCGTATCAATATGCATGTAATCCCGCTTCTTGGGTATTTTAACAATGGTTATTTTTTTCACTACATTTTTTTCAAACAGGGTATTCACCACCTGGTGGGCGGCTTCCATGCTGGTGCGTTCGCTTACGCCCACCAGCAAATGGTCTTTGCTTACCACCATCACATCGCCGCCTTCAAGGGTAACCTTTCTTTCATCGCCATCCCTCGGTAATAAAAAGTAATTGAAGGTTTCAGGTATTTCAATGATGTTGTCGTGAAATGCTTTGAAAAGCGGGTGATTGAAGAAGATGTATTTTATCAGCAGCGCTTCCCTTGTGCGGGCTTTTTTGGCCGGTTTGTTCAGCAGGATGAAATTATTGATGGCAATGCCCACATCCCTGGTGAAAATCAGATTTGGTACCGGGGGAAAAAGCATCTTATCATTTTCAAGGGTGCCGGTTATAAAAATATTGGCCAGCGTAACGGCATCTGTATCCAGCAATTGTTTTTGTGTATCATAAGAGCAGCCTTCAATAGCACAAACCGAAGCAACCAGTTTCAGTTTCAGTTCATGGTCTTCTAAAATTTCAGCCAGCAGCCATTGCAGCTCAATCACTTTATCCGACCTGAAGAACGCTTCGTTACCGGGCTTGTAAAAATTTCTTTTGTTTTTTTCCGCATCTATTTCTTTCAGTTTGCCTTTTATTTTGCCGGGGTCGAGAAAGTACAATAGAATCTTGGTATAGTAATCATATTCTTTTCTGCGTATGGTATCGAGGTGAACGATGTCTTCAAAAAGCCAGTCCTGCGCTTTGGAAGGCACTACTTTCCCCAAACCGCTGTCCGGGCTGTGCACCAGCAGCCTTCTTAATGCGCCCACTTCAGATGTAACATTTATTGTATCAGCTTTCAGCTTTGCCATAAATTAAAATTTAGAATGAATTCAATTGCCGTAAGTACGGAGGATGATAAAATTCTTGTGCAGTTTCCTGCAACACTCAGCCTGGTATATAATAATTTACAGGCAAAAGCAGCATGGCAAAGGAAGAAATATAATCACGTATTGGTAACAGGCTTTGCATAAACAACAATCGTCAGGCGGCAAAAGTATAACTTTTTTGGGAAGGGGGTGGTTGGCCTGAACTGATATGATCGGTAAAAGCTATTTTGCCTCAATGGCATTTATGACTGATAACTGATATGAAATTCTTTATCTCGGGTCAGGTGGACAATCTACATCTTCTTTACCTTTTCTCATTTTACCTTTTTCCTTTTGCGGATAATATTAATGCCACCACACTGTTCATTTCTTCCTGTTTCTTCTGCCGGTAATCAGGGTTTTTTAAAAGCGCCTGAACGCTGTCTAACCTTGCAATGTATATGCTGCGGCCATGCGTACCGAGCACTATTTCATTTTCCCTTGTCTGTATGGCAATATCATGCACGGGAACAGATTTGGGTAACCCGTTATTCAGCATCATGAAATTATTTCCGGCATCAATGCTTGCATACAAGCCGCCGTCTGTTCCGGTATAAATAATGCTGTCGTATTTATGGTCTTCCTTAATTGCATTAACCGGTTCTGCGGGCAGATCTTTTCCCAATTGTTTCCATGTGGCGCCGTAATCATCGCTTACAAAAATATAAGGCAGAAAATGATCATCCCTGTAACCATTCAGCGAAGCATAAACCCTTGCTTCTTTATGCTGCGAAGCAATAACCCTGCTCACCCATAAACCCTGCGGCAGTTTGGCGCTGATTTTTGCCCATGTATAACCTGCATCTTTTGAAATGTGGATGTGTCCATCATCTGTTCCCGCATAAACCAGGCCGAAGCGGAGAGGCGATTCATCAATTGTTGTGATGGTGCCGTAAGGTACATTACCGCTTTTTCTGCCATTGGTAAGGTCGGGGCTTAAGGTCATCATGCTGTCGCCTTTGTTAAGCGAACGGTGAAATTTATGGCTGCCGAAATAAACAATATCCTGGTTGTGCTTGCTGATGAGTATAGGCGTTTGCCAGTTAAAACGGTAAGGCGTTTCGCCTATGCTGTGCTGTGGGGTTATTCTCCTGGTGCCTTCTTTGGTAAGCCGGTTGGTTCTGGAATAACTACCGAATTGTGAGCCGTAATATGTAGTAATGTTATCCCTGCTGTCAACCTGCACCTGCATGCCATCTCCGCCCCCTATATTTTTCTCATG
>JANRKT010000199.1:0-2642 GCA_033763355.1 Chitinophagaceae bacterium | reverse complement strand
AAAACCCTTTTGCAAAACTTTAAGGTAACCATTGGGCATTATTTCATTTGACACCTGCAGTATGCACCGGCCTTTTTTAAAAAATCCGGTTTCAAAACTGATGCCGTCGTGAAAAGTAGTTTTAATATGGTCTGCTATTTCAGTGTTCTCAAAGGGATGCTCCTGCCCGTCGGGTACCACACTGTATTCGGAAGTAAACGCCTGGTTTTCCAGATTCACCCAGTTGATGCTGATGAGCAGTGCACGGTTGTTCTCAATGGACTCAATTTTATAAATACCCGATTTGGGCCTTTCGCCGTATTCGTAAATCCCCTTTTCGGGAAACAATTGCCAGCTTGCCAGAAAATTATATGCCTGTACCATGTATTAAATTACTTTCACAGTAATACAAAAATCAAAAGTTTTTGTTGATATACCAGCAGGGATGCTGCAATTTTTTTGCTGCGGCCTAACTGCCGCTCCCCTTTGTTGCAAACATTCTTCCACCCAGTTTTACAAGAATATAAATGATGAGAAGGATAACGATTGCTCCAATTACTATTGGAATGACAAGTGATAAAACCGAACCGCCCAATGCAGCGGCATGTTCACCAGTTGCAATGTATTTATTCCCGATGCCTGCAGTTGTTTTGGTTGAAGCCAGCCGCAATACACTGGTGCCGGTTTGAATAGTGGCAGCGCTGCCCCCGCCAAGGATAATACCTGTTACCCATTTCAGCAATTCATTGTCAACCGGCAATACTGATGTGGCCAATACAGTGCCTGCTGCAACTGCAAGCGGGGTAGTAAGTGTGTCAAGCAGGTTATCAATAAAAGGAATGTAATAAGCCAGCAGCTCAAAAATGCCTGCGGATGCAAAACAAATAATAGCGGGCCAGCCTGCCAGCCATTGAAAATTCTGCGATAAGGGAAGATAACCGAGTTTGCCTGCAACTGCTGCAACAAGCAATGGAATAAACACACGAAAGCCGCAACTGGCGCTGAGCCCAAGGCCAAGGCAAACGGCTGTAATCAGTTCAATGTTCATTAAAAAGCTATGTAGGAATTAAAGCTAACACCTTGTGCTATTGAAATGTATTAAAACTCAACAGTTGTACAGTCAGTTCTATGTGATTTCTATGTTTCTATTGTGCCTATGTGGTAAAAATTTCACCACCTGGATTCATAGGCACATAGGTAAACACATAGGATTTTTAATAGCACAAGACGTTTAAAGGTAGTGAAAGAAACAATGAGTTGGCCATGAACCATGTTTTGTAAACAAGGAAGGCTATAATTTATCAGGAGTACCGGCTTTAAAAAGAATTTTATTTATTTCCGCTTCCCCCGCAACAAATACACTTCCGCAAACAAGGATAAGGTCTTTCATACCGGCATTGTTTACCGCAGCCTGCATGGCGTCATTTACATTTGCATATGTGGCCCCGTTTAAACCGGCCTGTAAAGCTTTTTCCGCAAGCAGGTGCTCCGGAAGGGCACGTGGTATCTGCGCCCTTGTAAAATAATAAACTGCATCTTTGGGCAACAGCGATAATGTTTTCTGCACCTCCTTGTCTTTTACCATACCAAGCACTATATGGATCTTCTGGTAGTTTAACAACCGGAGCTGCAATACAATCTGCCTGATGCCATCCTCATTGTGCCCTACATCAAGAACAATATCAGGGCTGCGGTGAACCACTTCCCACCTCCCATGAAGGCCTGTAAGCTCTTTTACTTTTTTTAAAGCGGCAGCTATATGCGCTTCTGTTATCTTCCATTCGTTTTGCTGCAAAACACGCAGGGCTTCAAGTGCGGTAACAAGGTTATGTGTTTGATAAAACCCCGGCAGGTCGGGATAATAAGTATGGTGCCTGCCTTGCATCTTGTCTTCAACCTCAACTGACAGTTCATGGTCATGATAATTTGCCGCAACCACTGAGAATTTTTCCTGTGCAAATGATATTGGGGCATGTTCCTCTTTCGCCTTTTTTTCAAAAACAGGCCTTGTTTCAGGAATTACCTCGCCAATTACCACCGGCACATTCTTTTTAATGATGCCGGCCTTTTCAAATGCAATTTTTTCCAGCGTATCCCCGAGTATATTCATGTGGTCCCACCCGATGTTGGTAATAACAGACAACTCCGGTATAATAATGTTGGTGCTGTCAAGCCTTCCGCCAAGGCCCACTTCAATTACCGCAACCTCTGCTTTTTGCCGGGCAAAATATTCAAATGCCATTGCTACTGTAATTTCAAAAAAAGAAGGCTCAATCTTTTCTATCAGTGGTTTTATCTGTTCAGTAAAGTCCGTTACAAATTCTTCTGCAATCATTTCCCCGTTTATTCTTATCCTTTCACGGAAATCTTTTAAATGAGGGGAAGTATATAAACCTGTGCTATAGCCTGCTGTTTGCAGTACTGCTGCAAGCATGTGGCTTACAGAACCCTTGCCGTTGGTTCCGGCAATATGAATAGATTTGAATTGCTGCTGCGGGTTGCCCAGCGCTTCGCAAAAGGCGGTAATATTGGTAAGGTCTTTTTTATAGGCTGCAACGCCGATGCGGCTGAACATCGGCAGTTTGGCAAAGAGATAGTCAATAGTTTGCTGGTATGTCATTGAAAGAGGGCAAAATTAAATGGGCTGATTGATAAGAGCCAAA
>JANRKT010000198.1:0-2232 GCA_033763355.1 Chitinophagaceae bacterium | reverse complement strand
TGCAGGTGCGTGGCAACGGTACGTAAACGCCCCTCGTATTGTACTTGTGAAGTCATTGTATTTTTTTGCCTAAATTTACGTTTAAGAATAATAAAAATCATATCGTGAGAAAAGTCGTTTATACAATTGCCTGTTTTCTTATTGCATCAGTGAGTACGGCGCAGGAACAGAACAACAACAAGAAAACCTCCAGAGAAGAAAAGAAAGCTGCAAAAAAAGAAAGGATTGCAGAAATGCTGCGCCGGGAGGAAGAAGGCGAACCCATTTACAGGAAACATTCCGCTTTTGGCATCAAGCTTAATAATGACGGCTATGGGCTTTCTTACGAAATCGGCAAAATAAAATCTGCTTACAAGGCCACTATCTTCCAGATTGAACTGAACGAAAAAAAACATGCCAAAGAAGAAAAACAAAGCACTACTAATAGTGTAGGGGGAATTATTTTTCTGGGCAACCCTTTTGTTTATGGCAAGCAAAATACTTTTTACCAGCTTAAGCTGGGTGTGGGCCAGCAGTATATGATTGGCGGAAAAGGAAATAAAAACGGAGTGGCTGTGTACAGCATCCTTGCAGGAGGTTTTTCAGCAGGGCTGCAGAGGCCTTATTATGTTGAAGTGGAAGAACCACCGCAATCCGGAAAATCTGTCTTTGTTAAATACACACAGCAGGACAGCGCATTGTTCCTTGGTCCCGGTATATTGGGCGGCGCAGGTTTTGGAAAAGGATGGAACGAAATAAAATTTGTACCCGGTCTTCATGCCAAAGCAGCATTGCGTTTCGACTTTGGACGTTTTAATACCACAGTAACCGCTATAGAAGCCGGTTTTAATTTTGAATATTACACCAGCAAAATTGTACAAATGGTGAATGTAGAGGGCAAGAACTTCTTTGCCAATGGTTACCTGACCGTAATTTTCGGCAAAAGAAAGTAAACTATCTTTGCCCCTTATTGTTTTTCCTTTATGAAAGAACTTCCGGTTATTGATTCTGCAGTAGAACATCCCGATAACCACCGGGGCAAAAAGCCCGATTGGTTAAGAGTGAGGCTTCCCGTTGGGGAAAGTTACAGGAATGTACGTAACCTGGTGGAAACACATAAGCTCCACACCATCTGCGAAAGCGGCAACTGCCCCAATATGGGTGAATGCTGGGGCGCAGGCACAGCCACATTTATGATCCTTGGTAACATCTGCACACGCAGTTGCGGGTTTTGCGCTGTGGCTACCGGCAAGCCTGACCCTGTTGACTGGGATGAACCGCAGCGTGTTGCAGAAGCCATTTACCTGATGAAAGTTAAACATGCAGTAATTACTTCTGTTGACCGTGATGAACTGCAGGATGGCGGAAGCATAGTATGGCAAAATACCATACGTGCAGTAAAAGCGCTGAACCCTGATACAACACTTGAAACATTAATACCCGATTTTAAAGCAGAGCAAGAAAACATACAACGCATTATTGATGCTGCACCTGAAGTGGTATCGCACAACATTGAAACCGTTGAAAGGCTGACACGGCAGGTACGTGTGCAGGCCAAGTACTGGAACAGTATGAAGACCCTGCAAATACTGAAGAACGCAGGAATGCGTACCAAATCAGGAATTATGCTGGGCTTGGGAGAAGAAAAGGAAGAAGTGGTGCAAACACTTAAAGATTTACGTAGCAGTGCTGTTGATGTGATTACAATAGGACAATACCTGCAGCCTACAAAAAAACACTTACCTGTTCATCGTTTTGTACATCCTAATGAATTTGCGGAATTAAGGGATATTGGTTATGACCTGGGATTTGATTATGTAGAAAGCGGGCCATTGGTAAGATCATCTTACCACAGCGAAAGGCATGTGTTTGAAGGTATCGGCAGGAAACAGTGGGAAGACCAAAAATTATCATCAGATATTTCGTAGCATAAACGCAATCATTATACCATTTGGACTTTAAAAATATATCTAAGCGTTGTTGAGGACACCAACGCAGACGTAAGATCAAAAATTATGGTCAGATATTTTTTAGCATAGATTCAATCATTAAAAGAATTTTTATAAAGGCCATAACAGGCCTTTTGTTTTTTTGCAAAGTTGCCATATAAACTTATACCAATTAGACATTGAAAGCATATCTGAAAGTTTGTTTATAATATTTATTTCCACAAATTGATTGAATGAGTTGTGGAGTGGTGCATTTGATAACTTCTGACAGTTTAAGCTGTAAGCTTTCCAATGACTGGTAGGC
>JANRKT010000197.1:0-36775 GCA_033763355.1 Chitinophagaceae bacterium | reverse complement strand
CGGGATTGTGATGAGGAGCGTTTTTGTCTTCATGACTATGGGTTTATTTATGTTAAGTTGTCAATTACTACGATTAAAATACTATTTCGGATTCCACTTTTCTATTACATTGATTAAATCTTCCATCCTTAATTTTAAGTCCAGGTAATTCAAGTCATCTTCGGTAAAACATTCGCTAATTTCCTTCGAATAAACGCTTTTCTTTTTTTCATACCTGATATTTGAATTGTATTTTGAGATCATAATTTCAATTTTTTTCTTCGGATCAATATCATCTTTATTTATTGGGTTCATATTATTTTTTAAAAGCCATTCATTAATCACTTTCAGCGAAATATAGTTTTCAATTTCTCTTCCTTTTGTCACCCAGTTATTTTCAATGCCTATTTCCCTTCTAACCCTTTCCTTTGTTTTAGCAAGGGGATTATTATCTCTATCAATTACTATAAAGGCATTTTGATTAATTTTCATCATTTCTATTAATTCTTCTTGATTATCATCAAAGGATAAGTGACTCAATAGTTTGCCACCATAAAACATGATAGTGTAATGTATGCCTTCTGTAAAGTCTTGTGATATAAGGGAAATCCAGCGGTTGATATATGTTCTGTCGCTTGGCCCTTCTACCCAAATAATTCCGTTTGTTTGCAATAAATCGCTTGCCTTAAAGCCTAATTCGTCAATAATTTTTCTAGTTTGATCACTCGCTATAGCCTTTTTTATCTGACTTTTTGTATTATCATACGATACATGATAAATTGAAGAAAAAGTATTTAATGAATCAAGTAATACATTTGAGTGAGTAGTAATTAAATACTGATGCTCAGTTTCTGAAAGAAATTTGATAAATCTTCTTTGTATTTCTGGATGCAAGTGGATTTCGGGTTCTTCTATGCATACAAGACTTTTTTCGTTTAATATAAGTATGCAGCATAATAAAACAAGATCATGTATTCCGGTTCCATAATTTTCAAGCGGGAATCTTTTTTTATCAACAACCAATACGATTCTTTTGTTGTTTTCAGGTACATCTATTTTGATTTTGCCTACATTAAGCAATTCAGCTACACGCTGTTCAATTGAATCTAATCTTGACCGCTTTTCCTCTTCCCCTACATCATGATTAATCATAAGAGATATCTCTGAGGTTAGGTTCGAGCCATTAAATTTTGAATTGGATTTTTCAATATTATTACCTTGTTTTAGTATTCTTATATCAGGTATGTAAATCACCTTTGAGGATATTTCTTTTAGTTGTTTCTCAAACTGAGATTGATAGTATTTTTTCAAAATATCCCAGGGTCTCGGACCGGTTATACTAATATCTTTTTTGTTTATAATGGCTTGAGCAATGTAATCTTCATAGGTTTTGAGTTGATCCCAGACAATATCATTTTTGTTTAAAATAATATCGAATTTGTTGTTCGCAAACGTAAATTCAAAAATCACGGGATCGTTTAAATAGTCCTTTATTTTGCAATTATTAAGTTGTCCATCTAAACTGGGTTTTTTAAAGTCTTCTGGGAAATCAAGATCATCAAGTGAGTATTTAAATGAGATAGCTGGTGGGTAGTTTGTTTGGTTGTGTTGGTTTTCAATTGTATTTGGGAAGCTTCCAAATGCACCTCCTAAACTGTACAGGATATTTAAGAATTTCAAAATATTAGATTTCCCAGAGTTGTTTTTCCCGACGAGTAAATTGATTTTGTTTAAACCTTCAAGCATTATACCTTCTGAGCCAATGCTTCTGAAATTTTTTATACCAAGTGTTTTTAAAACTAAATCATGCATATCACTCAATATTAGGGTTAAAGTTTTTAAACGTTTCAATGCATCGCACTAATAATATGTCATATCAGCTCCCCTACATGCTTCCTTATATTCTCTGCAATTTTTTCGGTGGGCAAATCATTGGCATCGCCGCCAAAAGGGTCTTCAACTTCTTCACCAATTAATTCAAGGCTGGCCAGTACATAAAATATAAATGCCACAACGGGGATAACATAATAACCGAGGCTGAATACAAAACCAAAGGGCAGCGTCATTACATAAAAGAAAATGAATTTTTTTATAAACAGGCTGTAAGAATAAGGGATGGGCGTATTCTTGATGCGTTCGCAGGCCCCGCAGATATCAGTAAAAGAAAGCAGTTCGGGATTGAGTATAATAAACTGGTCGCCCTTTATCTTTCCTTCCTCATACAGGCGGTTCACCTTTTGTATTATTAAAGAAGCCACGTGGTTTGGCGCATGTTTATCGTCGTCAGGTATTTTAAGCTCCGGGTGTTCTTTTTCATCCAGTTCCAGCCTTGTTGACTCTGCCCGTAAATGTTTTTTTAAAACAGAGGCATACAATGGAATAGCCCTGCGGAAAAAAGATCGGCTGGCTTCATCTTTCTTGTCAAGCATTGCACTGAGCTTGATAGCAAGGTTGCGGCTGTTGTTTACCAGCGAACCCCACAGTTTGCGTCCTTCCCACCAACGGTCATATGCTGTATTGGTGCGGAAAACCAGCAGCAACGACAATACAAAGCCCAGAAGATTGTGCAGCAGGCTAAGGTTGCGTACATAGCTTTCTTTTGAAAGTTTCCAGTATTCCAGTTCAAGAAAAGCAATCAAACCACTGTACATGCACATGGCAATTATCATCGGGTATAGTTTCCTTACCGTATCAGCTTTGGGCAGGCGAAAAATAAAAGTAAACCAGTCTTTGGGGTTATAGGTAATCATGAAGGCAAAGTAAAGAAAGAAAATGGCAGGATGCAAAGAGCGGGGAAGGGAAAGAAAACTAAAAGTAATGCACATTTCTTACTTCATACATCTTACCTCATACCTCTTACTTACTGCTACCTATATCCTACTTCTTCTTAAAATCCCCTCTTTTCCATGCTTTAATAAATTCACTCCATGCAAAGGGGTTGAAAATGTTTTGGGGAGGGGCCTGGCCTGCGTAGTAATAACGCTTTGCATTTTGCTGCAGGTTAAAGTTGGCAGCTTCCTTTCCATCTCTTGGAAGGGTTTGTGCCAGTACACGGCGTTTTGCCATTTCTGTATTCTGCCTTGCTATTTCAATGTCATCGTCGGGAACGCTGGCCCTTACAAAATCCCTCTCAAACTGTTCACGTGTAGGCCTGGGTTTTATGATTGTTGCAGGAAGATAGACTGTATCAATCACCATCAGTTGTATCATGCTGTGGTGGTTGCCTTCAAGGTTTTGCGGCACACGGGCAGTAACAGGTTTAAACCCCACACTGGTAAATTCTATATAATCCCCTTTTAAAACCACAATGGAAAAAACACCCTGGTTGTTGGTTAAAGTTCCCCTGTTCTGGCCTTTTACAATTACGCTTACAGCGGGAAGGCCCTGCAGGCTGTCGGCCGTCATTACCACGCCATACAACTGAACAACAGAATCTTTAAAGCTTTCAAACTGTGCCTTTGCGGCAACAGGAGAAAAAAACAGTAAAAGGAGGAGGTATTGTAAAAATTTCTTCATTCAGGCCCGCAGATATCCTGCAAAATAAGTTCATCTGCTGAATAAACAAAGTGAGGGGTGGAATGGTTAATTTTGCAGACAATCATTTAACAAAATATTGGACATGACGCAACAGGATATTCTTCATGCATTAAGCCATGTGCAGGAACCCGATCTGCGCAAAGACCTTGTTACACTGGGCATGGTAAAAGATATTGTTATTGAAAAAAGTTCGGTGAGTTTTACAATTGTTCTTACCACGCCTGCCTGCCCGCTTAAAGAAGTGATACGAAGGGATTGTGAAAATGCAATACGTGAATATGTTGATGCATCTGTAGTGGTGTTGGTGAAATTTACGGCCAATACCAGCACCAACCGGCATGACGGGCAAATGCTGTTGCCCAAAGTAAAAAACATTATTGCAGTGGTGAGCGGAAAAGGCGGCGTTGGCAAATCAACTGTTGCTGCTAACCTTGCACTGGCTTTATCTCAGGGCGGCGCAAAAACGGGCCTTATGGATGCGGATATTTACGGGCCGAGTGTGCCCATTATGTTTGGTGTGAGGGGGCAAAGGCCGATGATGATGGAAATAGACGGGAAAGCCAAAATTATTCCGCTGGAAAAATTTGGAATAAAGCTGATGAGCATCGGGTTGCTGGTGGAAGAAAAAAATGCAGTGGTGTGGAGGGGGCCGATGGCAAGCAGTGCTATTAAGCAATTTGTAACAGATGTATATTGGGATGAGCTGGATTATTTGATTATTGATATGCCTCCGGGCACAGGCGATATTCATTTAACATTGGTGCAAACGGTTCCGGTTACGGGCGCCGTAATTGTTACCACCCCGCAACCTGTTGCGCTTGCCGATGCAAGAAAAGCCATAGCCATGTTCGGGCAGGCGCAGATTAAAGTGTCTGTTATTGGGTTGGTTGAAAACATGGCGTGGTTTACACCTGCAGAGTTGCCCAATAACAAATATTACATCTTTGGCAAAAACGGCGGAAAGAACCTTGCAGAAGAATATGACATACCTTTCCTTGGGCATATCCCGCTGGTGCAAAACATCAGGGAGGGCGGTGATGAGGGAGTACCGGTAATGGCAGGCAATGATGAAATTACCAAAGGGGCATTTAATGAATTTACAGGAAACGCAGTGCGAAGCATCGCCATGCGCAATGCCAACATGGAAACTACAAAAGTGGTGGAAGTAATGGTGTAGAGAAATTACAGGTTATTGGTTAATTGGTTAATTGGTTCTTGCATCTTATAATTTGTTTTTTACATTTTATTATGGGCATTCTAAGACAATTTGCAGAATATCTTTACTTAAAGAAAAAAGACCCCAATGCCCCTAAGTCGAAGTTTGTAAAATACATGCACGGCATCAACCGCATTTCTATTTTTATTTTTCTGCTTTGTTTGATTATACTTGCCATTAAACTTATAAAGGGGTAACTAATCCATTCGGTTCAGGTAATCAAAAATTATTATTGCTGCATTAGCAGAAGCATGGCCGCCTTTGCTTAATATTTTTTTCAGCCCTTCATAATCTTCCCTGAGTTGTGCTGTCCTTTTGGGGTTATGAAGAATGTCATTCAGTTCTTTTTCCAGGTTTTCAACCTTCAGTTCATCCTGTATCAGTTCTTTTACTACCGGCTTATCCATTATGAGGTTTACAAGGCTGATGTATTTTACTTTAATCACCCTTTTGGCAATCTGGTAAGAAATGGGGCTGCCTTTGTAACAAACTACTTCGGGAACGCCAAACAATGCTGTTTCCAGTGTGGCTGTGCCGGATGTAACCAACGCTGCTGAAGCCTGCATCAGCAAATCATAAGTTTGGTTGCGTACCGCTGAAACATTGGAATATGGATGGATATATTTTTCATAAAACCCATCATCAAGCGTTGGCGCCATTGCAATAATAAAATGGTATTGGTCAAAATGTTTGCTAACAGCCAGCATGACCGGAAGTTTTTTCATGACCTCCTGTTTTCTGCTGCCGGGTAAAAGCGCAACAATGGGTTTGCCCGTCGGCTGGCGACTGCTTCCTCCTGACTGTTTCTCTTCAACTACTTCAATCAATGGGTGCCCCACATATTCCACTTCGTAATCCCACTTTTTATAAAACTCTTTTTCAAAGGGAAGTATCACCAGCATTTTATCAACACACCTTTTGATGATGGTTACCCGCTTTTCTTTCCATGCCCATACCTGCGGCGAAATGTAATAGATGATTTTAAAGCCTTTTGGTTTTGCCCATTCTGCAATGCGGAGGTTAAAACCGGGATAATCAATTAATATAATAACATCTGGCTGAAACTGCTGAATATCTTTTTTGCAGAATTTAAGATTGCGTAAAATGGCCGGCAGGTTCTGCACTACTTCCACAAAGCCCATAAAGGCAAGGTCCCGGTAATGTTTTACAATTGCAGCGCCTGCCTGTTGCATAAGGTCGCCACCCCAGGCACGTATTATGGCATTGCCATCCAGTTTGTGTATTTCTTTTACCAGGTTACTTCCGTGCAGGTCTCCTGAAGCTTCACCGGCAATGATGTAGTATTTCATACTGAAAAGAAAGGCCACAGGCAAATAACTGCAGCCTTTCAGGATGACCAAAGATAAGAACGCTAAAGTGAGTGACACAACAGAAGCTGAAAATGGTACAGCAGCCGGCTAAAAAATATTAAATAAAACGTCTATTGCTATTAACACCCTAAATGGTGAATTTTACCACATAGGAAGCACATCAGAAACATAGAAATCACATAGAACTGACTGTACAACTATTGAGTTTTAATATATTTCAATAGCACAAGACGTTATCTTTATTCATCAATAACCACTTCTGTTATACTTATGCAAAAGCCGCAGGCTGTAATTTTCGATATGGATGGTACCCTTGCAGACAACATGCGCTACCACCATGAATCGTGGATGATCTTTTTTAAACGGCACGGGGTTAACCTCACCGCTGAAGAGTTCGGGAAAAAAAATCATGGCACCATTGAAGAAATGATCAGGGATATTTTCGGCAGCCATCTTTCTGCGGAAGCGGTACGTGAACTGGGTCATGAAAAGGAAAAGCTTTATCGTGACCTTTACCGTGAACACATGAAACCGCTGGACGGCCTTTATAATTTCATGGATGAATTAAAAGAAAATAACATCAGCATCGCCATGGCCACCATGGGCAATATGGACAACATTAATTTTATACTCGATGGTTTGCAGGTACGAAAATATTTTGATGCAGTTGCAGGGGGAGATGATGTTAAACACGGCAAGCCCCACCCGGAAGTTTTTTTAAAAGCTGCCGTAAAACTGAATGCAAACCCCATGTATTGTATAGCCTTTGAAGACTCTTTCAGCGGCATTAAATCAGCGCTTGCGGCAGGTATGAAAGTTGCGGCAGTAAGCACCACACACCCGAAAGGGGAATTTAATAACCACGGGCTGGTGGCCGTTATTAACAACTACACCGAAATAAATATGGAAAGGCTGATGTATTAATTATTGGCCATAATCTCAGCGCCCAAAGGGGTAGTGGCATTACCGGCCAGCCCTTTGGCAAATACAGTATAGATTTTCCCGCCCTGCAGGTTAACATTGTTTACTGTAAAAAGCGAAACGCCTGCACCCGCCACCCTTACATCAAAATTATAAGTGCCGGGGGTAATGGCCGTAAAGTTTGAATTGGTTAAAGCCGTATTCTGTGTTTCAAAGCTCCGGTTTTCAAATAGCGGGGTAAATGTTGTACCGTTCAATGTGCCCATTGTTACAGTGGGTGCATTGGGACTGAAATGAAAAAAACGGACATATGCCTTATCGGGGGCGGGGTTATTGAGAACATCAACAGTATATAACAACTTTATTGAAGCAGCCCTGTCATATACAAAAAGGCTGTAGTTCTCATTGGATTCAATGCCAAATGTAGCGCTAATCAGGCTGTTGGCGGTACCAGTCCCGTTTATCCTAATGCTGCGGTTGCCTTCAGGCGCACTTGTATAGCCTGTATTGCCGGGATAAGATAAAGCGGAAGTATTGATCTTGCTGTTATCAATCAGCACATCAATGGCCCCCGCATCGGGTGATGCATGGGCTACAAGCAGTTTCCCTGATCCCGGAGAATTTTTTTTACAGGAAGAGGTAAAAAATACAATGGCAACAATAAACAGTGTGCAGGCAATAGCAAGAAATCTCTTTTTCATAGCGACCTTTTAGAATAAGCAATCAGGCAAAAGTCATTAAAATGTTTGTACCTGTAAAGTTTTCGGGTATAAAAATCATAACGGGAAACAAAACCCGGGGTTGCCTGAATAAAAAAACCTGCAAGCCTTTGCAGCATCTGCTGCAATAAAAGCTTACAGGTTGTACGGTAAATACTGGTTTACTTCAGTTTTGCCAAAGCTTCTTTTATTCTTGCATACGCCTTTTCAATTTTCTCCAGGCTGTTGGCAAACGACAGGCGGATGCAGTCCGGTGAGCCAAACGCCCTTCCTGTAACAGTTGATACGTTGGCAGTATTGAGCAAATACATACAAAGGTCATCTGCATTCTCAATGGTTTGAGCCCCGTCGGTTTTACCAAAGTAATAATCTACTTTGGGAAAAACATAAAATGCACCATCCGGTTCAGTACATTCCCATCCGGGTATTCCTTTTATCAGTTCCATTACCCTTTTTCTCCTGCGCTCAAATTCCCTGGTCATTTCAAAAGAGGGTTTCAGGTCGGTTGTTAATGCAACAACCGCTGCCTTTTGTGTAACTGAATTGGCCCCGCTGGTAAACTGTCCCTGTATTTTTTCGCATCCTTTTGCAACGGTGGGGTGTGCGGCAATATAACCGAGGCGGTAACCTGTCATGGCAAAGCCTTTACTCAAACCGTTTACAATAATTACCCGGTCTTTTATATCATCAAACTGGGCAATGCTTTCATGCTTTCCAACAAAGTTGATGTATTCATATATTTCATCAGAAATGATAAATATTTCCGGGTGGTTCCTGAATACCTGCGCCAAACCTTCAAGTTCTTCTTTATTGTAAACTGAACCCGAAGGATTGCATGGTGATGAAAAAAGAAAAACCTTAGACCTTCCGGTAATGGCATCTTCCAGTTCCTGTGCAGTGATCTTATAATTGGTTTCCATAGCTGTGGTAAGAATAACAGGTACACCGCCAGCAATTTTTACCAGCTCAGAATAAGTTACCCAGAAAGGCGCAGGGATGATCACTTCATCGCCTTCATCAACCAATGCAAGTATAATGTTGGCAAGCGATTGCTTGGCGCCGGTTGATACCACAATGTTCTCAGGTTTATAATCAAGGTTGTTATCTCTTTTAAACTTGGTGCAGATGGCTTCCCTTAAATCAGGATAACCTGCAACGGGGGGATAATGGCTCCAGTTGTCGTCAATTGCTTTTTTTGCAGCATCCTTTATATGTTGCGGTGTATCAAAGTCAGGCTCACCCAGGCTCAGGTCAATCACATCAATGCCTTTTGCCCTCAGTTCACGGCCCAGTTTGGCCATCTTTAATGTTTCGGGCTCAGCAAAACGGTCTAATAAAGATGATAGCTGCATGGCTTGTGCTGTTAATTGCATTGCAAATTGTTTTTAGTTTCAGGGCGCAAATTTACGGACAACGCCTGTTCATTTTTCATAATTTATCTGCAATGTGGAAAGATCGGGCAGATTTGTTCGTTTGCGCTGCAGTTCATGGTTGTAAACAGCCCTGCCAAGTTGTTTCATAAAGGGAAACCCCACAGTTTCATAATCGTATTGGTCGTCGTTTAAAATGCCATCGCCGTTGCAATATATCACAGCGCTCAGCATAAACTCAATTTTCTTTTCAAAATCTGCGATATAGGCCACATCCAGCAAAAAACCATAAGCATCACCCACTTTATTGAATACCCTGATGCTGGCGGGGATTTTGGCTTCCTTCTCCGAACCATACATCAAAAACTTGCAGTAGGTATCGTAATAGGTTGCCGTATCATACGGCGGAAACCGCGTTTCTCCCGGCAATTGCGACATGTATTGCCATACCAGCCTGTAATCATTTGTGCTGATATTAAAGCGCTGTTTTGCCGGAACTGATTCAGGGAACACGATGCTCTTCAGTATGCCATGCAGGCTTTCAAGGCTGATGCGGTTTTTTTTGGAAAAGCTTAAGGGTTCATTTTTCAATACACCGGCTGAATAATGGCTGTTACCCAATAACTCCCTGCGCTTAAAATGTGGCTGCTCATTAAATTTCATGGGCTCTTCGTACAGCTTCTTTCCCTTTATATCAAAAAAAGCCACGGGATTGGTGTGACGGTTTTCATCTTCACTGAGCGCAATATCAAGCCGGTGGATGATCTCCGCTTCTTTGTAACCTTTCTTCCTCAGTTCTTCATTAATGTACTGCTGCCCTAAAAATTCATACAGCCTGTTGTATGCGTCATTATCGCTAACCAGAAAAATCTTTTTGATGTAGTGTTCAATCGTTGGCCTCCCGTCTGCTGTGGTGGGATCATTATAAACGCTGGTCTGGCCGCTGTAAGCGCTTTCGGTAATCATGGAACTGCTGCGGTCAATTCCTTTTTCTTTTAATTCATTCAGCCGCTGCAGGGCCAGTAATGCAATGGGCATTTTAACGGTTGAAGCAGGATAGAAATAATGCCCTGCATGAAGGTTAAAGTAATGGTCTTTGAATTTTGGGCGGTTATTGGCCTCCCGGTCAATCTGCGTATAGATGATCTGCACTTTAAAAGAATCCCGGTTTTTAAGGATATGATCAAAATACTCCGGGTACTGGCCCAGCAGTTTTTCAAGAAAATCATCTTTGGCGGGATTGGCGCTGATTTCGCCGGAGGGGGAGACAGAGTAGGTCATTTTTTTTGCACCAGAACAAGCTAAAATAAAAATAATTGAAAAAATGATGGGTTGTAAATATGGCTTTTGCATGGGCCAAGTTAAGCATAAATCAATTTTGCAATGCCAATATCGGATGCCCTGAATGCCCCGTTAAAAAGGCTTAAAAACAATAAAATTCAGGCTATTTTGTTCAGGTATTCCCCCCCAAAAAACCCTATCTTTGCCCCCTTCAAAAAAGTGTAAACCCGATTTTGTATGCAACTGAAAGGTTTGATCCGGTTTTTTGCCATTGCTCTTATCCTTATTTCCCTCTACCAGCTCCATTTTACCTGGGTGGTAAGGAACCACGAAAAGAAAATGGAAAACAAGGCCAATAGTTTTGTAAAAGCCAGTTTTCCAAATGCTGCGCCTGAAGTAAAAGACCAGGAATATAAGAAGCGGCTTCGCCGCATGTTTGACAGCACCAAGGAAAAAACAATTACTTATGGCATTACTGGCGCCATCACATACCAAAAGGCAAAGGAACAGGAACTGAACCTGGGACTTGACCTGCAGGGCGGTATGAGTGTTACGCTTGAAGTAGAACTGGAAGGACTATTGAAATCCCTCGCCAATAATTCAAAAGAACCCGCTTTTAATAAAGCTTTGCAGACAGCAACACAGCGCAGGGCAACCAGTGACGCAGATTATATTACCCTTTTCGCACAGGCATATAAAGAACAAAATCCCACCGGACGGCTTGCCGCTTTGTTTGCCGGGGCAGGACAACGCAACATCAAGATCGAAGATTCCGATAATGATGTCATCACCAAAATCCGTGCTGCTGCCGATGGTGCAATCAGCAACACATTTAATGTATTGCAGAAACGTATTGACCAGTTTGGCGTTGCTCAACCAAATATTCAACTAGACAAAAACAAAGGCATTATAACTGTTGAATTGCCTGGTGTGAAAGATGACCCGGAAAGGGTAAGGAAATATTTACAGGCAACCGCAAACCTGCAGTTTTGGGAAGTGTACAATATTGCTGAACTGGATAAACCGCTTTCTGACGCCGAAAAAGCATTACAGGATTATTACAGCGGCATTAAAACAGATACCGTAAAAAAAGCTGATACTTCCAAAGCCGTTGCAAAAGCAAATACAGATACAACAAAAACAGCAACGATAGCTGAAGTAATCAGCAATACCGGTGATACCGTTTCTAAAGGAACCAATGCTGCTGCACAAACCTATTCAATACTCCGGCTCATACAACCTGCCATGCCGCAACAGGGGAAGGATGGGCGTCCATATTATTTCCCGCATATTGCCGGCGTACAGATAAAGGATACAGCACAGCTCAACGAATACCTGAACCTCGATGCAGTTAAAAATCTTTTGCCGGCCAACCTGAAGTGGGCCTATGGTACGCAGGAAAGAAATGATAAAGGCGTAAAACAGGATTTTCTTCCCTTGTATGCTATAAAAACCATTGAAGGAAATGACAAAGCAAAACTGGAAGGCGATGGTGTACAAGATGCTTACCAGGATTACGATGACAAAGGACGCCCCGCCATTAAAATGGTTATGACCAAACAGGGAGAACGTACATGGGGTGATATGACTACTGCAAATATTGGTAAACCCATTGCAATAGTACTTGATAATATTGTTTATTCCGCACCCAATGTAATCAGTGCCATAACAACCGGAACTTCCGAGATCAGTGGAAATTTCACCGTACAGGAAGCACAGGATTTATCAAACATTCTTAAGTCAGGTAAACTCCCCGCCCCTGCCAAAATTGTACAGGAGCAGGTTGTGGGACCTACACTGGGGCAGGAAGCCATTAAAGGAGGCGCCCTTTCATTCGGAATATCGTTTGCAGTAATATTCATCCTGATGCTGGTTTATTACAATACAGGCGGATGGGTTGCAAACATTGCTTTGATTTTAAATCTGCTGTTTACAATCGGCGTTTTAAGTGCATTGGGGGCAACATTAACCGCTCCGGGTATTGCCGGTCTTGTTTTAACCATCGGTATGGCCGTTGATACCAACGTAATTATTTTTGAACGGATAAAGGATGAACTGAACCGCGGCAGAAGCTACCAGATGGCGGTGATAGAAGGGTACAAACGTTCATTGCCGCCCGTACTGGATGCCCACATCACCACATTGCTTACTGCATTTATCCTGTTTTATTTTGGTTTAGGCCCTGTTCTGGGTTTTGCTACCACGCAGATACTGGGTATCCTGCTTTCGCTTTTTTGCGGTATTCTAATTTCCCGGCTCATTACCGATTTCTGGACCAACAAAAACCGCCACTTCAATTATTTTACCAACATCAGCAGAAGGGTGTTCAGGCATGCCGCTTATAAATTTATTGAATACAGGAAAGTTGCTTATGCCATTTCCGTTGTAGTGCTTATACTTGGTGTAGGCGCTTTGTTCAACGGGTTTGACCAGGGCGTGGAATACAAGGGCGGAAGAAGCTATACCGTACGCTTTGACCAGCCGATGAAAAATGATGTAGTGGCAAATGAATTAGAGAAAAGTTTTGGGGCATACCCGGTAATTAAAACGGTGGGCGACGACAAAACACTTAACATCACCACATCTTACCTGATAGATGATAATTCAAAGAATGCAGATTCAACAGTAGAAACTGCATTGTACAACGGGCTTAAAAATTACCTGCCTGCCGGCCTGAGTTATTTCGACTTTAAAACAAAATACAAACAAAGTTCGCAAACGGTATTGCCTTCTATTTCTGATGACCTGAAGAAAGGTGCAGTGCAGGCCACCATCTTTGCCATCATTGCCATATTCCTTTATATCTTCCTTCGCTTCCGCGACTGGAGGTATTCTGCCGGAACCATCATTGCATTGCTGCACGACGTGTTTGTAACACTTGCGGTATTCTCTTTCCTCAGGGGTGTGATGCCTTTCCCGCTGGAAATTGACCAGCATTTTATTGCAGCCATACTCACTGTTATCGGTTTTTCCATGAACGATACGGTAATTGTGTTTGACCGGATACGAGAATACAGCAGGCAAATGAAAGGGGAAAAGAAGGAAACCATCATCAACAAAGCCATCAATGATACGCTGAGCCGTACTATTATGACATCTCTTACCGTATTCCTTACTTTGCTTATCCTGTTTATATTCGGCGGTGAAGTAACACGTGGCTTTGCATTTGCTATGCTGGTGGGTGTAATAACCGGTACCTATTCTTCTATTTTTGTGGCTGCGCCTGTATTGGTTGACATGGCCAGAAACAAACCGCTTGGTGATGCAACTGAACCGGTGAAGGAAGTAACAAAGGCTAAACCCGCTATGGCAAAATAGCCCTGACCATTTTTATAAATTGAAAGTCCCGCCAAAAAAGCGGGACTTCTTATTTTCTGTTTGGTAAGTTTCCTGAGATAAAATTATCCGGGCCAGGGTTCAATACAATTTATACTGCGAATGAACTTCCGCATCCGCAGGTTTTGGAAGCATTGGGATTGGTAAATACAAAGCCCCGTGCATCAAGGCCGTTCCGCCAGTCAATTTCCATTCCCATCAGATACAGGGCATGTGATTTGTTCATGATGCAAGGTATGCCTTCAAAAACAAACTCTTCATCATTGGCTTCTTTGTGGTCAAAGGCCAGAATATAGCTCATGCCTGAACATCCTCCGCCTTTTACACCTACACGCAGTTGCCGGCTATTGTCAAAGCCTGTTTCCTCCATCAATTTCCGTATTTCGTTTATTGCATTTTCAGTAAACAAAACCGGGGCAGCAGCTGTCATTTCCATTTTTATAAAAGTTCATTGCAAAAATACGAACAAAGCCTGAAACAGGCCCTGATTAAGGTTGCTGCCTGTTTTTAAACCTGTTTACCGCTAATTTTCAAACACTTACTTTTGTTACATCATTAACTTTTATGCTCAACAATACAAATACCATTTTATTTGCCGGCATCATCGTGGTGGTGCTGGTGGCTGTTCTTTATTTTATTATTTATTCAAGGGAAAAAAAGGAACTGAAAAAACAGGCCCGGCCATCCGCCGCTGCTTCAGGTCTGCAATTGCAGGCATATGAACGCCTTACCATACTTGCCGAAAGAATAGCATTGCCCAACCTGGTAACACGCATACCGGCTGCCGATCTTTCAGCAAAACAACTGCAGGGTTTGCTTGTGGATACCATCAAGCAGGAATTTGATTACAATATTTCGCAACAGATTTATGTAAGCCCCCAGGCATGGCAGGCTGTAAGCAACTTAAAAGAACAGAATATTTTTATCATCAACCAACTGGCCGGCACATTACCACAAGAGGCTGGGGGCAAAGAACTGAGTAAAAAAATACTGAAACTGCTTAATGCAGATACCAATGCATCCCTGCACCCTATTGTACTGCAGGCATTACGTTTTGAAGCAAAAAAACTGATGTAATGAAGAGTCATGAAGTCCGCTGGACGGAAAGACCGGAAGTTATTTTTTTGTTCTTCAGACTTTCTGGCTTTTCTGACTTCCGGACTTTCTGACTTTCCTGACTTATTGACTCTTCTGACCAACATAGTAATATCATGGCCAAAAAAATTTTCACAGACAGCGGTATTGAAATAAAAGAACTTTACTGTGATCCTGTTCCGCTAACTGAAAAGCCAGGTGAATTCCCATTTACAAGGGGTGTGCAGGAAGACATGTACCGCGGCAAACTCTGGACCATGCGGCAATACGCAGGTTTCAGTACAGCTGAAGAAAGCAACAAAAGATATCATTACCTGTTGTCGCAGGGTGTAATGGGGTTGAGTGTCGCATTCGATCTCCCAACGCAAATCGGGTATGACAGCGACCATTCTCTTGCAGAAGGCGAAACAGGAAAAGTAGGTGTTGCCATTGACAGTATTGAAGACATGCAAACCCTTTTTAAAGGGATAAAACTGGAAGATGTAAGCACATCCATGACCATTAATGCAACAGGTTTTATCCTCCTTGCATTTTATGTGGCGCTGGCCAAACAACAGGGCGCCAACCTTAAAAAAATTTCAGGCACCATACAAAATGACATTTTAAAGGAATATGCAGCAAGGGGCACATATATTTATCCGCCCAAACCTTCCATGCGCATCATAACAGATATTTTTGAATGGTGTAGCAAAGAACTTCCCAAATGGAATACCATTTCCATCTCAGGATACCATATCCGGGAAGCAGGCAGCACGGCCGTGCAGGAAATAGCATTTACATTAAGCAATGGCAAAGCCTATGTAAAAGCAGCGCTGGAAAAAGGGCTTGATATTAATGTGTTTGGCAAAAGGCTTTCATTCTTTTTTAACTGCCATAATAACTTTTTTGAAGAAGTGGCCAAGTTCCGTGCCGCTAGAAGGATCTGGGCCAACATCATGAAACAACTTGGCGCAACTGACCCCAAAGCCATGATGCTGCGCTTTCATACCCAAACCGGCGGGAGCACATTAACGGCTCAGCAACCACTCAATAACATTTCAAGGGTAACCATTCAAACGCTGGCAGCAGTTTTAGGCGGAACGCAATCCTTGCACACTAACGGTTACGACGAAGCGCTAAGCCTGCCCACGGAAGAAGCCGCAAAGATTGCCCTGCGCACACAGCAGGTTGTGGCTTATGAAAGCGGCGTACCTGATACCGTTGACCCGCTTGCAGGAAGCTATTTTATTGAAGCGCTGACGAATGAGGCGGAGCATCATACCCTGCAACTGATGGATAAGATTGATGCCATGGGCGGAAGTGTAAATGCCATTGAACAGGGTTTTATACAAAATGAAATTGCACGCAGTGCCTATGAGTACCAGAGAAAAGTTGAAAGCGGTGAAAAAATTATAGTCGGCGTAAACAAATTCCGGTCAGAAGAAGAGACCACGCCGCCTGTTTTTAAA
The DNA here is from genome assembly GCA_033763355.1 of Chitinophagaceae bacterium. Taxonomy (GTDB): domain Bacteria; phylum Bacteroidota; class Bacteroidia; order Chitinophagales; family Chitinophagaceae; genus JANRKT01. Next base: position 20,542 of record JANRKT010000197.1, on the reverse strand, counting down.
ATTGATGACAGCATCAGGAATGTGCAGGTGGAAAAGCTTAAGAGCTTAAAAGCAACAAGGGAGAGGGAACAGGTAAAAATGTGCCTTCAGCAAATACATGATTGCGCTGTTAACGGAACCAACCTGATGCCCGCCGTAATAAATGCGGTAGAAAATTACTGTACCCTTGGAGAAATAGCCGATGAACTGAGGAAGGTATTTGGCGAATACCGGTAGAATGAAATTACTTTCCTGCAGGTTTCAATTTATACAGCCCTGAAAAAATACATTCACCATTCATCTTATCGCATTTATCTTCCTGTACCACTTCAATGGCTTTATCTTCAAGGTTAAAATGCAGGAAACATTGTTTATCCGGTAAGAACGCATGCTGCGAACGGTCAACCAGCGCCACGCCTTCAATATGGCCTTTGCAAATATCAGGTGCAGTAAGGGTAAGGGTAAACTTAAATGTCCTGCCCCCTGTATATTCAAAAAACAGCCTCCCTTCAGCGCCTTCGCTTTCGGTCTGCAGTTCATATTCACCTGAATAAGCATACAAAGCTTTGTCTTCTTCAGTAATAGAAGCTGAATCAACCGGCGGCGCTTCTGCATTTTTTACGGTATCAGGTGAAATGATTTTTGATGATGAATCAGTAAAGCTGGTAATTGCTGCGTTGTCTTTATCTTCAGTTTTGTTTTTTGTACCTGCTGATTGGGAACATCCGGCAGAAATAAAGCAAACAATGATAAAAAAATATTTCATGTCAATGCTTTTTTTTGGGTTGGTTGTCTTTTCTTTTTGCTGCTGCATTTTTACCTGCCTTTAATCTTTTTACAACAAAAGGTATTTTCAGGGCCGCCGCTTCCTTATTCCATGCCACAGCGGCAGCAACCAGTTCCCGCAGCTGATATGCTGTTATGTCTTTGGGGTCTCTTATCACTACTGAAGCTGCTATGGCCCGGTTTCGTTTTTGCAGTTGCGGGTATTCATGCGCAAGGTCTTTACCCCTGCAAAATGTTACATCAATGCCCTGCTTTGTTTTGGTAATGTACAGCAACATGCCGTAGTAATGGTAAAAGGGGATTTTAAAACTGAGCCTTTCTTCAATACCCGGTACGGCGCTTAAAATAATATTGCGGATGATACTGACCAGTTCCGCATCTGCTGAAGAGAGTGCATCAATATAATCATCAACGTTTCGCACTATAACTTAAATAAAGCAATTGTATTATTCACTCCGTCTTTAAACCTGCTCAGCTCTTCATTCTGCATCTTTATAAAACTGTTCTCCTCCAGTTTGCCCAGCACTTTGTTCATCTGCTCAGCATTATCATACACCATTTTGCGGAAACTGTTGGTATAGTCTTTTTCACGGGAATGATAAATGCCCCTGGTGATCCATTCACGGGTGGCAATGGCATTTTCAAAAAGTTCTTTCCAGAACGCGTTTTTAATTTTTGATTTGGAGAGCTGGTTGATTTCAAGCAGCGAAGCAAAAGCATGCTGCAATTTGTTGTGCGTGTAATAATCACCTTCAGACACATAAAACCCGTGCACATCGTCCCAGTTTTTTATTTTACCGGCATGAATATCCTTCCTGAATGCATTAAAAGATTCTTCCTTCACCAGTTGCCCGCCAATGTTAAGCCAGTTGCTTCTTATTTGACCGGCAGGCAGGCTTTTTAACAGTGCAGCCGGTGAACTGATTTTGTTTTGACGGATATGCTGCAATATCTTATCAGCCGCATAAAAACTTATCAGTTCTTTAAACAGATGATAGCATGGTAATACTTTTATCATCACGGCCTTCCTGCTGCTGTTTTCAAACCCTTCAGCAGTTATTTCAAATTTGTTTACAATGGGGTCTTTTTTTTCCAGCAGGGCTTCTCCTGTTTCTATACACTCCTGTTCAGTAAATCCCTTTTTTGCATTTTTATTTCTAAGGTAAGCTTTACCCGTTAACAGTTTAAATAACTCCAGGGCATTGAACATTTCATTTACCGTATCCGGCGCTAGGTAATCAAATTCTATTCGCTGTGTTTTATCTATCCGCTGGTCCCTCGCATTGTACTTCCATTCATTGCGTGTTAATGCATACATGTTATACATGAACCAGTAACCCGGCATCACAACCAGTTCATCTTTGCTTACATCATTACTCACCAATGCAAAAGGAACAGGGATATTCAGCTCAGCGGGATAATCCCCTTTTGCCAGTATATTGAATGAAGCAAATTTTGAATTGTGTTTTAAACTCACACAGAGACCCGGCCAGAAACCCCGCCCCGCCTGTATTTCACCATCAGGGCTGCGGGAATTGTGATTGGAACCGATGGTTGCACCTGCCGCTATATTGCTCTGTCCCATTACAAGCGCTGCACATAAAAAAGAATTGTTATGGTGTTGCTCATGCGAAGGGAATATCAGCGTATTCAATACCTCGCAGCAGGAGATGGTTGAATTATTACCCAGGTATGAATTGATAAGCCTTGCGCCATATTTTAACTGCGAATGGGAAGCCATAAAAAAACGGACAGCTTTTACGCCGTAAAATATCCTGCAGCCGTATCCCACAATGCCATTTACCAGTTCGCAGCCCTCACCTATCTGCGATACCGCATCCGGCGAACTGTTGATGGTTACGTTTTTTATTTTATTGGCGCCTTTCAGATAAGCATCGTTGCCCACCCAGACATCTTTAATGATCTTGCAATTCTTAATAACAGTCCTGTCACCAATCTTGCCGTAATATCCCCTCCGCTTATCAAACTTCTTTTCTGTAAACTTTTTAAATTTATCCAGCATCACTTCGTCATCCCTGTACCTTGCCCATAAGTAAGCATCTCCCGGCAACATGCCGTTAAAAGGAATAATGCTCCGCCCGGCATTTTCATTGCATACTTCCAGCCAGATGCGGATACTTTCTTCTTCGCCCTGTTTGATGATGCCATTACCAAATTTGGCGGCATTGGCAGTAGCCAGTTCATTTACATTTACAATAATCGCTTCATTGCCGATGATGTAATGCGACAGGTAGTTGACATTATCAATTACTACGTTATCGCCAAAATCGCTGCTGATGATGGTGCTGTTGTACAAACCAACCGGCATACGCAGGTTGTGGAATTCGAGAAAATAAGGTTCAAGTTTACCTATACGTACCAGGCCAAAAAACTTGCAGTTCTTTACCAGCTCTGGGTTAAAAGCATCTGATACAAGAATTTTATTCCAGTCGTCGGAAGTATTGTTGTTCCTTACCAGCACTTCGATTTCAAAGGCGGTAAGCTGCCGGTAATGTATGCCGTTGCGGTTTTGCTTATTGCGAAGGTGGTATTCATCTTTTCCCGGGGGTAAAAATTCAGGCTTTACAAAATTATAACCAATAGAACCGAGCGGACGTTTGTTGATGATATTCATTCTGCTGTTTCTTAAGAGGTCTGTTTTGATATTCCGGTTACCTGGAATTTTGAAACATGTAACCTGTAACCGTGACTATTCCACCGTAACACTTTTCGCCAGGTTCCTCGGTTTATCCACATCATACCCCTTTGCTACGCCAATATAATACGCAAGCAGCTGCAATGGTATTACATTCAGCATCGGCGCCACCAGTTCATCCGCTTCGGGAACCACCATCACTTCGTCAGCCATACCAGTAATGGTTTCATCACCTTCTGTTACCACGGCAATTACAATACCCCTTCTTGCTTTTATTTCCTGGATATTGCTTACAATTTTTTCGTGGTAGGAATCTTTGGTGGCAACAAATACCACAGGCAAAGTATCATCAACCAGTGCGATGGGGCCATGTTTCATTTCTGCAGCGGGATAACCTTCTGCATGGATATAAGAAATTTCCTTGAGCTTTAATGCCCCTTCAAGTGATACCGGGAAATTGTATCCTCGGCCGAGATAGAGAAAATCCCTTGCATCTTTATACTTCGCTGCAATTTTTTTGATGTGATCTGTATGCTGCAGTATCTGGCTTACCTTTTCGGGTATCTCATGCAATTCGTTCATCAAATGCATATAACGGTCGTGAGAGATGGTTCCTTTTTCAAGGGCAACCTTCAATGCCATCATATTTAAAACCGCAAGCTGACCGGAAAATGCTTTGGTACTTGCAACTCCTATTTCAGGGCCCGCATGTGTGTAAGCGCCTGCATGTGAAATACGGGCTATGGATGAACCCACTACATTTACCACACCAAAAATGAAAGCGCCGTTTTCCTTCGCTTTTTCAATTGCAACCAATGTGTCTGCAGTTTCGCCGCTTTGAGAAATGGCTATGATTACATCCCCTTTGTTCACAACCGGGTTGCGGTAACGGAACTCTGATGCATACTCTACCTCAACAGGGATGCGGCAAAGTTCTTCAAAAACATATTCTGCTATCAAACCTGCATGCCACGATGTGCCGCAGGCAATCATCATGATGCGGTTTGCATTTTTAAGCTGCTCAATATTGTTTTGTATGCCACCGAGTTTAATGATGCCGTTCACGGGGTCAAGACGGCCACGGAGACAATCGTAAATGGTATGTGGCTGATCAAAAATTTCTTTGAGCATGAAATGATCAAAGCCGCCCTTTTCAATAGCGGCCAGCTCCAGGTCAAGCTTCTGCACAAAAGGGGTTAGCTTTTCATTCCCCAGGTTCTTCAGCACCAGTTCATCTGCTTTTACAATGGCCAGTTCATAATCATTTACGTAAACAACCTCTTTGGTGTATTCAATAATGGGGGACGCATCAGAAGCAAGAAAGTGTTCGCCTTTGCCAATGCCAATAACCAGCGGGCTTCCTTTTCTTGCAGCAATAACGGTTTCAGGGTCATCAGCATCAATAAGCAAAATAACATAAGCGCCCACCACTCTTTTTAAAGCAACCCTTACCGCTTCTTCAAGTGAGCAATTGTTATTGGTTTTGATGTCTTCAATAAAATTCAGCAGTACTTCCGTGTCTGTATCGCTTTTAAACTGGTAGCCTTTTTTCAGCAATTCGCTTTTAAGCTGGGTGTAATTTTCAATAATGCCATTGTGGATCATGGACAACTTACCGCTTGAAGAGCTGTGGGGGTGCGCATTGCGGTCGCTTGGCTCGCCGTGGGTTGCCCATCGGGTATGGCCAATACCAATGTGTGCATGAACATCTTTGCCAACCAGGGATTCCTCAAGGTCGGCAACTTTGCCCTTTTTCTTATATACTTTCATACCATGGTTCAGCAACGCCACTCCGGCGCTGTCGTATCCGCGGTATTCAAGGCGTTTTAATCCTTTTAAAATAACGGGGTACGCTTCCCGTGGTCCAACATAACCAACAATTCCGCACATAATGCTTTTCAGATTTAAGGTTAAAGATTACAGTTTTCTTTCGACTGAGTTTTCAAAGGGGATTTATAATTGAGGGGGCCATCTTTGACACAATATTATAAAAAACAATTATGATAAGGAATAGCCATTTTACACCTGCTGTTTTAATAAACGATCTGGCTCTCAAAGTATTATGCCTTTCAGGAAAATATAGGCGCAGGAAAAGTAAATAACCAGCCCGGCCACATCCACAAGAGTGGCCACAAATGGGGCTGAAGAAACCGCCGGGTCAGCCCCGAGTTTCTTTAAAAATATAGGAAGCATAGAACCGGTAAGTGTTCCAAGCAGCACCACTCCAACAAGTGATATGCCTACCGCCGCACCCACAAGCATGTAATGCGGGCCATATACATCAGGAAAAAATTGTGACCAGCCCGTAACCCTCAGAAAGCCGATAAGGCCCAATACGCTGCCTAATAACAAACCTGATAAAATTTCTCTGCGCATCACCCGCCACCAGTCTGCAAGGCTGATTTCACCAACGGCCATGGCCTGGATGATTAAAGTGGAAGCCTGTGAGCCGCTGTTGCCCCCGCTTGAAATAATAAGCGGTATAAACAAGGCCAGCACCACTGCTTTTTCAATTTCGTTCTCATAGTACCCCATTGCTGTTGCCGTAAGCATTTCACCAACAAACAAAACAATGAGCCAGACAATCCGCTTTTTAAACAATTTAAGAAGGGGGATTTCAAGATAAGGTTCGTTCAGGGCCTCAGTACCCCCGATTTTCTGCATGTCCTCGCTGAATTCTTCATTGGCAACCCATAGTACGTCATCAATTGTTACAATGCCCAAAAGGATATTGTTGCTGTCAACCACAGGCAATGCCACGCGGTTATTCATTTTAAAAGTTTTGTTGGCAACTTCCTGGTCGTCGTTTACATTCAGTGCAATAAAACGTCCGTCCACAATATCACTTACTTTTTTTTCAGGCGGGGCAAATAAAAATTCCCTTATCCTGATGTCATCCACCAGTTGCCCTTTTTCATTTATAACATAAACCACATCTATCGTTTCGCTGTCTTTTCCGTAATGACGGATGTACTCCAGCACCTGTGCGGTAGTCCAGTCTTTGTTTACGGCAAGGTAATCCGGCGTCATCAGGCGGCCTACGCTGTCTTCGGGATAACCGAGCAGGGCAAGGGTAACTTTTCTTTCCTCGGGGTTGAGGAGTTTTATCAGTTCACGAACAGCTTCAACAGGGAGTTCTTCAAGAAATGCAGTACGGTCATCCGCAGAAAGTTCATTGAGCAATTCAGCTGTTTTAAGCGGCGGTAATGACTGGATGATCCTCTTCTGGTCCGGGACATCAAGAATTTTAAAAGTGCTTGCTGCACGGTGAACAGACAAACCGGAAATGACCTGTACTTCATATTCTTCATTATCCCGGATAATCTGCGCCACATCACTGATGTTCTGCTGGTTCAGGAAATCCTGGATCAAAAGCCTGTCGCCTGATCTCATGGTATCTTCAAACTGCTCCTGTAAACTCATATCATTGCATTTGGCTTTAAAATTAATTATAGTTTTTCTTCGTGATTGCCCTGCACAATTTAATATTGCAGAATGATACAGCCGTATTTATATATAGAGAAAGCCAAAGGAAAAGGCCGCGGCGTGTTTACCAGGGAAGACATTATGGAAGAGACCATTATTGAAATATCGCCTGTTGTTGTGCTTAGCGGTGAAGAAAAGAAACTGGTTGACCAGACCCTTTTGCATGATTATATTTTTGTATGGAACAAGGAGCAATCGCAATGCTGTGTGGCCCTTGGATATGTATCGCTGTACAACCACTCTTACCAGTCCAACTGCGAATATTTTATGGATTACGAAGAAGAACTGATTTTTATCAAAGCAATAAGGGATATTATGGCAGGAGATGAAATTACCATCAACTACAACGGCGACTGGAACAATAAAACTACTGTGTGGTTTGAAACTGCCGATAAAGATAAATAAGAACACCCGGTCAGCATTTATTGCAGCACCAGCTTCTTTGTTTCAAAGTAATTACCATCAAGGTTAACCTGCAAAAAATACAAACCTGACTGGAGAAACCGGCTTAAAGGAAATGAAATAATGGCATCAGCATCCACTTTCTTTGAAACTGAATACACGATTTCATCGTTTTCAGCTATCAGCCTTGCCGTAACAGTACCGCTTGCAGGCAGCCTGAATGAAATAAAAAGGTCCCCCCCTGGTTTTGCGGGGTCAGGATGTATTTTGTCAATCAGTTTTGTATTGGATTTTCCATTTGCGGCAATAATTTTTTTAGAAAGGTTTTTGGGAGAAATATTTTCTGCTGCACGGCTTACCCCGCCTGAAGAAGGCGGTTGCCTGTAAGAAGATTTAACGGGATACCGCATTATCCTGTAATAATTTCTCAGCAGCAAATCCGTATGCCCCTCCACCCATTGCGAAAAATAACCATCATCATGAAGTTCTTTTACTGTGATGGAAAATATCCCCGCCTGGTTGATAATCTCGCTGCTGCTGAGGTTCTCTGGCAAGTTGGCCGAATGATAATCCACATAACCTATTATGCCTGCATAATGCAGGTTCTTTACAGATGCCTGGGCTGCCAGGCTTACATTTATATGATCAGAATGGTCATTGGGGTTAAATGATTCATCGCTATCAGGGATGTTAACCCACACATGGGGATCTGCTTCACTTTCAGTAACTATTATTTTATTGAGCGTAGCGGTTAAATCGTCCCACCCGTTATAAGCTGCAGAATTATCAACTGCTGTAATTTTTGAAATAGCGCCGCTGCGGAGCCTTTCTAGGGACTGGTAACCCGTACCGGAAAACCCAGAACCGTCAAGGTTACCATCAGGCAAACGCAAAAAGTAGGCAACTACTTTTTTATATGCATACCTGTAAATTTTATGGCCGTTAATCTCAACGAATTTCCCGTCTGAAATGCTGTTGCCATGCACCCTTACATCAGCCAGGAATTTACAGGAATTCCATGCCCCTCTTTCTCTGGCCTTATAATAAGGCCTGTCACTTCCTGAAGTGCGGAAAAGTTTTCTGCTTCCATCTGTACCAAGACCCGCATCACCAGCAGTTACAATTACAAATACAACATGTTCATTGTTATTAACAACGTCGGTATAAGCATTGCCAGACATGAAAAGCTGCCAATCATCAGGGTGTGCCGCGAAATAAAATGAAACTTCCTTTTTTCCGTGCAGGTAAAAACTCACACAGAGGACCCCAAATAGAATAATGGATGCCCTTAACCCCAGCTTCAACAGGCTTATAATAAAACTCATTTTAAAACAATAAAGCTAAATTCTTATGGCGCAGGCAAAGTTTTTACGAAGGATTAAGGCGGTGCGCTTTTAAACAGTGTGCAATATAAGCCCTATATGGCTTTTATAGGTACTGCCAATTAAAAATTTTTAATTTTTTCATATGGGTATCTGGGTACCCGCAAATACATGCTGCGGTCCTTTCCCAAACCGCATTTTATAATACTTGGACTTTAAAAATATATCAAAGCATTGGTGAGGGCACCAATGCAGTCGTGGGCCCTTTCCAAACCACATTTTACAACTAAAAAACAAAGCACCCTGAAGATTCAGGATGCTTTTCTTTTACACCAAATACAACCCAAAGATTTCAGTTTTCAATTTTGGCCCCTGCATTGATCCAGGCTGTGATTTTATCTTTATCCGTTTGCGGCAATGCACCTGTAGGGGGCATAGTACCCTGGTCAACCGCCCTTGTTTTAATAGTTGCCGCCCTTTGCACAATGTTGCAATCAATTAAAAAATTAAGACTGGGCATTTGGCCGCCGGGCTGGTGGCAAGTAACACAATTGGCCTGCATCATTGTTTTTACAGCAGTAAACAGCGGGCCGGGTGTAGTGCCGCTTTCATTTACTGATACTGCCGCAGTGCCACTGCAATTGTTGCTGTTTTTTACCGTAACAGTGTAATTGCCTTTGGCTATATTATTGAAAACATTAGAGGCCTGGAAAGTGGTTCCGTCAATGCTGTAAGAAAGATTTGAGCTGCCAGAAGCGGTAACAGTAATGGAACCTGTGGACATGCATGCCGCTGCATTGGTTGATGTTGCGCTTACCGTAATGGTAACATTACTGCAACCGGCAGGCGGCGGGGCGGGGCTACCGCCTTTACTGCAACTGAACAACACTACAAGCAATATGCTGCAGAGGGAAAATGCAGTAGTAATAATGCTGGTCTTTTTCATGGTAATACCTATTTATTTTTTATAGCTGGTTTGTATTTTACTCCAATAAACATGCCCATGCTGTTTAATCTTACATTTCCCGAACCCACATCTCTAAGGGAAAATTTAAGAAATGGCTCCGCCTGTACGGAAAAAGCCGGGGTGAGTTGCTGCTCATACCCCATTGACAAATTGCCCGTAGAAAACCAATAATTTTTTGAATTGCTGTTAACCCAGCGCCGGTACGAAGGGTTATTGTTATACATGAAGTAATAATGAAAATCTTCTTTACCCATCAAATAAGATGAAATACCCGCACTGATAAATGCTGAATATTTTTTGCCAACTATAGCATTGTACCTCAGGTTAAGCGGAATATCAACCATTTCGCAGTTTGCCTTTACAGATTTCATATATACACCGGGGTTGTATGCCCAGGAACCGGAAGGAAATTTGTAATTGTTCGCTGTTGTGGTATAATTTTTCTTTGTCCATAAAACGCCTGTATTCACTGACCACCTCCTTGAAAAATTGTATCCTAATGTGAATCCGATGTTATAGCCCGTTTTATCAGAATGGGTAAATTTTACATTGCTCATGTCGGGTGCATAAACAAAGCCTATTTCAAAGGGCCTGATTTTTTTGGTATTTGCCTTTATCTTTTTGGTGGCATTTTTCTCAGTAACTTTTTGCTGAAGGGAGCTGTCATCCGCATGCAACTGATTGCTATCTGATGCTGGTTTATCAGTTTCATTTACTGCTTTTGCATGGTTCTGGCCGGATGAAAGCGGAGCAACCGGCTTTTTCGTTTCTTCACTTGCCCGGTTAGTTTGAACTTCTTCTTTCACCAAAATTTTTATGTCTCCTTCATCGGGCTGTGTGTTTTTGTTTTGCTCTTGTTTATCACCGGTTTTATTATCCCCTTTTTCGTAAACATTTACTGTTCTTTTTTTCACCGCCGGGTTGAAGTTGCCTTTCGCCACATTTTCTTTTTTATCATTTACTCTTTCATCCTTTATGGGGAGATTTAATCCTCCGGTAATATTATTTTTTGTTTCATCATCTGCCGTAGCTTTTTCTTCTTTTAGTTTTGCAACTGCATTATCACTTCCATCATGCTCAACCGGGGTTTTGCCCCTTGTTGCAGAAACACCTTCGTCTTTGTTTTTAATATCCTCCTGAACTGTTGCAATTGTTTTTTCATCACCTGAAAAATAATAATATACTGCGCCGCCTGAAAGCAACATAGCAGCAAGAATAATCCAGAAGAAAAACCTTCTCTTTCTTTTTTCCCGGGGCATTTCTACATCTAGCCTGCGGGAAATGGCATCCCAGGAAGCAGATCCCTGCGGAGCATTGTATTGCTCAGCAGCATCCCTGCCCAGGCGGTCCAGTTCGTTGTCAGACAGATTATGCATATGCTTTGGTCCGGGTTAGTTGAAAAATAATTTTTTTTAATTTTTCCCTTGCTTTGGCAAGATTTGATTTTGATGTGCCCGTTGATATACCAAGCTGCTTGGCTATTTCATCATGGGTCAGGCCTTCAATTACAAAAAGGTTAAATACATTTCTGTAAGCCGGCGATAACAGCCTGATGGCTTCTATAATTTCCTTATACGATAAATTGTCCAGGCCGGTGGGCTGCACTGCAGCAAGATGTTCGCCTTCTTCGGGCTGGGTATGCGTCATTGCATTGTGCGCATTTTTCCTGTACTGGTCAATACAGGTGTTGATCAGTATGCGCTTAAACCATCCCTTTAATGCACTGAAAATATCCTCATGCCGGTTCACTTCAAAGCGCTCTATGTTTTTATAAAGCTTCACAAACCCTTCGTTCACCAACTCCTCGGCTTCCTGCAGGCTTGATGCATAACGGTAACAGGTATTCATGGCAAATTCGCAGAGCAGATAATACAACTCTTTCTGGCTGTTCCGGTTGTTTTTTGCACAACCATCCAGCAGCGATCTTATTTTGCTGTTATCTGACAAAAGCGGGGGTTGTTTTATTTGCTAACCAAGTTACAACATTAACAAGGTTTGCCATTTGGTGTACACATATTACGTTTACAAAATTTCGTTGGTTGCCCTGATATAAGCCAATCATGAATATTTTTTAAGGATTTGGGTTACGGAGGCATGGTAATGCCCGCCAAAAAGCAGAAGGTGCACAAGCAGGGGGTACAACTGGCATATATCTGTTCTTTGCCGCCATCCCGGTTCAAGGGGAAAAGCGGAGTGGTAAGCTTCGTAAAATCTCCTGTCAAATCCACCAAATAAAAGGGTCATGCCAATGTCCATTTCCCTGTGGCCATAATTTACTGCAGGGTCGTAAACCGCAGCATACCCGTTTTCAGCTACCATAAAATTGCCGCTCCATAAATCGCCATGTAACAATGCGGGTTTTTCAGTTGGAAAGATGGAGCTGAGCTTGTTGCACAGCTGCTCTGCACAGGCAACATGATCTGCATCAAGCAGCTTATTGTAAAATGCATCCTTAATCAGTTTCAGTATCCTTTCATGTGCATAAAACAAATGCCATGCAGGATGTAAGCCGTTTGACTGAAAAAGGCTGCCGGCATAATTATCGTGGTCTAACCCAAATTGCTCATTGCTGTTGAGATGAAGCCGGGCTAAAGATACAGCAAAATGCTCCCAGAAACCAGTGTGTGGTGTCCCCTTTTCAAGGTGTTCCATTACAAGGTAAACTTTATCATGGTATTTACCTGTAAATAACGGTTGAGGTACCCTTATACATTTTGTGCCTGCAAGAAGTTTCAAACCGTTTGCTTCCTTCTCAAACATATCTGCATACAGGCCCGCATCATTGGTCTTTATAAAAAACTTTCCATTAGATGTGGCCAACAAAAAACAATGATTAATGTCACCGCCGAAAACAGGTTCACAATGGTTTACTGAAACAGCAACTGAAAAAAAATCCGTAAGCCTTTGGCTGAAATGTTCAATAAAATGCGGCTGCATCATAAAGTGATAAACTTACGTTTACCGAAATTAAGTAACAGCGCAATGGCAAATGACAAATTCAGATCAGAATCGAATAACCGGGCAATCCAGTCTGCTCTTTCTGCCAAGCCTGTAATTTACTCCCAAAGAGTGGCTGTAGTAATGATCGTTTCGCTTTGGGTTTCCTGACTGGCTGAAACCATCAAGATAATCTGTGAATGTATGCCGGTAAGATGATTCCGCCGATAAAGACCATTTGGACGAAAGTGAATACCTGACACCAATACCAAGAGGGAGAACCGGGATGCCTTTGGGTAAGTGGTGTGCTATATCTTCATTTAATCCCGCCTGCAAATCCGATTCGGCAGGATAGAATGTGGTGTTAAGCCGGCTCCAGTCCCGTTTAATATTCAGAAAACTGTAGCCAACACCCGCCATAACATAAGGAGAAAAGCCGCTTCTGCCCTCCAGGTTATTTTTACCAAGTATATTCCAAACCAGCATACCTGAGAATTCAGTAACGGATGAACTGAAATTAAAACTCCTCTCTTTGCGCCAGGCCGGTTTATCATACCTGGCATCATCGCCTTTAACCCCGCCGAAAACAAGGCCGACCCGTACAGCAAAGGAATTGCCAAGGATACGTGATGCAAAAAAACCCAATTGCGGTTTCAGTGTTTTAAAAGAACCGGCTGCAGAAGGCGTTAAATCTCCCTGGTAAACCATGATGCCCGCCTGTGCACCGATTTCATACTTCGACCAGTTAATTTGTGCAGGGCATGTGAAATGTACAACGTAAAGCCATAAAAAAACAAGGATGAGTTTTCGCAAAACAGAATTCATGTGGTGTTGATTTTAGTCCGTAAAGAATAATTACCACGTAGAATTTTGTTTTATCAGCGGATGATTGGTTTATGCTTTACAAATAAAAGAAGGGCAGGTTGAATTATTGCAGTAAAAAAGAATTCTAACAAATCATTTAGAACGGAATAGCAGTTTTGTAACAGCATTGTAATAATTGTGTTAACAGTATTCAAAAAAAATGCTGTGGCAACAAACTTCGATGGCAAAATTTATTTCTTCCGGAAATAAATCCGCAACGGCACACCGCGGAAACTAAATTGTTCCCGCATTTTATTTTCAAGGTAATTGCGGTAAGGCGTCTTTACATCGTCGGGAAAATTGCAGAAAAAAGCGAAACTGGGCACTGGTGTGGGCAATTGCGTTACGTATTTGATTTTAATGGGGTGGCCACGTACCACCGGGGGATGAAATGCTTCTATGGCTTTAAGCATAACTTCGTTTAATTCAGAAGTGCTGATTTTCCGCAGCCGGTTCTCATACACTTCCAGCGCCGTTTCAATTGCTTTAAAAATGCGTGTCTTATCTTTTGCTGAAATAAAAAGTATGGGTACGTCTTTAAATGGTGCAAGCCTGTCCTTTAGTTCAGTTTCATAGTCTTTTGCCGTATTGGTTTTCTTGTCTTCAACAAGGTCCCATTTGTTAACCAGCAGTACAATCCCTTTCCCTTTCTTTACTGCCAGGGAAAAAATATTCAGGTCCTGCGCAGTTATACCTTTCGTTGCGTCAAGCATCAGCAGGCACACATCGGCTTCATCCATCGCTTTAATAGCCCGTATCACCGAATAAAACTCAAGGTCTTCATGTACCCGTGCCTTGCGCCTTATGCCTGCAGTATCAATAAGTATAAATTCCTTCTGGAATAATTTGTAATGGGTGTGTATGGTATCCCTTGTTGTACCTGCAATTTCGCTCACTATCGTCCGTTCTGACCCCACAAGCGCATTCAGCAATGAGGATTTGCCTGTATTGGGCTGCCCGATTATAGCAAATTTGGGCAAGTGTTCTTCTTCCTTTACGGCTTCTTCTTTTATCAGTGCAGTTATGTCGTCCAGTATTTCTCCAGTTCCGCTTCCGCTCATTGAAGAAACATAATACAGCTTTTCAAAACCCAAACTATAGAATTCAGCGGCTTCCAGCATCCGCTCATGGTTATCTACTTTGTTTACAACAAGAAAAACCGGTTTTTCGGAACGGCGTAAAACATCAGCCATTGCGTTATCAAGATCTGTAATGCCTGTTGCCGCATCAACCATAAAAATAATGGCATGTGCCTCTTCCATTGCAATGGTTACCTGCTTGCGTATTTCTCTTTCAAATATATCATCACTGTCAGGCACAAACCCGCCGGTATCAATTACATTAAAAGTTTTGCCATTCCATTCAGAAATGCCGTATTGCCTGTCACGGGTTACACCGGGAACATCCTCCACAATAGCCTTGCGTTGTTCCAGCAAACGGTTAAATAAAGTACTCTTCCCTACATTGGGCCTGCCCACTATTGCTACGGTAAATCCCGGCATAAATAATTATTAAATCAGCACCTGCTGAATTTTTTAACAGCCGCAAAAATAGGTATTTAAGAGTACAACGGGGTTATTAAATGATGCAGGAAAAGGCGAAAGCCAATGTGCCCTTTCAATCCAACAAACTGAAAAGAAGCTTCAACTCATTTTCTGATCTGCATTTTAATTTATACTGCTGACAAACATTTTCTATCTGTGTTTTTTTATCTGGTATTGCTTCCAATACAGAGTTTTTGTCGCGGCTGATTTTCTTTATTTGTTTTGTTTTAGCATCATAAACAAAGTAAGTCTCGGATTCAGTAATCTTGTAATAATTCTGGCCATTAAGCGCTACTGCCTCTCTCATTTTCTTTACATCGTTCTTCAAAAGAACCGTTTTATCACCGGCCAATACAATGTATAAAGTTTCCTCTGTGTTTCCCGCTACCGGTGGAAAACCATTCCTGAAAACAAATTGATTCTCCTTACCATCTTCTGTCACAGTATATCCGAATTCCTTTACAGGCGTATTCAATACAAGTTCCCGGTCGCCATCCATAAAATGGATGCCCTGGTTAATCAGGTTAAAACGCATAGGTATCCCCTGCATTACCTGGTCGTTAAAAAACCTTATATAGCCTTTGTAAAAAAACTCATGAAGATATGGGTTGCCTTCAATTCTTTTACCCCCCATTTTATCTTTAACATCAGAGAAATCTGTTTGTAAACCCAATATTCTTTTAAAATCACCTGCGCCATTAAAAATAGTTGCGCTATTATCCTGGGCAACTATAAATTTAGCTGCACATAAAAAAGAAAGTATTAGTAGCACTCTTCTCATAGTTATCAATTTTACTTCTTTAAAGTTAGCTATTAAAGCTGAATTGCACCATACATCCTCATGGCTGGTACCCGTATTCCTTCAGCCAGTTTTCATTGTTCCTCCAGCCAGGCCTCACCTTTACAAATAATTCCAGGAACACTTTTGAACCGAGAAATGCTTCTATTTCCTTACGTGCTTCCGTCCCCAGTTGCCTGATCATCTTTCCGCCCTGCCCGAGTATTATTGCCTTCTGTGATTCCCGCTGAACAATAATATCCGCAGCTATTTTAATAAGTGTTTGTTTTTCTTTAAACTCTGTTACCAGAACAGTTGCCTGGTAAGGCACTTCTTCTTCAAAAAGTTCAAATATTTTCTCCCTGATCATTTCACCAACAAAAAAACGGGTGGGCAGGTCTGTCATTTCATCATCTGCATAAAAAGGCTCTCCTTCCGGTAAGCAGCCGATAATTGCCGCAAGCAGGTCATCAATATTTTCCTTCTTTAATGCGGAAATGGCAATCACGTTTTTGCAGTAAGCCTGTTTGCTGAAAAAGTCAGATGCTTCCTGTTTTTTTTGCGGATTTTTATCCAGTTTATTCAGCACCACAATAGCAGGCGCTTTTAATCTCAATGAAGAAAACACATTGTTACACTCTTCAAAATTATCATTGATATCTACCAGCAATAAAGCAATATCAGCATCTTCAATACTGCTTTTTACTGCCTTCATCATTTTTTCATGGAGCTTATACTGCGGATCAATAATGCCCGGTGTATCAGAAAAAACAACCTGGTAATCTTTACCGGTGACAAAAGCCTTTATGCGGTGACGGGTGGTTTGTGACTTATGCGAAACTATAGCCAGCTTTTCCCCCACCAATGCATTGAGCAGGGTGCTTTTTCCCGCATTGGGTTTACCAAATATGCTGACAAAGCCCGATTTCATAATTTTTGATATGTTACAGGTTGCAAGCTACAGGTTGCAGGATTAACAGCAGTAATAAAGTATGGGATTTTGTTGCAGTAAATCTCCTTCATCCGCAGTGGATATGACCCTGGTAAACTGATCAAATAAAAAAAGACAACTTGTTATAAGTTGCCTTCCTTTGTTGCGAAGGGAGGGATCGAACCTCCGACCTACGGGTTATGAGCCCGTCGAGCTACCGCTGCTCTACTTCGCGATGTGAGGCGCAAATTTAGTATGAATTGTTATACCAGCCAAAACCATTTTAATTTGCTGAATCAAATACTATTTTCGTCACATGAAATATTTCATTGCTGCATTTATCATTCTACTTTCAGTTTTTACATCTTGTAACAGGACCGGCGGGCAACAGGAAGACGAACTTTACAGCCGCCACCTGCAGCGCAAAGTAAAACTTACCATCATCAACACACCTGTTCCTGCTGACAAGAGTGAATTGAACCTGCTGATCTTTAATGACGGCAATGAAATACACAAACTGCGCCTTAAGGAAATTCTCGACAGCCTGTACAAAAAGAAACTGATTACTCCGGTTGTTGCTGTTGCTATACATGCAGGCGACCGCATGCAGGAATATGGTGTTGCCGGCAAACCTGATTACGAAGGCCGGGGATCAAAGGCTGAATACTACAGCAGGTTTATTGACAATGAACTTTATTTTTATGCAAAGAAAAAATCCGGGGTAAGAAAATTTAAATCAGTAGCGATAGCCGGTTGCTCTCTTGGAGGCCTGTCTGCTTTTGATATTGCATGGAACCATGCAGATAAAATTGATAAGGTTGGGGTCTTCTCCGGCTCATTCTGGTGGAGGGATAAAGACACAAAAGACAGTTCTTATAAAGATGAAAAGAACCGCATCATGCATTCCGTTTTGCAATCCAGCCGCAAAAGGCCAAAACTCCAATACTGGTTTTATTGTGGCGCTGCCGAAGAAACTTCTGACCGTGATAAAGATGGTATCAATGATGTGATTGATGATACCGGGGATATCATCACATTGCTTAAAGAGAAAAAGAATATTGCCCGGGAGGATATTGTATATAAAGAATCAGCAGGGGCAAAACATGACTGGCCTTACTGGAGCGAAGCGCTTCCCGGTTTTTTAATCTGGGCTTTTGGCAGGAAATCTGATCTCTGATTGGATTATAGGGTAATTCACCAACCGGAGAATGGGGCTATTATCCCTTTTTTGATACACTGCTGGAACCGCTGGTTTTAATCTCCCTTATCAAACCACTTCCCCTGTAATAAATATCGCTTGACCCGCTTGCCCTTGCAGACAATTCCTTGTTTACAGTAATCTGTATATCGGACGACCCCGATGCATGTGCCTCACAATAGTTTACCTGCAGGTCATAACCTTTCATATCGCTGGCGCCGCTTACTTCAACCGTTAATTTTTCAGCCCTTCCGCTCACCCTTGCATCTGAACTGCCACTCTGGTCTATTGCCAGTTCGCTTACGTCCACCGCCCCGTTAAAATCGCTGGCGCCGCTTACTTCAATCTGCAGGCTTTCTGCTTTAATAATCCCGTTTACATAAACATCAGAAGCGCCGGAAGCTTTTAATTTATTTAATGTTTTGAATGAAACATATGCTTTCAGCTTCATATTAGAGGGCCATTTCCAGCTCAATCTTTTGTTATCAAAATAAATTTCAAGCCTGTTATTCACAACCCTTGTCACAATGCGGTCCCTGTATCTTTCTTCGGAAGCACTTACTACAACTGTTTCCTTATTATCAGGCGAAAGGTAGAGGTCAATACCGCCTGAAACAGAAATTTCAGTAAACCCTGAAACCGTTCTTTGCTGTGCATTTGCATCATTCACCACTACTTTTTGCTGGGCCGTTGCATTTGCAGTAATGAAACCCATCAGCAAAAGTGCAATAATACTTTTCATAATCTTACGCGTATTAAGTCAAATAAAATACTGATAAAACCTGACAGGTTTTAGCTATTCTGGGGCAGAAAACTTCAACCATCAAGCCTGTCAGGCTTTAATTGTATTGAAAATAATCAATTTCTTTTTGCAACGCTTCCGCCACCGCTTGTCTTCTTTTCCTTCAGCATTGCACCGCCTTTATAACTGATGTCGCTTCCGCCACTGGCCTCTGCACTTAATGTTTTTGTTACAGTAACGCTTACATCGCTTCCCCCGCTGGCATCAATCATACAATTATCAGCCATCATATCATAACCTTTAAAATCGCTTCCGCCGCTGCAACCGATTTTTAAATTCACAGACTTGCCTGAAATATCAATATCAGAGCCGCCGCTCTGATCTACCAGCAGGTCATCCGCATCAATTTTGCCTTTAAAATCACTTCCGCCTGAAATATCCAAAGTCAGTTTACCCGTTTTTATCATGCCGTTCACCACCACGTCTGAACCCCCGGAAGCAGAGAGCCCATCAATGTTTTTAACCGAAACATAAGCCCTTAACCTGCGGCTGCCCCAGTTCCAGCTCCACAATTTATTTTCACTGTCATAATAAATTTTCAGTACCCCGTTCTCAACAACGGTTACAATCCGCTCCACATAATCTTTATCCGATGCGCTTACAGCAACTGATTCAGTGTTGCTTTGTGTAAGGTACAAATCAATGCCGCTTGAGACCTTAATTGCATGAAAAGCAGAAACACTACGTTTTTGCGCATTCTTATCGTTTATTATTTTTTCGTCCTGTGCATGGGCTGCAATCATTGTTAATGAAAGCAGGGCCAAGAATAGTTTTTTCATATTGCTTGTTTTGATTTTATTGTCAGCTTACTTTTCTTACTTTGCCGCTGCCTGAAGTAGAAACGCTGCGTATCAGGCCGCTGCCATAATAACGCACGTTACCGCTTCCGCTTACTCTTGCAGAAAGCTCCTTGTTAACTGTAAGCTCTGCATTTCCTGAGCCGCTGATGGAAACATCGCAAAAATCTGCAGCCATATTGGACCCCATGATATTTCCCGAGCCGCTGATGCTGTAAGAAGTAGTTCCCGCTTTACCTTTTATACGTACATTGGATGAACCGCTGAGGCCTACATCTATTTTGCCGGCTTCTACCTCACCTTCAAAATTACCTGATCCGGAGAGGCCGATACGCAGGTCGTCTGCCTTTATTTTTCCCTGTACATAAATATTTCCGGAACCCGCAGAAGCAAGTTTCTTAATTACCGGCAGGGAAACATAGGCCCTGAATTTTCTGCCTGAAGTATTCCACTGGTTGCCCCACCAGTTATTCCTGTTCTTAAAGCGGATTTTAAGGGTGCCGTTCTCTACCACCGTTTCAATTTTGGCCACATCTTCTGCATCCCTTGCACTGATCACTACTTTTTCCTCATTTGATTGGGTAACATATAACTCAATTGCCCCTGAAACAGTTACCCCGGTAAAACCGGAAACTTTACGTACTTCTGCATTGGGGTCGTTCACAATTTTATCCTGTGCATAAATGTTTGCCACATAAAAAAGGGGCAACAACATTAAAATAATTTCTTTTCTCATATCAATAAATTTAGAGCGGTAAACCGGCGGCTTAACACAAACTATACGACCGGCTTCATGTTTATGTTACAGTTTTTGGAAAATATTTTTTTTAGCCCTTACCTTTGCATAAGCCAGTTGCCTCCGCAACTGAAAATTTAGTACCAACAGATTCCCGGGGTGCTTTACTGCAGATTACAGTAAGGCTGAGATTACACCCGTAGAACCTGATCAGGATAATGCCTGCGCAGGGAAGGTCAGAACCTCACTTCTCTCCTTTCCTGTTTTTGTGAACCCGGCACAGCCAGTGAGTATTTTTTGCTGAGGCCGCCAAACAAAAACAGAAATGAACAAAAAATGGATTTTCACTGCAGCCAT
>JANRKT010000196.1:0-16365 GCA_033763355.1 Chitinophagaceae bacterium | reverse complement strand
ATGTTTAAATTACAAAATAACATCGGGAAACTGAATTTTTATCCGTCTCGTTTTATCATCAATTTGTTCCATTAACACATGCACTGTTTCTTCAGGAAAGATGTGCGGGGCTTTACCGGGCCATTCCACAAAACAAACAGCCCCTGAAAGCAGGCAATCTTCTATACCTGCACGTATGGCCTCCTCTTCATCTTTCACCCGGTAAAGATCAATATGAAAAATTGTTTTTTCCTCCCCGTTCTGCCTGTACCGGTATTCGTTTACCAGCGAAAAGGTAGGGCTGGTAACAGGTTCCTTTACGCCTTTCTCCTCACAAAGGGCGTGTATAAGGGTTGTTTTCCCGGCCCCCATCCCGCCATGAAATGCAAATATCCGGCAGCCTCCTGCTGCCTTCCACCACTTGCGGGCCAAAACTTTGATTTGCTTCAGTTCATAAATCCACTCCATAGTTTTTAGAATCCCGGTTGCAAAGATATTTTTCATTTGTGGTAAATCACAGCAATTATAAGCGGGGTAAGTTTGCAGTATGGAACCTGTACAATGGAAAGTGGAGGGAATTACTTGTGCCAATTGTGCGCTTACCATTACCAAATACCTGGAAAAAGAAGGCCAGCAAAATGTAAAGGTAAATGCAATAAACGGCGATGTAAGTTTTGAGCTTGTTAATGGTGCTGCAACGCAAAAACTGATAAAAGGAATTGAAGGGCTGGGGTATGCTGTAAAAGACAATGAGAAAGCCGGGGAAACAAAAAGAAAATGGCTTTCAACGCACCTGCAGCGCTTTGGGTTTTGCCTGCCTTTTACCATTGTATTAATGCTGCACATGCTGGATAAATGGGTGCACCTGCACTGGCTGATGAACCCGTGGGTGCAACTGGCATTGTGCCTGCCTGTTTATGTGGTTGGTATGTCGTTCTTTGGCAGGAGCGCCGTTAAAAGCCTGAGGAACGGCATGCCCAATATGAATGTGCTGATTGCACTTGGCGCAACGGCAGCATTTGTTTACAGCTTAACGGGAACATTACTTAACCTTGGTGAAGGTTACCTGTTTTATGAAACTGCTGCTACTATCATAACCCTTGTTTTCCTGGGTAATTACCTTGAGGAAACATCCATCCAGTCAACACAGCGGGCATTAAAAGCACTGGCCAGGTCACAAAAGGTAATGGCCAATATGATTGCTTTTGATGACAAATACCAGGAACAAATATTCCTGGTTGAAAACACACAGTTACGGGTAGGCGACCTTATTCTGATACGGACCGGCGAGCAGGTTCCGGCTGACTGCAAAATTTTATGGGGTGACACACATGTTAACGAAGCCATTATAACCGGTGAAAGCATCCCTGTTCATAAAAAAATAAAAGACCAGCTCATTGGCGGCAGCATGCTGGAAAACGGAACAGTAAAAGCGCAGGTAACTGCAACGGGAAATGATACAGTGCTTTCCGGTATTATGAACATGGTAAAACAAGCCCAGGGAGAAAAGCCGCCGGTACAACAGCTGGCAGATAAAATCAGCGCCATTTTCGTTCCGGTTGTAATTGGTATTGCAGTAATAACCCTTGCAGTAAACTGGTTTTTACTCAAAGAATTTACCCCTGCTTTAATGCGCAGCATTGCGGTACTGGTAATAGCCTGTCCCTGCGCAATGGGGCTTGCCACACCTGCTGCCATTGCAGTGGGGCTTGGCCGTGCCGCCAGAACAGGGATACTTTTCAGGAATGCAACCAGCCTTGAAACATTCAGGAATATCAGGCAGGCGGTATTTGATAAAACGGGCACCCTTACCACCGGCTCATTCACTGTTTCATCTTTTAAAGCATTTGATATTTCAGAAGATGAACTGAAAAAGGTTGCATTTTCACTGGAGAAATATTCCACCCATCCCATTGCAAAATGTATAGCAAACGAATGGAAGGTTAAAGATGAAATAAAATGGGGGAGTATAGAAGAAGTAAAAGGCAAAGGAATAACAGCCATTGACAAAGATGGCATTGCTTATTGGGCGGGGTCATACAAGGTTGCAGAAACTTTAACTGATGAAAGCAGCCACAATGTTTACATCACAAGAAACAATGTGCTGCTGGGGTGGATTGATGTGAAAGATGAAATAAGGCCGGAAGCGCAGCAGGTTATCCAATACCTCAAATCAAAAGGCATTACCACATGGCTGCTAAGCGGCGACAGAAAGGAAAAATGTCTGGAACTGGCAAATCAATTAGGCATTGAAAAGGTATTGGCTGAACAAAGCCCGGAACAAAAATTGCAAAAGATTGCAGAACTGAATACGCTTGCCCCTACCGTTATGATTGGCGATGGCATTAATGATGCACCTGCACTGGCAAAAGCAACTATTGGGGTATCGCTCAGTGATGCTTCGCAACTTGCCATGCAAAGCGCACAGGTGGTATTGATGAACCACGGTTTAAAAAACCTGCCTGCTGCGCTTGGGCTGGGAAAACACACTTATCTTACCATTAAACAAAACCTTTTCTGGGCTTTCTTCTATAATATAGTGGCCATCCCGGTTGCAGCTTTTGGTTTTCTTACGCCCACCTTCGGCGCATTGGTAATGGGGCTGAGCGATGTGGTGCTGGCGGTTAATTCCGTAAGGCTGTTTATAAAAAAAGTGGTTTGATTTTATTAAATTTAATAAAACCATATTTATATGCCGCGGTTTGTTGATATAGTAGAAGACGTTACCTCTCTTACAATTGAAGGATGGAGGAAATAAAACGTATTATCGAAAAAGTACTGATTGAAAAAAGAAGGGAAGAGATCACTAAATCAGGCGAGGAGGCAAAGAATGAACATATAAAAGGTCAACTTAAGTTTTATGATAATGCTACAGACTTAATGAACTCCCCCAATGAGCCAGATTAAAGTTGCATTCAGCTCTTCTTTCAGAAGATCCTTGAAGTCATTTCTCAATAAAAATCCTTCCAAAAGAATCATTTTCGAAGAAAAACCTAAGTTATTTATAGAAAACCCGTATCATCCCAGGTTAGAAACATATAAGTTAAAAGAGCGCCTCAAAGGATATCTTGCATTTACAATAGAGTATGACCTTAAAGGAGTTTTCAATTTTGAAAACGAAAAACAAAGCAGTTTTTATAAACATAGGCACCCACGATGAGGTGTATTAATTATCCGCCATATACACCTCATGAACATCAACCATATCTTAAAGCAATACTGGGGCTTCCCGTCCTTCCGGCCACTCCAGGAAGAAATTATTCAATCCGTTCTGGAAGGAAAAGACACACTGGCTTTGCTCCCAACGGGAGGAGGCAAATCAATCTGTTTCCAGGTTCCGGCTCTGGCAAAAGAGGGGCTTTGCCTTGTTATCACTCCGCTTATCGCTTTAATGAAAGACCAGGTTGAAAAACTGAAAACTAAAAACATTCCAGCACTTTCAGTACATACAGGGATGACCTATACAGACATCAAAAAAACATTGCAAAATGCAGCTTATGGCAATTACAAATTTCTTTATGTATCGCCTGAGCGCCTGGAGACATCGCTGTTCCAGGAATTTCTTCCTGCATTACCAGTTAACCTGATAGCTGTTGATGAAGCGCATTGCATTTCACAATGGGGTTATGATTTCCGCCCTTCTTACCTGAAGATTGCAAATACAAGGCAGCAAAAACCAAATGTGCCCGTTCTTGCTTTAACTGCATCTGCAACACCAGAAGTGCAGAAAGATATTTGTGAGCAACTTCATTTTGCATCTCCCTGCATTTTCAGGCAATCTTTTGAAAGACCCAATCTTTCCTATAGTGTTTTCGAAGTGGATTCAAAAATCAATAAACTTACAGATATCCTGAAAAAAGTTGCCGGAAGCGCCATTGTTTACTGCAAAAGCAGGAGGCGTACCAGGGAAATTGCCGAACTGCTGAAGATGGAGAAGCTTGATGCTGATTTTTATCACGCAGGCCTGCCGCAGGATGAAAGGAACAGCAGGCAGGAAAAATGGATCAGCAATACCTGCCGCATCATGGTTTGCACCAATGCATTTGGAATGGGTATTGATAAACCAGATGTAAGGACCGTTGTTCATATGGATGCGCCTGACTGTCTTGAAAATTATTACCAGGAAGCAGGCCGGGCCGGCAGGGATGGGATGAAGGCTTTTGCCGTTCTGCTTTATCACAATTATGAATTAAAAGAACTGGAACAGCTTTCCGCTATCCGTTATCCTGGCATGGAAACCATCAGGGCCATTTATCAATCGCTTGCCAATTACCTGCAACTGCCCTCGGGCACAGGCGAAGATGATTATTTTGATTTTGACATCAATGAATTCATCAAACGCTTTAAATTAAACATATATCAGGTCATGTATTCACTGCAGGCGCTGCAGCAGGAAGACATTATTTCTTTTCACGAACAGATTTTTATCCCCTCAACTGTTCAGTTCACAGCTTCAAAAGAACTGTTATTTGATTTTGAAAAACTCCATCCGCCGCTTGAGCCTTTAATAAAAGCCCTGCTCCGTTCTTATGGCGGTATCTTTGATCAGCCGGTGGCCGTTTCAGAAAGGCAACTGGCCCGTATGCTTAAAGCAGGTGCAAATGAAGTAAAAGAGCAACTTGTTATTTTAAACCAGCATGGCATTATCAAATACCTGCCGCAAAAAGAAACCCCCCAGATACGCTTCAGGCAAAACAGGGTAAGGGCTGAAGACCTTTACATAAATATTTCAGCTTACAATAAGAGAAGAGATGTGTATGAGCAAAGGGTAAAACAAATGAGGGGTTACATTAAATCTTCAAAAGATTGCCGTGCAGTGATAACAGCACGATATTTCGGGGATGAAAATATCAAAGCCTGCGGCATTTGCGATAATTGCCTTCGGGTGAAAAAAGAAGTTACGGGCAGCAGGGAATTTGAGCTGATCTCCTCCAGGCTGAAAGAAATACTCAACGGGCAAACACTTTCTATAAAAGAATTGTTGCAACAGGTGGGTACAGTAAAAGAAGAGCACCTATGGAAAATCATTAACTACCTGGTGGCGGAGCAAAAACTGAATGTGGCTGAAGACGGGAGGGTGTCCCTAAAATAAAAATGGGCCAGGATAGAAATCCAGCCCGTTTTTAAAATCCAATATCCTATGAAAAACCGAGGTAAAGATAATCACAAGAGTTAATAATCCTATACCCCTTTTGTAGTATTTTTAAAAAGGTTCTTGACCCAAATCGCAAACAACTGAAAATGAAGAAATAAAACTTTAAGAAGGGGATAAATACCTTGAAAAAAAGTTTTCGGGGCATGATAAATTGCCCAATCGGCTCAAAACCAACTCGTTTTTTTCCTTCTTGTTGTCCTTCCGCCAAGTCCCAGGGCCCCTAATAAACTCCTTGTAATAACACTGGCCGCCGTTCTCCCCACCTGACGGGCTGTGGAACTATCCAGTACTTCTTCTATCACAGATTTTTCCTTTTTGTCTTTTTGGCCTGTTGGTTTTTCTTCTTCAGTTTTCCTCGCTGCCTCCTCTAATTTTTCGGTAAGCATCTCATAGGCGCTTTTGCTGTCAACCGCAGCATTGTACTTCGCTACCAGTTTTGAGTGGCTAACAATGTCATCCACTTCCCCATCACTCAATACATCCATTCTTGACCGTGGCGGCACAAGCATGCAATGCACCAGAGGGGTGGGGATGCCCTTTTCATTCAGCATGGTTACCAGCGCTTCGCCTATTCCTAACTGTGTTATCAGCTCATCAGTTTTGTAAAATTCAGTTATAGGATAATTTTCTGCAGTTTGTTTAATGGTCTTTCTGTCGGCTGCAGTAAAAGCCCTTAATGCATGCTGCACTTTTAATCCAAGCTGGGCCAGCACACTTGCCGGTACATCCATGGGGTTCTGCGTGCAGAAAAAAATACCAATCCCCTTTGAGCGTATGAGTTTGATAATGGTTTCAATCTGCTGCAACAGGGCGTCGCTGGCTTCCTGGAAAATAAGGTGGGCCTCATCAATAAACATTACCAGTTTGGGTTTATCAAGGTCGCCTTCTTCCGGGCAGGAAGCATATAGTTCGGCCAGCAACTGCAGCATAAAGGTTGAAAACAATTTCGGCTTACCCTGCAGATCTGTTACCCGCAAAACGCTTATTATTCCCCTTCCGTCACCGCTTACCCTCATCAGGTCATCTACCTCAAAACTTTTCTCCCCGAAAAAAATATCAGCGCCCTGTTGCTGTAGTTCAACAACTTTGCGCAAAATGGTACCTGTTGAAGTGGTGGAAATTTTGCCATACTCTTTTTCCAGTTCTTTCTTTCCCTCATCGCTTACGTATTGCAATACCTTAATAAAATCTTTAAGGTCAAGCAAGGGCATTTTATGGTCGTCGCAATACTTAAAGATCATGGCCCCAAGGCCGCCCTGTGTATCGTTTAAGCCAAGTATTTTGGATAGCAGCACCGGGCCAAATTCACTCACGGTGGCCCTCAGGCGAACGCCCTTTTCGTTACTGAGTGTGAGCAGTTCAACGGGATACGCTGATGGTTTATATTCTGTCCCGGTCTTCTGGCAGCGTTCAATTATTTTATCATTTACAGTGCCCGCTGCAGCAATACCGCTCATATCACCTTTTATATCCATTAATAAAACGGGCACACCGGCAGCGCTCAGCGCTTCGCTGATTACCTGCAGGGTTTTTGTTTTACCCGTACCTGTAGCTCCGGCAATCAGCCCATGGCGGTTCATGGTTTTCAACGGCAGCATTATATCGGCTCCTGTTACTACAGCGCCGTCAAGCACGCCAACTCCTATTTTTACAGCCTCCCCTTTAAAGCTATAGCCGTGCTGAACAGCCTGAAGAAATTTCTCTTTATCAGCCATGGTAAAAGTTTTCCGGAAGGTAAAAGAAAATAAATTCAAAAGGGTTTTAAAAAGCAAAGAAAATATTTCATGCGGCCCTCATATTTCCTCCTCTCTTTCCAGCATCAGTATAGCGCTCTGCGGCACAATAAAATATTTTTCACCCTCATACATTACTTCTGTAGCGCCGCTTAAAAGAAATATGGCAAGGTCGCCTTCCCTTGCCTGCAGGGGAACATACTTTATCTTTTCTTCTTCGGGTTTCCAGCTTTCTTCTTCAACGGGCATGGGGATGACGTACCCCGGACCGGTTTTAATAACATATCCCTGCTGCACTTTTTCCTTTTCCTGCACACCGGGAGGCAGGTATAACCCGCTTTCTGTTTTTTCATTGGGGCGTGAAGGCCTGATGAGTATCCGGTCACCAATTACAATTAACTTTTTAAACCTGTTGTCGGGCGTAAGGCGCATAACCGTAAATTAGTCCTCAAATTTACAGTACCTCCGGGAACCGGTTTATCCATTACCTTTAACAAAAGATTATCCGGTATATCTTTTCCGGCCAGTACTAAATATTTTTATTTGTCTAAAATCGAAAAGCATGTCAACAGAATCCCCGAAGCCAAAAGTACTTTTATGTGAAGATGATACCAACCTGGGTATGGTTTTGAAAAATTATCTTGAACTGAATGATTATGATGTGGTGCTGGAAAGGGATGGCCGCCTTGGCCTTGCCGCTTTTCAGCGTGAAAAATTTGACCTCTGCCTGCTGGATGTTATGATGCCGCATGTTGACGGGTTTACACTTGCAGAAGACATACGGGACATCAATCCCGATGTGCCCCTGTTTTTTTTATCTGCCAAAACCATGAAAGAAGATATCATTCAGGGTTATAAGCTTGGGGCAGATGACTACATTACCAAACCTTTCGACAGCGAAGTATTGCTGCTGAAGATAAAAGCCATTTTAAAGAGAAACGAAGAGCTGAATAAAGAATCGGCCAACATAGAATTTGACCTTGGCAAATACCATTTTAACCCCAAGTTGCGTGAACTGAGCGTTGACGGGAAAACCCAAACGCTTTCACCCAAGGAAAATGAATTGCTGAAAATGCTGAGCGAATACAAAAACGACTTATTGCCACGTGAAATAGCACTTAAAAAAATATGGGGCAGCGATACTTACTTTAACGGCAGGAGCATGGATGTATATATTGCCAAACTGCGTAAATACCTGAGAGAAGACCCGACCATTGAAATTGTAAACATACATGGCAATGGTTTCCGGCTTGTAGTGCCGTCGTGAAAATCAAATACAGAAAATATACATGGCTGGTGAAAATGAATCACCAGCTTTTTATTGCAGGTTTGCAGCATCACGCAGAAAGGTTTTCCAGCGGAATGTCAAGCACAATTGATGTGCCCTTGTTGTTCCTGATCTCAATATTACCCTCCAGTTGTGCAGCCCTTTTCCTGATGTTTGAGAGGCCCTGTCCGCCGCTGTGCAAATTATTAAGATCAATTCCTTTGCCGTCGTCGTGAACTTCAATGCTGAGCTTATCTGTAATGGAAACGGAAATGCTTACACAACCGGCCCCTGCATGCTTTGCTACATTGTTCAGCGCTTCTTTTACAATCAAAAAAATACTTCGCCTGTTTTTTCCCGTTACTGTAAGGTCGGGTATGTCATCAGGCATCAGGAGCTTATACTGAAGGTTCAGGTCATCAAGGTAACTTACCGCATAACGCCGCGTATAGGCGATAAGGCTCTGCAGGTTATCATTGTTCACATTCAATGCCCATACAATCTCATTCATTTTCTGGATCAGGTCATTGGCTGAATCTGAAATTTTTTCAAGTGTGATTTTCTGGGGCCCGGGAACCTGCTTATTGATCATCATTTCACTCATCAGCCTGATGGCGGTCAGGCCGCCGCCAATATCATCATGCAGTTCTCCGGAAATCCTTGACCTTTCTTTTTCTACTGCCTGCTGCCGTTCAAATTCTGTTTTTTGCCTTTCTAATCTTTGCCTGATATAATTTCTTATTATAAAAAAGGCAGTTAGCAGGATAGCCAATGCCAAAGCAACCCTGAACTGAAGTGTCTTCCAGAACGGTGGCTGCACAATCAGCCGGAGGTTCCACATGTCCGAAGCATTTTTTCCCTGTCCGTTGAAAATGCGGATGGCAATGGTATAATTACCGGGTTCTGTTTTTACCAGCGGGAGCAATGTTCCTGCTTCGCTGGTCTTCCATTGGTTGCCCAGCTCTTTTATATTGTAACGTAAAACAGAGTTTGAATTGCCTGAAAAAACCATGGGGCTGAATTCGAGGTAGAGGTCTTCCCCGAATTTTATGGTTATCATTTTATCCCGGTTGATGACAGCGGTAAGGGAATCATTGAGGTATTGCCCGTTGAGCCGCACCCTTGATAAATATACCCGTGGCGGAATAAGGTCAAGCGAAATATTTTCAGGCTTAAAAGATGTAAGCCCGTTGATGGTGGCCATAAAAATTTCCCCTGTTTCATCAGTATATTTTGACAGCATGTTGAATTCATCTGCCGGTATCCCGTCGTTCTGCTGGAAGTTTTCAAAACTTTTTTGCCTGATGTTGAAACGGGAAAGGCCTTTATTGGTGCCTAACCATAAAAAGCTGTCTGCCTGGGGAACAATGGTGTAAACCGCATCACTGCATAAACCATTTCTTGTTGTAAAATATGAGACTGTATAATCTTTTTTTGCCACCACATTTAAGCCCCCTCCATAAGTTGCAAGCCAGTAATGCATCCCGTCATCATAAATATCATATACATAACGGCTGCTTAAACTTTTATTTCTTCCTTGTACATCGTAATAAATATTGGTAAAATGGCTGCTGCCTTTTTTCATCACTGAAAGGCCTGCTTCGTGGCCAACAAGCAGGTTGCTGTCCCTGTCAAAAGCTATGATATTGCATGCATTGTCCGACAAGCCTGATGAATCGTTTGCAATATGCATGAACCTTTTTATCAGTTTGGTTTCCGGATCAAATAATATTACGCCATTGTCGGTAGTTGCAAACCATAATTTACCGTCGCCTGCTTTCAGGTGATTTCTGAAACTTTCATTATAAAAAACCGGCAACCCGGCAAGAACTGCCGGCCTTTTTAAAATATAATAATCATTCTTGTACTTCAGTTCAAAAATACCCGCATCAGAACATACCCACCATGCATCCGCTGATTGCCTGTAAAAAGACCGGAAGCGGATGGTTTTATCAGCCATGCCACGCTCTGTTTTTACAGTAATAAATTTATTGGAGAGGCGGTTATAAATCAATATCCCTCCGGAAGTAGCCATCAGCAAATCATTGTCTCTTTTGCTGAGGCCGTAAATGGATGCCCCCCTTACTTTTTCTGAAATACTGCTCAGTCCCGGGTAGATGTAAAATTTCTGTGCCGCATCATGAAAACTCTGAAGCCCGTTTTCACCGCCTATCCATATTCCTCCGCGTTTGTCTTTATAAATATCCATAAGCCTGTTGCTGAGCAGGCCCCTTGCAGAAGCGTAGTCTTCTTTCAATTCATCCAGCAAGCCGGAAGAAGGAAAATAAATCATCAGCCCGTTTTTCTTTGTAGCAAGCCAGAAGTTTCCCCTGCCATCTATTTCCATATCTTCAAGGGCTACATTGCTCTTAAAAAAAACAGCCTTCTTCAGATTAGCACCATTTTCGTTAACCCAGGTTTTAAAACTAAATAATCCTTCATCAGCCGCCAGCCAGCCCAGCCCGGACGTATCAAAAAGAATTTTATTTACAGCAGAAATTTCTTTAGGAGAAAAAACCCTGCTGATGTTTTCAGTATCCTTTTTCATCAACCAAAGGCCGTTGCTCCGGGTCCCAATCCACATGTTACCATCCGGGTCTTCTTCGATACATAATATATGAAAAGCGCTGCTGTCCCCGGGCAAATAACTGATATTAAAAAACTGCCTGGTGTACTGATCGTAAACCGAAAGCCCCGCTTCTGTTCCAATCCATACCCTATCGCCTTTGTCGATATGTATAACTTTTATTTTACTGCTTACAAGCGAATTTTTTTGACCCGGCGATGGCCCCCAGTTCAGGAACCTTGCATTAAGCGGGTTCATACGGCTGATGCCGGAGTTGTATACTGCTATCCATAAAAAACCTTTGCTGTCTTCATCAATATCCATGATCACATTTTCGCCTATGCTGTGGGGTTCTTCTATATGATGGAAAAAAGTGCGGAAATCCCGTCCATCGTAACGGGTGAGCCCGTAACGTGTGCCAACCCATAAAAAACCGTGGCTGTCCTCAAAAACACATTCCACTTCGCTTTGTGAAAGGCCGTTATTGCTGGAATAATTGCGAAAAGTAAGGTTATAATACTGCGCCCCCAGGAAGCCGTGAGATAAACAGAGCAACAAAAGAAGTAAGCAGTTTTTTATTTTCATAACCGATGAACACAGGTAACCGTTATTATAATTAAGTAAGCGCCTTTCACTAAATTATTAAAACTTGCTGCAAAATAAAATCCCTGTGACAACAATTAAGTGAAGAATGCATGATTATTCAGAAAATAAGAAGTTCTGATCATTTTTACCCGAAGGTTTTTTTCCGAGATGTTCGTAAGCCTTATGTGTCGCTTCCCTTCCTCGGGGTGTGCGTTTAATAAACCCTTCCTGGATTAAAAATGGCTCATACACTTCTTCCAGTGTACCGGGCTCCTCACCTACAGCAGTAGCAATGGTTGTAATGCCTACGGGCCCGCCTTTGAATTTTTCAATAATGGTAACAAGTATTTTATTGTCCATGTCATCAAGGCCATGTTCATCTACATTCAATGCTTTTAATGCATGTTGTGTTATGCCCATATCAATCCGGCCGTCATTTAACACCTGTGCAAAATCCCTTACCCGCCGCAGCAATGCATTGGCAATACGCGGCGTACCACGGCTCCGCCCTGCAATTTCCCCTGCCGCTTCATTTGAAATAGCAGTGGAAAGAATTTTGGCTGACCGAAGTACAATGTGGTGCAATGTTTCCGCATTGTAGTATTCCAGTCTTGATTTGATGGCAAACCTTGATAGCAACGGGGCAGTAAGCAAGCCGCTTCTCGTGGTTGCACCAATTAATGTAAAGGGGTTTAAATTGATCTGCACGCTTCTTGCATTGGGGCCGCTGTCAATCATAATATCAATCCTGTAATCTTCCATGGCGGCATAAAGGTATTCTTCCACAACAGTGCTTAACCGGTGTATTTCATCAATAAATAAAACATCATGCGGCTCAAGATTGGTGAGCAGCCCGGCAAGATCAGCTGGTTTCTCAATTACCGGCCCCGACGTTTCTTTAATGTTAACAGCAAGTTCATTGGCAACAATCCGGGACAATGTTGTTTTACCCAACCCGGGAGGGCCATGAAATAAAATATGGTCCAGCGCTTCTCCCCTTATCCTTGCCGCTTTAATAAATATTTTCAGGTTGTCAATGGTTTGGTCCTGTCCTGCAAAATCATGAAGCTCCCTTGGCCTGATGTTGTTCTCAAACTCTTTGTCGGCTGCTGAAAGTGATTCTTTGGCGTTTTGCAAATTGGGATTTGGCATAATGTAAAATTAACAATATGTTCCGGGCGGGATTAAAAAAAATTTGATTAATACTTGTATATACAAATAAAACCTGTTTATCTTTGCCCGGATGAAAACTTCAGAAAGCAGGTACTGCAAGTGCATGTATTTTGTAAGCAATGCCCTGGCCCGTAAAGTTGAAAAGCTGGCCCATGATGCATGGAAGAAAGTGAACCTTTCACCCAGCCATGCTTACCTGCTGCTGATGGTGATTGATGAACCGGGCATTCAACCCGGCTCCCTGAGCGAAGAACTTCACCTGAAACCCAGCACCATTACACGTTTGATTGAAAAGTTAGAGGAGAAAAAACTGGTTGTAAGAACAACAGAAGGCAAATTAACCAATGTGTACCCCACGCCTAAGGGAAAAGAATTAAAACCAAAACTTGCAGAATGCATCCATGAGTTTTACGAAAATTATTCGGGTATTTTAGGCAAAGACGAAAGCGCCAAACTGGTGCAGAGCATGAGCAGGATTGCAGATAAACTGGAAGTATAAATTTTTTTGTTCAAACATTTGTATATACAAATAAAACCAAACATCATG
Organism: Chitinophagaceae bacterium; assembly: GCA_033763355.1. Taxonomy (GTDB): domain Bacteria; phylum Bacteroidota; class Bacteroidia; order Chitinophagales; family Chitinophagaceae; genus JANRKT01. The sequence continues at coordinate 3,360 of JANRKT010000196.1, read as the reverse complement.
AAATACGTATTAACAGGCGGGGCAGGCCACATTACCAAACCATTGGCTGAAAAATTATTGAATGCGGGCCACCAGGTTACAATAATTGGCCGCAATGCAGAAAACTTAAAAGAACTTACAGCAAAAGGCGCAAAAGCAGCCGTCGGCTCGGTTGAAGATGCCGCTTTCCTGAAGCAGGCTTTTGCAGGGGCAGATGCTGTTTACACAATGGTGCCCCCCAATTTTGCTGTTGCCAGCATGAAAGGGTTTATCGCCCAGACAGGGAAAAATTATACTGAGGCCATAAAAGCAAACAACATTAAATATGTTGTTAACCTCAGCAGCATAGGCGCCCACATGGCTGAAGGCTGCGGGCCGGTAAGCGGGTTGTACCGTGCAGAAGAATCGCTGAACACTCTGAAAGATGTTAATATCATCCACCTCAGGCCGGGTTATTTTTACTACAACCTCCTTTCAAATGCAGGGATGATAAAACACATGAATATCATGGGCAGCAATTTTGGAGGAACTGAAAACTTTAAACTGGTGCTGTCTGATACAAATGATATAGCTGAAGCTGCTGCAGAAGAATTACAAAAGCTTTCCTTTAAAGGCCACATTATAAAATATATTGCCAGCGATGAACGCAACACCAATGATATTGCAAAAGTATTGGGCAATGCCATTGGTAAACCAGAACTGCCCTGGGTAACCTTTACTGATGAGCAGGCGCTCGGCGGAATGTTGCAGGCAGGCCTCCCGGAAGAGATTGCAAAAAATTATACGGAAATGGGCCATGCGATGAACTCAGGAAAAATGGCTGAAGATTACTGGAAAAACCATCCTGCAAAGCTGGGATCAGTCAAGCTGGAGGATTTTGCAAAAACTTTTGCTGCGGTTTATCAATCCAACTAAAAGAAAAAACTTGTTATTATGAAAACCGGAATAATAGGCTCAGGAATTGTGGGCCGTGTACTTGCTTCTGCCTTTTTAAAAGCAAGGGCATGATGTGATGCTCGGCACAAGGGATATTGCGAAAGCTGAAGTGGTGAAGTGGAAATCAGAAAACCCCAAAGGATTGACAGGAACTTTTGAAGATGCGGCAAAATTTGGCGACCTGCTTGTATTGGCAACAGGTGGCTCAGTAACAATCAGCGCCATTGAACTGGCGGGAAAAGAAAACTTTAAAAACAAATTGGTGATTGATACCACCAACCCCATTGCAGCAGAACCGCCTGTAAACGGTGTGCTGAAATTCTTTACCAGCCTTGATGAATCGCTGATGGAAAAAATACAGCAGCAAATTCCCGAAGCCAGGCTTGTAAAGGCTTTTAACAGCGTTGGCAATTCTTTAATGTATAAGCCTGATTTTCCCGGCGGCAAACCAACCATGTTTATTGCATGCAATGATGACACTGCAAAGAAAACCGTAACTGATATACTCACCACATTTGGCTGGGAAACCGAAGATATGGGCAAGGCAGAAGCGGCAAGGGCTATTGAACCGCTCTGCATATTGTGGTGCATACCGGGGTTTATCAGGAACCAATGGACGCATGCTTTTAAGCTGTTGAAAAAATAACAATGGATACTTTCGGTTAAAAGTCCCGCAAATAGGGACTTTGCTTTTTCTCAATGCGGCGGTCCTGCAGCTAAACCACAAGGTCATTAGCCGTGACATCACTTGCGAAGAATATTTTTTGTTGCTTTTACCCGACAAGGCAAAGGTTTTCCTTTTTCTTTGCACGTAAGTAAAAAGAGTGCTTACGGGTGCTGAAACTATTTCAATATCTTTAAATGCCAACAGCCCTGATATGGCAGGAGAAACAAACCTGGATATACTTTTAAAAACAATGAAGCCTGAACTTAATACCGGCGATTATGTTTTTTGCACAGTAAAGGACCCCGCATTAATAAATGTAAATGACGCCATACTTATCTTTAAAGAGGCAGAAGGAACTACAATTATTGTTGAAAAGAAAACAGCAGATAAGTTAAACCTTGACTATTCATTTATCGCTGCGTGGATTACCCTTGCAGTACATTCTTCCCTCCATGCAGTGGGCCTGACAGCAGCATTCTCAAAAGCGCTTTCAGACAACGGGATAAGCTGCAATGTAGTTGCTGCATATTACCATGACCACATATTTGTTAACAAAGAGGACGCTGAAAAAGCAATTACTGTTTTAAAGGAGCTTTCAAAGTAAATATTTAAGACTAAGCTTTCCCCAATTGGGTTTGTGCATCGTTTAACCCGCAGCCCATGCACAGAACCTTAAGCAGTGTCATCGCCTGAGAAAAATGCTTTTATTGTGTTTAACTCATCACACAAATAAAAAAGCCCGGATACACCACACACATTAGCTATGCAGCATACCTGAACTACTTTTAATATGATATGGGTATGCCAGAAGGGTGCTTCAGAAAACAGAAAATAAGTGTTTCCATGTAGTATTTTTAACTACAAACTATTCCCTTACTCTACTAAGCCCATTCAGGGATTTTTTAATGAATATTGTCATCTTTTGCTTTTTCAGCTATACGAATTTATGCTGCCAACACCATCCAATATCTATAAACCAGTTGTAAAAACAGTTGCTGTCTTCAGTATTGTTTCAGGATTTCTCGTTATTACAGGGTGGATTGCAGATATTGAAATCCTCAAAAGTTTTGTAAGGGGCCTGCCATCAATGAAAATGAACAGTGCAATCTGTTTTGTTCTTTCAGGAGCAGTTCTTTTATTACTTTCCCAAAAACAAAAGCCGCCGCGTTATTTTCAAACAGTACTGTCATCAGTTATTGTACTCACAGGATTGATTACCCTTGGACAGGACATTACAGGGTTTAACACAGGTATTGACGAATGGATTGTTCCTGACAGAGATGTAATGCTCCCTGCTAAAGACGCCCCCGGCAGGATGGCCGAAACCACAGCGTTCTGTTTCTCATTGCTGGGCCTTTCATTCCTGTTTATCCATTCCCGTATTCACATCATAAAACTTGCCGTGCAGTATGCCCTGCATTTAGTGACTTTTGTGGCCTTTCTGGCAACAATCGGTTACACTTATAAAATACCTTCTTTTTATACCCTGTCTTTTATTTCATCCATGGCCTTTCATACTTCCATTATCCTGTGCATATTAAGCATTGCTGCTACCTTCATCAATCCTTCACTTGGTATTACAGGGATGTTTACAGGCAAAACAACGGGGAGCATCATGGCAAGAAGACTTTTTCCCTTGATGGTTTTTCTCATCCTTATTATGGGTTACCTGCGCCTGCAATTGCACTGGCAAAACATGGTAAACGAAGATTTCGGCATTGCGCTTTTTGCTATTTCATTTGTAATGCTGAGCCTTTTGCTGATATCCATTACGGCTA
>JANRKT010000195.1:0-18227 GCA_033763355.1 Chitinophagaceae bacterium | reverse complement strand
AGGTACAGGTAATTCATATAAGCCTCAAAACCTTTCTTATCATTCAATATACGGCCGACCAGTTTTTTTTCAGTAGCTCTTACTTTTTTTCTTGCATCTTCCTCCCATGCTTTTAGTTCGTCCGCTGAAGGCGCCGCTTTTGTTGATTTTTTTTCAGCAATAATCTGTAAAGACCGGTATTTGCAGTATTTATACCAGTGCCTGTAAAGCTGGGTTACATTTTCTGCATGGTTCAGGCTGTCTTTTATAAGATTGAAGCTTTCATTCAACGTAAAATCGAAAGGTTTTTCAGTTACCTTCTCAATAATGCTGTCTGTCCGCTGTAAACTTTTTTTATAAACAACGGTGATAAAATTGAGGAACTCCTGTTTTTTACCATTCAGTTCTTCATCGAGGAGTTGTTTGTAAACTGATAGCTCTTTTATTTCAGGTGCAGTAAAGAAACATTTATCCGGGTCAAGATTGTCAATAAAATCCTGGAATAACCGTTCAGAAAAAGCATTGTCAACCAGCCTGGGCTGGTAGTGGTTAATTTCAGCAAAACGTTTAATAACAATATCAGTCCGCTGGACTGGTGGGGGTGTGTAAGACTGGCCATAAGCAATACTACAGGCAAATGCCAGGCACACAAAGGCAGCATGGGTGAAACATTTCATAGTAAAGTCCTCAAGGGTATAACAGCCACCGAAAAATAGAAAATTTATTTGTTATCCGGAAATGATTTCAGCACTTTATACCGTAAAATTCCGGGTTACAGATACCGATACCCAAAAGTGCTAACTTTATATGAAGAAATGAATCATTGAAATGACCGCTTACGACACCATTACCGATGCATTAAACGGACTGAGAAAAAATGGCTATGTGCTTGATTTTAATATTGCTTTTGACAAGCTGATGTGCAGCCAGAACGGGGTGTGCCTCAACCCGGAACAGTTTGAAATAACAGATCACTTTCGTTTTGAAGGCAATACTGACCCTGCAGATGAATCTGTAGTGTATGCTGTTGAATCAAAGGATGGCAAAATAAAAGGAGTACTGGTAAGCGCTTATGGTGTTTATTCAGACCCTGTTTCAGATGATATGATCAGGAAATTAGTTGTACATTAAAACTATGGGCAGGGCACCGGCGCCAGTTGTTTACCTGCTTCTTTTACTTCTCTTATCGTTGTATTTCCTCCTCCTTCCATTGAAAGGCTTACGGGTTTATTGCTTGCCCAGCTTCCTCTTGTAAAATCGGGTATATCAATTGTTCTTGATTTTTTTGCAACGGATGCTTCACTCAACGGTCCTACAGCGCTCCATAAAGCAGCGTCGTAAACATCCTGGTCAAGCGGCAAACCATTGCGCAGGCAATCAATCAGCCGCCAGTCCATAATAAAATCCATACCGCCATGTCCCCCTATTTTTTTTGCTATCTCACCCACATGGTTTACAACAGCCGGTGTGTATTTTGCATAAAGCTCTTTCAATTCTTCAGGTTTTAACCAACTGTGCCCAAAAGCAATCCGTTCAGGCGATGGCCATTTGCTTGCCACGCCTTTTGTACCGCTGATGATATGAATTCTTGAATAGGGCCTTGGGGAAGTAACATCATGCTGAACCATAATGGTTTTACCTTTATTAGTGCGTATCATTGTGGTGTTCATGTTGCCCCGGTAAGGCTTGCCAACAAATTCATTGAAGAAGGAATCTTCTGCAGCTTTCTGTTTTGCTATTTCCCCCATCATGTAATCGTTGCTGCTCATGGATACAAGATGGTCCATTTTATCGCCGCGGTTTATATTTAAACATTGTGCAACAGGGCCGAGGCCATGGGTTGGATAAAGGTTACCGTTACGTGATGCGTTTTCCCTTAACCGCCACATGTCTGCATAACCTTTCTTAGAAAAATTCAAATCACGCAGGTCGTGGATATAAGCGCCTTCCACATGCACTATTTCACCGAATATTCCCTGCCTTATCATATTTAAGGTAATCTGTTCAAAAAAATCATAGCAGCAGTTTTCAAGCATCATGCAATGCATTTTGGTCTTTTCGGATGTTTCCACCAGTTGCCAGCATTCATCTAAAGTAACTGCAGCAGGTACTTCAGTTGCCACATGTTTTCCGTTTCTCATGGCGTGCAATGCCATTGGTGTGTGCAGTTTCCATGGCGTGCAGATATAAATCAGGTCAATCCCGTCTTTTTCACACATAGCCTTCCATCCGTCATTTCCGGTGTATCCAATTGCTTTGGGTAACCCGGCTTTCTCTAATATTTTTTGTGCAGCATCAACGCGGTCAGCAAACTTATCGCCTAATGCTACTATTTCCACTCCTTCAATAAATGACATTCTTTCCACTGCACCCGGCCCACGCATGCCTAAACCAATTATTCCAATTCTTACCTTATCCAGTTTGGGTGCGGCATAACCACACATATTGAAAAACTGTTTGCCAGGTTGAGGGTAAAAGTATGTTTCATCTGCGCTGTTATCTGCAAAGGATGGCGAACCTGTTGCAACTGCCCCGGCGCCCAAGGTAATATTGCGCAAGAATTTTCTCCTGTTACTCATGATGGAAATTTTTGGAATGATAAAGCTGCTGCAATATGCTGAATTTAATTGAAATATTTTTTTCCACAGAAGCACGGAAATATTTTTATCAGTTATTTTATCCGTGCTCCCGTGGCAATGCGTTTTAGCCCTTCTGGTTCTTTGTGGCTTTTCGATACATCATCAGCATTTGCATTTTTAGACGTACTTTTCAGTACAGAAAACCACGACATGATAAACAGAAGAAAATTTATTGAATTATCTGCATTAACTGCCCCGCTATTGTCATTTAAAAATGCGGAGCGCCTTACTCCGGATAATGCGCCAGCCCAACCAATTGTTATCAGTACATGGTCAACCAATATAAAAGCCAATGAAAGTGCATGGGAAATACTGGGTAAAGGAGGAAGGGCGCTGGATGCCGCGGTGCAGGGGGTACAGGTGCCTGAAGCTGACCCGAATGACCAAAGTGTTGGTTATGGCGGGTTGCCAGACCGTGATGGCAGGGTAACATTGGACAGTTGCGTAATGGATGAAAACGGGCAATGCGGATCTGTAATGGGCCTTGAATACATTATGCACCCCGTGCTGGTAGCCAGACTGGTAATGGAAAAAACACCGCATGTTCAGTTGGTGGGTGACGGCGCTTTGCAGTTTGCTTTATCGCAGGGGTTTAGAAAAGAAAATTTAATGACTGCTGAAAGTGAAAAAGCATGGAAAGAATGGCTGAAGACTTCAAAGTATGACCCCATGATAACAGTACAGGAAAGATTGCAGAAGATTCAGATAAAAGAGAATGAACCGGAACCTTATCCCTGGCCTGCACCTGGTATGCTGAACCACGATACTATTGGTATGATTGCACTGGATGCAAAAGGAAATGCAGGCGGTGCATGCACAACCAGCGGCATGGCGTATAAAATGCACGGCCGGGTTGGTGATTCGCCCATTATTGGTGCAGGTTTATTTGTTGATAATGAAGTTGGGGCGGCAACAGCTACCGGTGTGGGAGAAGAAGTAGTAAAAATTTGCGGGGCACATACTATTATTGAAGCCATGCGACGCGGCGCTTCGCCTGCTGATGCCTGTAAGGAAGCAGTAAGACGAATTGTAAAGAACAATAAAAATAAAAAGTCCGGTTTCCAGGTAGGCTTTCTTGCCATTAATAAAAAAGGGCAATATGGTGCATTTGCTGTGGAGAAGGGATTTAATTACTGTGTAACAAAGAATGGTGTGACGAAAGTATATGATTCGGCAAACTGGATGTAATGGTTAATCATCCAACTCCCGGTGTGTGTGGAGATTTATTTCAACCTTTCTTTTAAATCAAGATTATTTTTATTTGCTGTTTCCTTTGCAATTTCATACCCGGCATCGGCATGGCGTATTACACCCATTCCGGGATCATTTCTCAATACCCTTTTCAACCTTGCTTCAGCATCGTCAGTACCATCTGCAACAATTACCATACCGGCATGTATGCTGTACCCCATCCCTACTCCACCGCCATGATGTAAAGAAACCCATGAAGCGCCCCCGGCAGTATTTACCAATGCATTTAATATGGGCCAGTCGGCCACGGCATCGCTACCGTCAAGCATGGCTTCTGTTTCCCTGTTGGGTGATGCTACGCTACCGGTATCCAAATGATCTCTTCCGATTACAATCGGCGCTTTTACTTTTCCAGTTCGCACCAGTTCATTAAATGCCAACCCTGCTTTTTCTCTTTCACCTTGCCCCAACCAGCATATCCTTGCGGGCAATCCCTGGAAAGCGATTTTTTCTTTGGCCATTTGCATCCAGCGGATCATTCCTTTGTTGTTTGGAAACAGATTCATGATGACTTCATCTGTGAGGGCTATATCATTGGGGTCGCCGCTCAATGCTGCCCAGCGGAAAGGGCCTTTACCTTCGCAAAACAAGGGACGAATGTATGCCGGCACAAAACCAGGGAAATCAAATGCGTTTTTCAATCCCCGTTCCTGGGCCCTTGCACGGATGTTGTTGCCATAATCAAACGTGATGGAGCCTTTATTTTGCAGTTGCAGCATCAGTTGAACATGCAGCAACATGGAGTCGTATGCATATTCAATATACTGCCGGGGATTTTCTTCTCTCAAAACTTTGGCATGCTCATAACTCATTTCATGCGGCCAGTAACCCAAGAGGGGATCATGTGCTGATGTTTGATCGGTAAGGGTATCCGGGATGATGTTGCGTCCGGAAAGGTGTTGCAATAAATGCACGGCATTGCAGCGTATGCCGATGCTTCTTGCCTTTCCCTGTAATTTGTACTCCTGTGCCTTATCTATGGCTTTATCAATGTCGGTATACTTTTCATCAAGGTACTTTGTTCCGATGCGTTTATCAATGCGCCACTCTTCTACTTCCGCTATCAGCGCCACGCCTTCGTTCATAGTAATGGCGAGTGGCTGTGCGCCACCCATTCCACCGAGACCGGCGCTTACATTAAGTGTGCCTTTAAGCGTGCCGTTAAAATATTTTTCGGCAATAGCGTCATAGGTTTCATAAGTGCCCTGTACAATGCCCTGGCTGCCGATATATATCCAGCTTCCGGCGGTCATCTGGCCATACATCATCAGGCCCTTTTTTTCCAGTTCATCAAAATGATCCCAGTTGGCCCATTTGGGTACGAGCTGGCTGTTGCTGATGAGCACCCTTGGTGCATCTTTATGTGTTTTCATGATGCCCACGGGTTTGCCACTTTGGATGAGGAGTGTTTCGTCGTTCTCTAATATTTTAAGAGCGGCAATAATGGCGTCGAGTGCTTCGAAATTTCTTGCGGCTTTACCGCGGCCGCCATACACAATTAAATTATCAGGCTGTTCGGCCACTTCAGGATTGAGGTTATTAAGAAGCATGCGCAATGCCGCTTCCTGTATCCAGCCCTTGCAGGTGAGTTTGCTGCCGGTTGGGGTTTTGTATTTAACTGGGTCGTAACCTCTGGTTAATGTACTCATATGATTTGTTTTGAACCACTGCAGCACGGGTCATTGAGATACACAAAAACAAGTCAATGCTTTGTGCCGTTGTGACTTTGGGTTTCAATATTATTCGTATTTATTTCTTTTGGGGTTTTGCTTTGATTCAAATAAATCTACGATATATTGTTTTGCCTTTTACACGATAATAAACTTTATTATGTCTTGAAATAATCAGCTTCCGGTAAGCTGCTTTTCTCAGAGAAGCCATACCCGCTAACGGGGTTTGACGAAGCGATTCTATTTTACCGTACAAATCATTTACAAATTTGTCCGCGGAAGCCTTTGACCATTTCTTTTCAATCCATTGTGCAACCTGCGCAGACTTTACAATAAATTTCTTTTGCAAGACTATTTTATAAGCCATCTCCCCATTGCTTTTCTGAAATCAGCCATAGTTGCATATTCGCCTGCTTCCATTTCCTTAAATTTTTCTTCCAGTTCCTTTAATTGCTCCTCCGTCAAATCTTCATTATCTTCTTCTTTTGCCCGGTTCTGAATTACGTAAGGCACAATATCGTCATTCAGTACATTCAGCACATGCTCATCTTCGATACTGTCAATCAGTTTATGCAGTTCCTGCTTTAATTGTTTTTTTGATTTCATAAAAACTGGTGTTTACCAAATTTACTCAAAATTGAATGAAGACAGAAACGATACTGCTTTCATCATATCATCATGCAACACCCGGTCTGCCTCATTGAAAGGCACTTGCTTTCTGAATGCTGAAATAATTTCTTCAACGGCAGCAGAACTTTTTAAAGGCCTGCGGAATTCAAGCGCCTGTGCTGCAGTCAGCAATTCAATGGCCAGTACTTTTTCGGCATTGTTTACCACACGCAAACATTTGGTGGCGGCATTGGCGCCCATGCTTACATGGTCTTCCTGGTTGTTACTTGACGAAATGCTGTCAACACTTGCAGGGGTGCACAACTGTTTGTTTTCGCTTACTATTCCTGCAGCAGTGTATTGGGGTATCATAAACCCGGAATTCAATCCTGCATCTTTTACGAGGAATAAAGGCAAGCCCCTTTGTCCGCTGATAAGCTGGTAAATCCTTCTTTCGGAAATATTGGCAAGTTCGCTTACAGCAATTGCAAGAAAATCCAAAACCAATGCAAGCGGCTGGCCATGAAAATTTCCACCACTGAGGAGCATGTCATCTTCTGGAAAAACATTGGGGTTGTCTGTTACAGAATTTATTTCTCTTATAAAAACAGACTGCACATATTCAAAACTATCCTTTGTTGCGCCATGCACCTGGGGTATGCAGCGGAATGAATAAGGGTCCTGCACCTGTTTTTTGGCTTGCTTTACAATTTCACTTCCATCCAGCCATTTTCTTAAGGTGGCAGCAGTTTCAATCTGTCCCTTGTGGGGACGTATCTTTTGTATGTTTTCATGAAAAGGTTCCATACAGCCGTCAAATGCATCAAATGAAACAGCTGCAATCAAATTTGCCCATTGAATCAGCCGTTCGGTTTTTACCAGGCAATATAAACCATAGGCGCTCATGAATTGTGTACCGTTAATTAAAGCAAGCCCTTCTTTGCTCTGCAGGTGGATGGAGCCCCAGCGGAGCTTATTTAAAACTTCCTGTGCCTTGTGCCTTGCCCCTTCAAAATTAACTTCGCCTAAACCTATCAGTGGTAAACTTAAATGACTTAAGGGAGCAAGGTCTCCCGAGGCGCCAAGTGAACCCTGGGTATAAACTACGGGCACCACATCGTTGTTGTGCATTTCCATCAGCCGCTTAACCGTATCAACCTGCACGGCGCTGTAGCCATAGGTAAGTGATTTGATTTTAAGCATCATCATCAGCTTCACAATTTCAGCAGGCACTTCCTCCCCCATACCGCAGGCATGGCTCATCAGCAGGTTGTTCTGCAACTGTTCAAGCTGGTGATCATCAATCTTTACATCCTGCAAAAAACCAAAACCTGTATTGATGCCGTAAAAAAGTTCGTCAGATTTTTTCAGTTTGTCATCAAGGTATTTGCGGCAGGCGGAAATTTTTTCGTGTGCATCGTAGGTAATGGACACCAGCTGACGGTAATTAAGATAATTTTTTACCTGTTTAAAACTCAGCCATTGCCTGTCTAAAGGAAGATAATTGTAACTCATAAGCAAAACAATCAGCGCAATATACAAAATGCTTTTTTAGCGGTTTCTGTACTTTGTACCTTTCCCGCCTGAAAATTAAATCAGGTTTGAAGCGTTACATATACTTATGCATTACAAAATACTTTTTTACACTCTTCTTCTCTTGGCCTGCGCCACGAGGCTGCCGGCGCAAAAGATTGAACTGCTTAGCTCAGGAACAAAGACTTCAATAAGAGGATTAAGTGTGGTGGACAGCAACATCATCTGGGCCAGCGGCAGCAATGGCAAAGTAGCCAAATCAACTGACGGTGGTAAAACCTGGAGCTGGTACACGGTTAAGGGTTTTGAGAACAAAGACTTCAGGGACATTGAAGCATTTGATGAAAAAACAGCAGTCATCATATCAGTTGCAGAACCTGCATATATACTCAAAACATTCAATGGCGGCGAAAGCTGGAAAGTAGTTTTTGAAGACAGCACAAAAGGGATGTTTCTTGATGCCATGGAATTCTGGAATATATACAGCGGCATTGTGGTTGGCGACCCAATTAACGGAAGACTTTTTGTGGCCCGCACTTTTGACGGCGGCAACAGTTGGATGAGACTACCGGCAAAAAGATTGCCTGCAGTTGACTCCGGCGAAGCCCTGTTTGCCGCAAGCGGGACCAATGTAAGAAAGCTTAACCTGAGCGAGGCATGTATTGTTACCGGGGGAAAGAGGTCAAGGTTAATTTACAGGGATAAGGCAGTAGATATACCCATTGTGCAGGGAACAGAAAGCAGCGGAGCAAATTCAATTGCAGTATGGGGCAAACCCAAAAAAGCGAAAGCCATTTGTATTGTAGGCGGCGATTTTTCAAAAGATAACGCTACAGCGAACAATTGTTTTATCAGTTATGATCTTGGGAAAAGCTGGATAACACCCAAAGAAAGCCCGCACGGATACAGAAGCTGTGTTGAATTTATTGACGGTGAAAAGCTGATTACTTGCGGTATTAACGGAGTTGATGTTTCGCCGGATGGCGGGATGAACTGGAAGCTCATCAGCAATGAGGGTTTTCATGTTTGCCGCAAATCAAAGAAGGATAAAACTGTTTACCTTGCAGGCGGTAATGGAAAAATAGCGAAGCTGCAGTGGTGAAGGTTAAAGCATGTTACAGGTTACAGGTTTCAAGTTACATGGTACAGCCTGATTTATTCATCTTGCTGTTTAAATTTATGCTGCTGGCTGAACTGTAAGCTTCAACTTTACTTGAAAAACCGGAAATACTTCTTTAATTTTAATATGCTTTCTGCTGAAAACAAATGTAAGCCGTACCATCCCCTTCTCAACCCTGTTGATTTTCAACGTTCCGGTATGTAAACCCATTCTCCCCTGTTGAAATATCCTGATTCGTTAATTTTTAAACTTCCGTACTTGCAAGCAGTCTTAAGTACACCGGCAACCCATAAAAAGAATTCATAACCCTGCCCTTTTTGGATGCTTAAGGATTGTTAAGTTGTTAACCTTCCGTACACTACAAAAACCCCTCCTGGTAAAACGGGAGGGGTTTCAATTTTTACAGGTTTATAGTTATTTTTTAAAAGCAAAATAAACAGCGCCTATCAGCAATATAAAACTGATGAGGTATTTCCACTGGAAAGGTTCACACAGGTACCATGTTGCAAAAGCAGCAAACACCACAAGCGTAATCACTTCCTGCAGCATTTTTAACTGGAAGGCATTAAAACCTCCGGTATAACCAAGGCGGTTTGCCGGAACCATCAGGCAGTATTCAACAAATGCAATACCCCAGCTTAACAGTATGGCTTTCCATAACGGCACTTCTTTAAATTTCAGGTGTCCATACCAGGCAAATGTCATAAAGATGTTGGAGAAAAGAAGGAGCAGGATGGTACGCATAAATCAGGAATGAATTTTATACAAATAAAAGCCAAATGCGGTATTTAATATAACAGCCACAATCAACAATAACATCCAATATTTTTTCATCAGGGCAGTAGCAATATAATAGAGAAACGTTAGTATAATGGTAGAAAGGCTAACACGGTATACCAGGTAAATTTCATAAAAACTCTGTCTTTTGCCTGAATAAAGAGATATGAGGTAAGCAATAACACCAGAGAGGATGAGTACAGTAATCTCGGTAATCAGTTTATACTTTTTCATACACCTGCTTTTTCCGTCAGACCGGGACGGTCAGACGGGGTAAAAAAAAAGTCCGGTATAAACCAGACCTTCTTCATACGCTTTGCAGCGCTTCCGTTTTTATGGGTAATAGGTATCAATCAAAAAAAGCGGATCATATATATTGGATAGTAAGCATCTTTAATTTCTTATACCGAAGACCACCGTAGTTTTTGGAAACTACGGCGGTCTGTTTAGTTTATTAATTCAGGTTCCTGAAATCAACCGCCACCAGCTTGCTCACACCGGGTTCCTGCATGGTTACGCCATAAATAATATCCACTGCCGACATCGTCATTTTATTATGGGTAACAATAATAAACTGCGAATCTTCACTGAACTTGCGGATCATGCTGGTGAACTTGTTCACATTGGCATCATCCAGCGGCGCATCTACTTCATCAAGAATACAGAAAGGCGCAGGCTTGATGAGATAAATGGCAAACAGCAATGCAGTAGCCGTGAGTGTTTTTTCACCGCCGCTCAGTTGCGTTATAGAAGTAGGCCGTTTACCTTTGGGCTTGGCGATAATATCAATTCCCGTCTCGGCAAGGTTCTCCGGGTTTTCAAGTATCATATCGGCCGTATCTTCTTCCGTAAACAATGCCTTAAACACTTTCTGGAAGTTATCCCTTACCTCGTTAAAGGTGTCAAGGAATTTCTGGTTTGCGGTGGCTTCTACTTCTTCAATGGTTTGCAGCAGGCTTTCTTTTGCTGTTACCAGGTCATTCTTCTGTTCAAGTATAAATTCATACCGTTTCTTCATTTCCTGGAAAGCTTCAATTGCTGTGGGGTTTACCTCACCAATATTCTCCAGCCTCTTTTTCATCCTGTCGCATACGGCTTGCAGGTCTTCAAGCGATGTATCCGTTGTACGGGGCTCATCTATTATGGCATCAAGGTCAATTTTAAATTCAACATTCAGCCTTTCTTTAATACCTGCCAGTTGCAGCCTCAGTTCATTAACCTTATCTTTTATTTCAGTTAACAGGAAATCAACCTGCTCTTTTTCTTTGTGCAGGTGGCGCAACTCACTTTCCTTTTCAGCTAATGTATTGCGCAGGTTATAATATGCCTGGTCTGTTTCATTCAGTTTTTTCTCTTCTTCCTCCTTGCTGTGCAAAAGGCTGATGAGGGTTTGTTCCATTTCAGCAAGCAGTTTATCTGTATCTGCAATCTGCGCTGCCGCATCTTCCAACTGGGCCTTGCTGTTTTCTACCTGTTGCGAAAGGTCCCTGAGCTGGTTGTTTTTAAACTCCAGTTCCTGCTGCAATGCATTTACTTTACTTTGCTGGCGGGTAAACTGAAGGTTGGCTTCGTTATAAGATGCATTTGCTGTGTTGTACTCATTTTCTGCAACGGCATATTCCTGCTCAACGCCCTGCATGGTATCGCTCAGTTCCTGCAATTGGGTATTGAACTTTTCCAGTTCATCCCTTACTGATGAAATAGCATCGTAATTCTGCTGTAATTGCACCTGTAATTCTTCTGACCTCTTCGTACCGCTTTCTTCAAGGTGATTGAGGTTTTCAATTTTATTTTGCAATGAAAAAACCTGGTTGCCTATTGCATTGATTTGCTCCTGTGTTTGCCTGATTGCAGATTCTTTAAGCTGCGTATTGAAACCAATCACTTCATTGTGCCTTGCCTGTATGGCTGCTTTCAGGTTGTTTACTACGTTTTCCTGCTGCTCAATCTGTTCACGGATCTTTTCAAGGTTCTTTGCACGGCCAATCTTTTTCCCTTCAAACAAGCCAACGCTGCCGCCGCTTAATGAATACTTCCCTTTTACATATTTACCATGTTTTTCGAGGATAATATGCCCGTTGGCGTTGGCCAAAACGTTATCATCTTCAGCAATAAATACATTGGCCAGTAAATATTTTATAAGATTGCTGTATTTGCCGTCGTATTCTACAACATGTAAAGCAGGGATGGTGCCGCTTACTTCATGCAACTGATCAATCCCGGCAGGTACGCCATTCAGTTTATCCAATAAAAAGAAATTAGCTTTGCCTTTCTGGTTGGAGTCGAGAAGGTGCACGGCCTGCAACCCTTCCTGCAGGTCGTTTACCACATAATAATTAAGGTAAGGCTCCAGCACATTTTCAACAGCCGCACGGAATTCTTCCTTTACATAAATAATATCAGAGAGTATTGGTGCAGACTGGTTCCAGTTGGGATTGTTGTGCAAAAACTTTACGCTTTCCGGATAGCCTTCCATGGAATCAATCAGGCTTTTCAGCAGGTCGTATTCATTTTGCCTTGCATCCAGCTTGCGGTTCTCTTCTGCAAGTTCAGCACGGAGCTGCTCAAGTATTGATTGTGTTTGCAGAATTTGTTCTTTGGTATAGTCATGGTGCTGTTGCAACTGCTGCAGGTCAGTTTTCTTTTCTTCAAGTTGCTGTTCCTTCTGTTTTTTCTCCTGGTCCAGTTGCTGCAACTGCGTTTGCCTTTCCTGCTGTTCTTCTTTCAACTGATAAATAGCCCTTTGAAAATTCTGTATAGAAGAATCGGCAACTGCTACCTGTTTTTCCGCTTCAAACTGCTGCCTTTGCAATGCAATGGTTTCACGGCGCAATTCATCTACGGCAGAGCGCTTTTCATCAAATGCCCTGCGTTTGCTTTCCACTTCATTTTTCAGTTCATCTAATTTTGCATGCAACTGCCGCAACTGTTGTTCTTCTTCATTAACATGCTGCTGTGTAAACGCAATGCTTTCTTCAATACCTTTTACCTGAACTTCCGCTTTATCCAAAAACTCTTTCAGCGATGTCTCCCTTTCTTTCAGGTATTGCAACCGCTGCGTGCCCAGGTTCTTTTCACTTTCTTTATTGCGTACGTCATTCAGCAGGTTATTAAAAGCATGCTGCATGGCCTGCAGGGCTTTTTCTTTTTCAATAAAAACAAGTTTCTCCTGTTCCAGGGCCGCTTCTTCCTGTGCAACCTGCGCTTCTAATTGAATGCGCTTGTCAATTTCAGATTGCTGTTGTGCAGTTAAATCTTTATAAGTGAGGTTGAAACCTTCCAGCGCCGCTTTGGCCAGTTCAACGCTTGCAGTTTTGTATTCCCTTTTTATCTCGTAATACTTCTCTGCTTTTTTGGCCTGGCTTTCTAAAGTCTTTAACTGGTTGTTGATCTCAAACAATAAATCTTCAATGCGTGCCAGGTCCTGTTCAGTGGCGTCGAGTTTTAATTTGGCCTCTTTCTTCCTTGTTTTATAAATAGAAATACCGGCAGCCTGTTCCAGCATGCGGCGGCGGCTGTTGTCTTTATCTTTAATAATGTCATCCACCATGCCAAGTTCAATAATGGCATAGCTGTCGGTGGTTACACCGGTATCAAGAAAAAGATTATGAATGTCTTTAAGACGGCACTGCACATCATTCAGCCTGTATTCACTTTCCCCGCTTTTGTAAAACTTACGGGTAATGGTAATGGTGCTGAATTCAGTGGGCAGCAGGTTCCTGGTATTTTCAAAAGTGAGGCTTACTTCTGCAAGGCCTGATGCGGAACGTGTTCTTGACCCGTTAAATACGAGGCTTTCGAGATTTTCACTGCGGAGCTGGCTGATTTTTTGCTCGCCGATTACCCAGCGTATGCTGTCAACAATATTGCTTTTACCGCATCCGTTAGGGCCGATTATACCTGTAACCCCCTCGTCGAAATTGATGGTTGTTTTGTCAGCAAAACTTTTAAAACCTTTGATTTCTAAGCTCTTTAATCGCACAGTTCGGATTTTTTTTAATAAGTGGGCAAATTTAGCTGAATAGCCCAGTAAAATAGCGGAGGGTACTCTGTACCCGTCCATAATTATTCACTTCTTATACACAAACATCAAGCCGGGTAAGCCTATATAAAAGTTATACAGTGGCTGTGGAAAAAATGGAGGGTGAAGCCAGTTGAGGAACTGATATTATAAGTCGCTATTTCTTTCGGACAATTTTCTTTGTGGTCACTGCTGTTGATGCATGTACAGTGCACTCTGTCTTTGCCGTTTTACCATTGTTTGATTGCTGCGTTTTTTTCATTTCACTGTAAACCGTGTTATTAACCCTGTTATTGCTGATTACAGCTTCGCCACGTAAACCGTTGTTGCCATCATAATACATTTCAATGGTGCGGAGGTTGCGGGAGTGCAGTTTGTTGTTGAGGATGTAAAATTTCTGGTAACCTGTTTTCTGCAGGTCTTCATATTTTTCATAGTTCTTGGTAAATACGGCGCTGTTTCCTGAGTTGATGATTTCATTGCACTCAATAAAAATATTTCCAAAGCCATTTACAAATATGCCATAGCCAACTGCATTCTCTACTTTGTTTTTGCGTATTGTCCCGCCGTTGCTGTTTCCACCTATTAATATACCATGCTGGTGGCCACCTTCATTATTAAGGCCTACATCTTTCAGGTCATTGTCTTCAATAACAAAATTTCCGTTTCTTACCTGTATGCCGTCACGTCCGCTTCTTCTGCCTGTTACCCGGCGTATGCCGCCGGTAATGTATGATCCCCCCAGGTTATCTGAGCCGATGTACAGCATTTCCTGCTCCACATCTTCTATCAGCAGGTCATGAATGCTTATCCGGGTCGGTTGTTTTTTATAATCCCAGTCAGGTTCTGTTTTTACCTGGAAACCCATCTTTGCTTTTTTAACAGCCACAAAAGCAATTTCCATATTGCCCCAGGCATACCACCTCCCTGCAAAATACTCTGTGTCTTTAATCAATATGCCATACTTTATTCCGGGAGTACCATTACCAATTAACTTATTATCCGACGAAGGCATTTCAAAATTGAAACCGCCATTGAATACCACCTGCCCCTCGTTTTGAAAAGTGATACCAAAGCAATTGGATATTACGGTATGGCCGTATGTGCCCTGGCTTATTACAACCGTATCACCGCGGTTAAGATTATGCTCTTTCATAAAATCGCAGGTCCAGCAATGAAATTCCTGACCGGGTTTGAAAACATTATACACTTTACGTGCTGATGCCGTAAAAACAAAAAAGAGAAAGATAAGCGATAAGGACTGCTTCATTTAAAAGGTTTTATCAGCAAATGGTTTCAACCGGCAATTTAACTGATAATCCCGGTCTGTTATTGCAAACCAGGCTATGGAAAGTCAAATCTTTATACAGATGCGACGCCATACCACCCCGGCAAAATAAAAGCTGTTAATTTTATCATAACTGAGGGATTATGGCAAGAACCGCATTTGTAACAGGGGCATCCGGTTTTATAGGTGTAAACCTTGTTAAGCAACTGATTGAAAGAGGATGGGATGTGACAGCCC
The DNA here is from genome assembly GCA_033763355.1 of Chitinophagaceae bacterium. Lineage (GTDB taxonomy): Bacteria > Bacteroidota > Bacteroidia > Chitinophagales > Chitinophagaceae > JANRKT01. The sequence continues at coordinate 3,103 of JANRKT010000195.1, read as the reverse complement.
TGTACAGGAACGAGGACAACAGCGCATGCCTGCAACGGTTTCCTGTAAAACTTGTAAAGGGAGATGTTATTGATTACAGCTCCATTCATAATGCAATGCCCGCACAACCGGGTGCTGTTTTTCATGTTGCAGGAGATACCAGTTTCTGGTCAAAAAACAACAAACGGCAAACAAAGGTTAATACAGAAGGAACAAGAAATGTGGTAAATGCAGCGCTGCAGAAAAAGGCCAAATGTTTTATTCATACTTCCAGCATTGAAGCATGGGGTGAAGCAAGGGGGACAATAGATGAAAATACCCCTCAACTGGGCAACATTTCCAACATCAATTATTGCCGCACCAAATGGGCAGGTGAAAAAGAAGCGCTGCTTGCCATGGATGAAATGAAAGTGGTGGTGATGAACCCCGGCGCTGTACTGGGGCCTTATGATGCACACACATGGGGCAGAACATTTTTTTTGCTGAGAGATAATAAATTTCCATTTAATACACCCGGCCTGCTGTGTTTTGCCCATGTTGATGAAGTGGTAAAGGCACATATCAATGCAGTAGATCATGGTGAGAACGGAAGCAATTATTTATTGGGCGGAGAAAACAGACCCATTGCTGATTTTGCCAGAGAAGTAGCAAAGCTGATTGGAAAAAAAGCCCCTCCTGTTGGACCTGCTTTTGTTATTAAAGCATTGGCGGCACTGCTTACTGCTGTTTCATACATCACCGGCAAAGAGCCACCTTTAACCATTGAACTGGCGCAGGCTACCACAAGAAGAAATGTTTATTACTCCAGTGAAAAAGCCGTAAGGGAACTGGATTTTAAAATTGTTCCGCTTGAAAAATGTGTGTGGGATTGTTATAACTGGTTAAAAGAAGAAAAGCTGCTTTAATTACTTTGTTTTTACAGCTATCAGCTAAATTGTATCAAAATTCAATTCATGTCTCAGCTTATACGATGGGGAATATTAGGCTGCGGCCGCATTGCAAGAAAATTTGCGGCTGACCTTAAATATGTTCAGGATGCTGAACTGGTGGCGGCAGGTTCACGCAGCGGGGAAGCCGTTGATGCTTTTGCAAACGAATTTCCTGTACGTTACCGTCACAACAATTACGAAGCCCTGGTGCAAAACCCTGAAGTGGATGTGATATACGTTGCTTCACCACACGGGCTACATTATGAACATACTTTATTATGCCTTCAGCATAAAAAAGCGGTGTTGTGCGAAAAAGCTTTTGCCATCAACACCCGCCAGGCAAAAGAGATGATAAAAACAGCAAGAAAGGAAAAAGTATTCCTGATGGAAGCTTTGTGGACGAAGTTTATGCCGCATTATAATAAAATGCAGGAAATGATAAGGCAGGGCCTCTTAGGCGAATTAAAATCTGTACTGGTAAACTTTGGTTTTGCACCCACCCCGCCTGTTCCTGCAAGGTTATTTGACCCTGCGCTTGGCGGGGGCACATTGCTTGATATCGGCATTTACAATGTATTCATCGCCCTGTCAGTTTTGGGAAAACCCGATATCATTGAAGCATCAATGACGCCGCACTCAACAGGAGTGGATGAACAATGCGCAGTGTTGTTCAGATACAACAATGGCGCAATGGCGCAGCTTTTTTCTACATTCTGTTCAAACCTGGCAACTGAAGCAGATATTTGCGGCAACCGGGGACGAATCCGCCTTAGTTCCCGATTTTATGAACCCAGCACGACAATTGAATACTACCCAGGAAGAGTGGATACCAGACAAATTATAGAATACCACAAAGAACCAGGATGGGGTTATCAATACGAAGCAAGGCATGTGGGGGATTGCCTGCGAAGGGGACTGATTGAAAGCCCGGTTATGAGCTTTGCTGATACGCTATTGCTGATGGAAACATTGGATAAGATAAGGGCGGCGGCCGGGATTATGTACGATGCTGACTAAAGCTCTCCTGGGTTTGCAAAAACCGGGAGAGTTTATAATTTATAAACTTATTTTATACCCGCCCTCCTCTTCAGTTCTGCTACCTGTATAACAATCATCCTGCCCATTGGTTTGCTGTTGCGGTAAGTAATTACTTTCAATGCGGATGCATCTTTGGGTACCGGCAGGGGTTCTTTGTATTTCGGATAAAATTTATCGGGGAAAGAATTGTCAAAACTGTAATGTATGTCCAGCCCTTCAATTTCGGTTGCCATTTCCACAATTACCTTTTCACCCGTATCTTTTTTGGCAGTAAAGATGGGGTCGTAAATGCTTGGGGCGTATTTGGTTTCTGAAATATCAAAACGCTCAAACTGCTTTTCTACCCTTGTTACAAAATCATTCCAGTTTCTGTTTTCCTTTGGGCTCCATACCGCTTCAGCAATGGCGAGGCCACGTGGCCATGTCATGTATTGTGCATGACGCATGTTGTAAACCTGTTCTGTCCACAAATTGGCCTGCCCGCCTTTAATAAGTTTTGCATCCACACCCTCCGGTACGGGATCAAACTCATAACTTTTCTTTAACCTCAACGTAGCATATACCGGCGGTTCAATAGCAGCGTCGCCCTGCATGTAATCAATGTAAACAAAAGTAGTGGGGCTCATCACCACTTCATGGCCCATTTTAGCCGCTTCAATGCCGCCCTTCATGCCGCGCCAGCTCATTACCGTTGCACTTGATGCAAGTCCTCCTTCAAGTATTTCATCCCATCCAATCATCTTTTTGCCTTTGGACTGAATGATCTTCTCTACCCTTTTTACAAAATAACTCTGCACTTCGTGCATGTCTTTTAAATTTTCTTTCTGCATCAGGGCTTTAATGGCATCACTTTTCTCCCAAAAGTTTTTGGCACATTCATCACCGCCCATATGGATGTATTCAAAAGGGAAAAGCTGCGCCACTTCTGTAAATACCTTATCTATAAATTCATATACTTTTTCATTGGCAGGACAGAGCGTATTGTCAACAAGCGCAGTAAATTTTCCTCCGCCCATCCAGTTCATTATTTTTTCGCCTGAGCGTACGCGGTATTTATCGGCGCCGGGTGTGCATGACAGTTCGGGGTATGATGCAATTGCCGCAAGGCTATGACCCGGTATATCCACTTCCGGCAGGATGTTTACAAACCGGTCTGC
>JANRKT010000194.1:0-19147 GCA_033763355.1 Chitinophagaceae bacterium | reverse complement strand
CCCTTCAGGAAGAAACTCCTCAATCTTATCTTTCAATAGCGGGTAGTGGGTACAGGCCAGCAGCAACACATCAATGTGCTTTTGTTTTGAAAAGATATTATCAATGTGCTTTTTTACAAAGTAATCAGCGCCTGCACTGTGCTGTTCATTGTTCTCTGCCAGCGGAACCCACATGGGGCATGCCTCCTGGTAAACCTTTACAGCTGGAAAAAATTTTTCCATTTCGATAAGATAGGATTGCGACTGAACTGTTCCGGTTGTAGCAAGGATGCCCACATTTCCTGTACTGCTGTATCCTCCGATTATTTCGCTGGTAGGCCTGATGACCCCAAGCACCCTTTTCTGCGGGTCAATAAGAGGTAAATCTTTTTGCTGTATGGTCCTTAATGCTTTTGCAGATGCTGTATTGCATGCCAGTATTACAAGGGGGCACCCTTTGCTGAAAAGATATTTTACACACTGGAGCGTATAATGATAAACCGTATCAAATGAACGTGTGCCGTAAGGGCTCCTTGCATTATCGCCGAGATAGATGTAATCGTACCGGGGAAGCTTCTTCACGATTTCACGGAGAACAGTTAGGCCCCCGTAACCGGAATCAAAAACACCTATGGGATGATTAAATGACATATCAGCAAAAATAAAAAGGTTGAAAGCGCATTGCCTTCAACCCTGTATTTTTTTGGAAACTATTTTTTAATTGCTTTTTACCGGCGTTTTGGGCGGCGCAGCAGCCGTGGTTAATCCCAATTTCTTTTTCACAAGCGGTAACAGGTCGTCTGCATCAGGAAACACAAGTAATGCTTCTTTTCTTAATACATAAGTATAGCCTGAGGTCTTGGCCACATCCTGTATGGTGGCATTTGCCTTTTGTGCAACGGGCGCCATCAGTTCTTCCTGCTTGGCCTGCATTTGCTGCTGGTAAGTTTGCTCGTATTGCTGCAGTTCTACCAGTAGTTTTTTCATTTTTTCCCTGTTTGCTGTTCTTATGGCGTTTGACCATTTGACAGAATCAGCTTTATACATACTATCCTGGCGGTTTAATTCCCTGAGTGTTTCAGCATAATTAATCTGCAAAGCGCTGTCGTATTGTGCAAGGTCGCCTACGGCTTTTTTGTATTCTGGCATCAGTTGCACCACTTCATCAACGCTCACAAAAGCAATTTTGGTTTGGGCGGAAAGGTTACCGCAAACCAGCAGCCCCATCACCATCAAACCAAATAAAACTAACTTTTTCATCAGCATCTTGTTTTGTTATTTTTTTAAAGTAGGTTTTACAATATTCTGAGTTGTCTTTACAGGTTGCTTTGGCATTACTTTAACAGCAATAGGGTGTAAGCAAACAGCTGTATAAACAATCTATTTAGCCCCCAATTCCTTCAGCACATCATCGCTCTTGTCTAATTTTGGGTCGGCAAAGATAACGGTTATTCCTTCACTTTTGTCTAAAATAAAATCATATTGCCTGTTTACTGCCAGCTTTTGAACGGCATTGTAAACCTTGTCCTGGACGGGTTTTATGAGTTCCTGTCTTTTTTTAAACAGGTCGCCTTCAAAACCAAAGCGTTTTTTTTGCAGGTCACGCAGGTCTTTTTCCCTGTTAAATAGTTCATCTTCCCTTTTTTTCCTCAAATCTTCGCTCAGCATTACCTGCTCCGCTTCAAAATTGCGGTACATCTGGTCCAGTTCGGAGCTTTTGGCGTCAATTTCTTTTTGCCATTGCTCGCTGAACTGGTCCAGCTTTTTCTGGGCTTCTTTGTATTCGGGTAATTTGTCAAGTATATACCGGGTATCAATAATGGCATAGCGCTGCGCCTGAACGGTAAAAGCGGCAAGAACAAGGAAACAAGAAACAAAAAGTACCCTTTTCATATCATAATATTTTATTTTGAATAGAGTTACGAAACTAAGATAGAGTGGCAAAACGGAAGTTAAACAATAACAAAAGTCACGCCGTTCAGTAATCTTATTCCGGCTCAAAGCCAAGCATAAAGGTAAAGCGGGAAGCATCCCTCAGTTTTCCGCTTCCTGTAATCCGGTCAAGGCCGATGCCGTAATCAAATCCGAGAAGGCCAAACATGGGCAGGAAGAAACGCATACCCACACCCACTGAACGCCTCAGGCGGAAGGGGTTCCATTCCTTAAAGCTGTACCATCCGTTAGCCGCCTCAAACCAGGCTAAACCATAAATGGTGCTGCTGGGATTGGTAACAAACGGATAACGCAGTTCCATGGTGTATTTATTAAATATGGTAAAGAACTGTGTTGCCTGCTGAATATCGGGGTTAACGGTTGGGTCGGAGGTTTGGTAAACAGGATAACCCCTGTGCGCTATAATATCATACCCGATAACGCCAAAGTTGTTGGTTAAACCTGCATCACCCACCTGGAACCTTTCAAATGGAGAGATGGGCAGGTTATTGTTGTAACGCCCGATAAAACCATACTTGGCCGCCATACGCAACACAAACTGCCTGCTTTTGTCAGCGCCTGTTGGCCTGCCAATGGGCACAAACCATTCGGTGGTTAAGCGCCATTTGTGAAATTCAACTAACCTGAAAGGATCTGTTTCATTAATGCCTTTTATATAAGACCATGGTGGTGTAAACTGTGCACTCAGTAAAAAGTTTGACCCGCTCCTGGGGAAGATGGGCTGGTCAACCGAGTTTCTTGCCAAAGCCAGTTTTAAACTGATATTGGTTGATGTGCCATTGCTGTAACCCGGGAAAATGGGATAGTTCTTCGCCTGGTATTTTATAAAGTTGAGGGAATAAATCAGGGTAAAGAAATCGTCTGGCCATTGCAATTGTTTGCCCAGTGAAAGGGTTACGCCTGTTGCTGTAAGAAAAGATGAATCAGAATATCTTTTATCGAAAAGGCCGGTTAAAGGGTTGTATGCATTGGAGAATTTGCTGTTGTAAAAACTTATGGTAAATGCATTTCTCTTTGTACCGCCAAGCCAGGGTTCAGTAAACGAAAAGTTGATGGAACGGAAAAACCTCCCGTTGCTCTGAAAACGAAGGCTGAGCTTTTGCCCGTCGCCTGAAGGGAGCGGGTCCCATGATTTCTTATTGAAAATATTTTTTATTGAAAAGTTGTTGAAGGAAATTCCAAGTGTGCCTGTAAGGCCGATGCCCCCACCCCATCCGGCGCTTAGCTCCAGCTGGTCAGATGATTTTTCCGCCACACTATAATTGATATCAACCGTTCCGTCATCAGGATTGGGCACGGGGTTAATGCCGATTTTTTCCTGGTCAAAATATCCGAGGTTGGCAATTTCACGTTGTGAACGGATAAGGTTTGCACGGCTGAATTTTTCGCCTGGCAGTGTACGCAGTTCACGCCTAATTACATACTCTTTTGTTTTTTCGTTTCCGCTGATGTTTACGTTTTTAATGGTTGCCTGCGGGCCTTCAATGATCCTGACTTCATGATCAATCGTATCATTGTACACAGCCGTTTCAACCGGCTCCACCCTGAAGAAAAGATAACCATCGTCCATATAAAGCGAACTGATGTCGCCCCCTTCCGGTGAAAGTTGTTTGCCTAATTTTTTATTCAGGATGTCAATATTGTAAATATCCCCTTTCTTAATACCTAAAAGATAAGTGAGTATGGAATCGGAATACTTGGTATTGCCGCGCCATGTGGTGTTGCCGAAATAATATTTATGGCCTTCGTCTATTTTTAAATCAACAATCAGGTTGCCTGTTGAATTGGGTGTGATTTTATACTCTTTTATCTGGGCATCCCTGTGGCCGAGAGAATTATAATATTCAATTACTTTTTCCCTGTCTTCTTCAAACTTCTTCTCGTTAAACTTGGCTGAGCTGAACAGTTTAAACCTGAAATAGGGGTCTAAGAAATCCCGTGTTTTGGAAGGCGAAAGAAAGCCTTTTTTCTTCAGGTATTCTTTAAAGGTCATCCGTTTTACTTCGCCAAAAGCGCTGCTGTCTTTTGCCGGATAGAGTGTGATCCTCGTTTTTTCCTTTGTTCCTTTCAGTTGCTTCTTAAGCTTTAACTCGCTTACACTTTCATTGCCAAAAAAGTGGATGTCGTCAACCCTTACTTTTTTACCCTTGGTGATGTAGAAAAACAATATCACTTTATTAAGGGCATTGGTATCTTTTATTTCTTCAATTCTTACAGTGGCGCCTGCAAAACCCTTTTCAACAAAAAATTTCTGTATATTTTCAACTGCTGTAATCTTCATGTTTTCTGTAACCACCCTGCTCCTCGATAAAGCAGATTTGGTTTCCAGTTCATCCGCTTCTGCTTTCTTTACCCCTTTGAATTTAAAATCAGAAAGCATGGGCCGCTCTACTGCATCAATTTCCACCCAGATATTTCTTCCTTCAAGCTTTGTAATGTAAACCTTCAGGTTGGTAAACATGTTTTGCGACCACAGTTTGGTTATGGCTTTAGAAAAGTTGTCGCCGCCGGGCAGCGTTACTTCATCACCCACCATTAAACCGGAAATGGATATAACAAGTGTGGGGTCAAAAAATTTGGCGCCGTTTACTTTAATGTCGGCAATAATATATTTTTTGGGAACTTTTGCCTGAAGGATAGCAAGCAGCTCAGGGTCAACAGATACATTTGACGGGACTGTATCAGTTTTAGCAGGGGGAATGGTATCTGTGTTTTGAGCAGCAGCTTTGGTAAACATCAACACCAGGCCAATAAAAAAAAAGGCATGAGTACAGGTTCGGAGCATCCGGTTGATTTTTCGGTGGGCAAATTAACGGGATTTATTGAAATGCTTTGTTAAATGAAGCTTCTTTAATGAGAAATAATTCTATGCGAAAAGCAGTGCTAATGAGGATTTTTAAGGAATGCGTGGAAGTGGACAACAGACCATGGACAACAGACCACAGGCTGCAGACTATAGACTGGCGACTGCTGTACTGTCTACTGCAGACTGACGACTGCTATTGGCTTCCCACTTCTTCCTGTACCTGCGCACCTGTTTTTCCAAAACGCCTTTCTCTTTTCTGAAATTCAACGATGGCTTCATACAAATGTTCCTTGCGGAAATCGGGCCATCGGGTGTCGGTAAAATAAAGTTCAGCATACGCTAACTGGTACAATAAAAAGTTGCTTATGCGGAATTCCCCGCTGGTGCGTATCATCAGTTCCGGATCGGGAAAAGCGCTGGTGCAAAGGTATTGCTGCAGGGTATCGTGTGTAATACTAACGGGGTCAATCCTGCCGTCTTTAATATCGTGTGCTATCATCTTTACCGCATTCACCAGTTCCCAGCGGGAGCTATAGCTCAATGCCATTACCAGGTTAAGCCCCGTATTGTGGCTGGTAAGTTCAAGGGCTTCGTCCAATGCTTTTAATGCATAAACGGGCAGCATTTCCCTGTCGCCGATAACATGCAGACGGATATTGTTTTTATTTAAAGTGGGCACTTCTTTGCGGATGGTTTCTACAAGCAGTTCCATCAGCCCGGTTACTTCTGTTGCAGGACGGTTCCAGTTTTCGGTTGAAAATGCATAAAGCGTTAAATACTCAATGCCCAGTTCAGCACAGCCCTCCACAATGTCGCGTACACTTTCCACCCCATGAAAATGCCCGTAAAGACGGTCTTGTCCTTTTTCCTGCGCCCATCTTCCATTGCCATCCATTATAATGGCAATATGGCGTGGCAGCCGGGTCATATCAATCTGCTCTTTCTGCGACATACTCCTGTAACGGTAAAAGTCAGTTACGCATTATACGGAACTGACTTTCGGCAAAGATAAATGTTTTAATATGTATGGGGAAGATTATGTAACCGGGTTATTGCCGCCGATCAGCGCTTGTTGTGCCTGCACTGCTAAATGAAATGGAAATAGCAATCCGGTGGCTCTATTTCGGAGTTGTGGCAGTCCGGTGTCTTTATTGCGATGGATATGCGGCGCAGGATGAGACCCCGGGTTTAAATTGACGGATAAAAAAGAACAAGGGCACGAAATAAGCCCTTGTAAACGATTTACTTTTTTGTTCTAGTTTGTCACCAACTAATTTGAAACATTACCGAGGTAACTGTATTATCCCGTTATTACTAATTTTCCATTTAAGTTTTTCTATTTTGGGGGCTTTGCTCTTTGCTGGAAACTGGGTTTCAGTCGTTTCAAAGGTTGAATCATTTAACAACCTATAACGCAGAGTTATATAATCTGCGCTCTCATCGTGATCACAATCCGTATAAATTATTTTGTTAGCAATATTTTGATTACTCACAGGATTAAATACCAATAGGAATTTATAAACGCAAGATCGTCTATCATCATAGTCAATTACAGCTCCGCTAAACCCTCTATAAAAATTAAAAACTGTATCGCCAGTAAACCCAACATCTGCAAACATTCCCGTGTAATAAACACTATCAACCGAAGTATGATTTTTTATCTGTGCGATAGATAACTTATATTTCCCATTAATGCTGTCAAGGAATGAAGGTGGAGCAGTGTGAATAATTTTTACAGAATCTGGTTTCTGCTGAACCGATAAAGGGTCATCAGCTTTTAATTGTTTTTGCTCATTTTTTGTTTTGGTTTCCTGTTGTAATTGACAAGAAAATAAAACTATTGTCGTAAGTATGAATAAAACTTTCATTTAAGGATTTTTCTGTCAGCCCGGGGTCTCATTGCGATGGATATGCGGCTCAGGATCAAACCCCGGGTTTAAATTGACGGATAAAAAACACAGGGTCTTATGCCAATGCGCAAAACCAGCCCTAAGCTCTATGACCCCCGTGCAGACGAAGGCGGAAAAATGAATAATCCCTCACAATCAACAAGCGGCTTATTTTAAACCTGGCGGCCTGCCCGGGCGGCGGCGGGTATTGAAAAAATACAGCAACTCAATTTCATGCTTCATTGGCTTAACCCTGTAAATCAAAATAACCCGTTTGTGTATAACCGTCTTCCTTATATTTTTGCGCAGGTTGGTTATTCTTCGCGTTTGCGGCTGAGATGATAAAATCAGCAGCCTCCGTTTAACAGAGGCAATAAAATTTCTTACTTCCCTCTCTGTCCATGCTGTTTCAAGGTATTCAATATTGCTGATGTAAGTGTGCAATGCAAGCGGAGACCATATTACCTTGTAAACCATTTCCTGTATCTTTTCACAACCTGTTCATGCGGGATGCCCTTTCCCTTATCCAGCTCTTCAAGGGCTTTGTCTATTTCCGCCTTTATTTCTGCAGGCAGGTCATCCCACCAGTCATCTTCCTTCTCCGCTTCAAGCATGGCGTGTATCATTTTCACCGTTTTGTCGTCGGCTGTATCAATGTATTTTTTAACCTGTTTACGCAGGTCAGAAGAAGTTTTCATAAAAAGTGAAATTAATATTGTTTGCTTAACTTTTCAAACCGCTGACGGGGCATTGAGCCGCCGTCAGGGTATTCAATACTTCGCCTGCGGGCAGCGATAGGAGCTCAGCGCAAATGATAAACTTACTTCTGCAAAAATGTACTGGTCTTTTTGCCCGCTGAAACCTCTTTGCCTTCCTGCTTCGCCAATCAATGGCCCGGTTTCATAAGAGCGGTCCTGTAAAAAAAAGGCTGGTGTACCGGACTGAAATGCTGCGGGGCCTGCATATGTGGTGCTCACGTCATCGAGGTAATCGGTATTGGTAAAGCGGTGGCTTATTTCAAAAGATACATTGAGCCTTGAATTGACATTGTATTTTATGCCCATGCCTATCGGAAAACAAAAACCCATCGTAGCGTATGGCTGGCGTTCCGGGTATAAAGATGATCCCTGGCCTTCTGTACCGAGGTTGCGCAAAAAATATTTCTGGTCGTCAAGATATGCGTAAGGATCAAAATTAAAAATGCCTGCGCCAATGGTTACATAAGGCGTAAACTGATACCCGGGGTTTCCGGGTTCAAAACGAAAGAAATTAAAATCTCCCTGCAGGGCAAGTTCCCATAAGTTTGAATTAAAACTCAGGTTCCTGCGCTGCTGGAATTCGTTTTTGCTATATACATCCGAATATCCCACCTGTGCATAATGCCCACCCACACGTACCCCGATATAAGGGCCTATCTGCTTGCGGAAGAATAAACCTATCGCCGGTTTGGGCCGGTTGATGCCTGCACGGGTGTTCAGGTCGCCAAAATAATGTGCTGCGCCCAGGGAAACGCCAATCTCACCTTCATAAACAGTAGCCTGGGGCTGGGCATATGCCGGGCCTGTAAGTAAAAAAAGAAACAATACTGCAGAAAATAAAAATCTCATACGGGGTATAGCTGTTTTGTGTTAACGAAAATAAAACTTGTTTCTGTTAAGGAAACTCTTAATTCTGGCTTTTTGCCGGTTTTACTATTGATACAGGACAAAAGGTGATAAGTTACATCTCCCCCTCTCCCCTTGAGAGGGTTGGGCCTGTCCCGCCCCAGGCGGGAGTGAGGTGTCAATTCCTCGTATCAAAACCCCATGCAAGTTTTTCACGCAGGGTTTGCAGAAAACTCCTTTCGTTGAGCCGTATAAGACTGATGGTAAAAGATTCTTTTTTAACAGCCAGCTGCACTGTTTTGTCAACAATTTCCCTTCGTGAATCCAGCGCACAGATAAACTGGTCGGCCCTGCCTTCTACTTCAAATGAAATAATGTTATCATCTGGTACCACAATGGGCCGCACATTTAAATTGTGCTGGGCAACGGGGGTTATTACAAAACTTCCCGATTCAGGAAAAACCACCGGCCCGCTGCAGCTTAATGAATAACCCGTTGATCCGGTTGGCGTCGCCACAATCAGGCCATCGGCCCAATAGGTATTTAAAAACTCGCCATTAAGGTAGGTATGGATTTTTATCATGGGTGAGTTATCCCGTTTATGAATGGCAAATTCATTTAATCCATAAGGCGTCTCTCCAAAAAGCGGTATGTTGGCGTCAACATGAATGAGCGTTCTTTTATCAATAACATAAGTGCGGTTAACCAGCGCTTTTACGGCCGTTTGCAAATGCTCTTTACCGATGCTTGCCAAAAAACCAAGGCGCCCGAAATTAATACCGAGCACGGGGATGTTTTTATCCCTTACAAGGGTAACAGTATCCAGCAAAGTACCATCTCCGCCCAGGCTGATGATGCTGTCAAAACTTTCATCCAGGTCATCAGAAGAATAAAATGTTTTATACCTGTCTGCTCCCGTAAGCGCATTTCTTACCTGCTCAAAAAAATCCTTTGAAATAACCACGCTTATCTTTTCTTTTTCCAGTTCGGTTAACAGCGCAAGGAGGTCTTCATTGTGCAGCGTTTCCCCTCCCCGGCTGTAAATAGCAATTTTCATTTTTAAAAAAGTTATATGCTTCAGTGCAGCGGCCTTTGCAGGGCTGATGCCATTTTACTTTCAAAACATAATAAATTGTGCCGGTTGGCGCCAACACCTCCGGAACCCCAATACCCGCCGGACAAAGCTAACGGCTTATCAGCAAAATGTGTAACAGAGATTTGATAAAGCTTCTTAATGTTATCTTACTTGTCTTTACTGTGGTAATAAAGGGCCCTTTCGCCCAACTGGTTGAAACTGTATTCAAGGCGAAGTACAAAATCGTAAATGGTTATAATATCCAATCCCACCCCCCCTGTATAAAGAAATTTATTGGTGAGGGAATTGTTCGGCCGGTTGTTTTTATTATACACATACCCCGCATCAGCATATGCTTTTGCATATATGCGGAAGGGGATGCGGCCATATGTACGTGATTTTAAACCCGTCTTCCATTTAAATGATGCCAGCTCCCTCCTGAAAGTGCCTTTTACTGTAGCCCCGGCCACACCGTCAATTACATAATATTCAAGTCCCCTGAGGTAAGAATCGCCGTAACCAAGATAACTCTGGTTGTAAAATGGCTGGTCAAACGGGAACTTGATACTGGCTTCGCCACTCAAAGTCAAAAACATCTTTGGCGTTACATCCCAGTATTTTGAAATGCTGCCGCTCAATTGCCAGAGATCAATGTTTCCTGAAAACCCCCGTTTGAAAAAGCTAAAGTCCCATTTCAGGCCTTTCAGCGGGTAAGGAATGTAATCAACTTTAAAATACTCATAAGTATATTTAAACTCAGGAAATTTCTGTTTTCTCTTTCCATCCCCGAAATATTTCGGGTTAATAAGCGCTACAGTATCTGCCACACTTTCTGAAACATAACCCAATCTTAATGTATGCCTGGCTATTGAACCCACACGGTAAGTATATCCGCCGCCAATGGCAAGTCTTTCTCTTACAAAAGATTTTTCGTTTTTAAAAAAAGCCTGCTGGTTTTGTATGGTATTGTAATTTACCTCCCTGTTGCTGCTGTATGATACATCAACAATATACCCGTGTTTCAGTTCCATGTCCACATAAGGCCTTGTATAGTTCAGGGAGAGCTGGCGGGTATATCCGTTAATAAGGTAGAGGTTCATTTTGTCGTTCCGGCCGGTAACATTGTTGCCAATGAATTTAAGGCCATAATTCACCCTGTCTAAACTTACATTATACTGGTTGATCCAAACATTCCAGTTCCTGTCAACAGGTTTAAAATAGGGAACAGGGAAATAATACCAGCGTTCTTTTACATCAATTACAAGGTCAATTGAATCATTGAACCAGTTGGTAAAATCAACAGATACATCTACAAAAAGCGTAGTGTTCATCAGGTTCTGCCGGGCCAGTTGCAGGTTGCCCTGTATATCTGCCAAAGCATATTTTTCCCCCTGTTTTAAAGGTACTTCCCTGAGTACAATGTATTTCCTGGTAATCCTGTTTCCGCTGAGTCTTATTTCACGTATGGTAACAAAAGAAGATTTTAATATGGCCCCGTCTTCAAATTGTTTTTCTTCCGCTTCTTTATCCTGGCTAAATGCAGCAGGGATGATGAACAGGAGCATCACAGCAGGCAAACCGTATTTCCAGAGCCATTTCATCAGGGCGTTAAAGTACTGAAATTATTCTAAGTAAATATTTATGCGTAACTGAAAGAGGTAAAGTCGTGTGTCAGATATTGAGGTAGTTCATCAGGTGTTCAAGGTTATTCTGCAATTCGTTCCTGTACAATTCTTCGCCCAGGAAATATTTTACCGTAAAGCCATGCCGCTGAAATGTGGTGACTGTATCTGAAACTTCTTCTTTATTAATTCTTAATACTACGCTATGATAAGGCGATGTGGGATCAAACCAGGTATTCAGCTGTGTTATCATGGCGTCATTTGATTCTACCAGGCGGTTGATCTCACCCAGTGAATAATCCTTGTTTTCAATTTCAAGCACAATAAGGCTGCCGTGCTGCCCCACCCCTATCAGATGCGAAAGCTGGTGAAACAAAGTGTCCCTGGTAACCACTCCCTCCAATTCATTTTTGTCATTAACCACAGGCATTATATCCACATAAAAAGTATGGCATTGTTTAACGGCCAGCAGAAAATAATCGTTCCCTTTTACAAAAGGTTTTACAAATGAATCATGTAAGGTAAGGATGCTGTTCTCTCCGGGCTGTTCCAGCAGCGCTTCTTTATCAATTAAGCCAAGGTATTTTTCTTCCGCAGTTACAGGGAGGAACTCAACCATAAACTCTTCCATTTGCCGGAGCGCTGCGCCGGCAGTATCATAAATACCGAGGGGGGTGATTTCGGATGATATTAACTGACTGCAATACATTTTGCTGAAAGGCTTACAATTAAAATAAGACGCACATTACTTCGCTACCGCTGCAGGTTCGTTAAGTTTTTGCAGAAACTGGTGCAAAATCCTGTTAAATTCATCCGGCACTTCCATCATGGGCGCATGGCCGCATTTGTCAATAAAATAAAGTTCGCTGTTAGGAATGAGCCGGTTGAACTCCCTGCCTACAAAAGGCGGGGTGATAATATCATTATTACCCCATATTAATAACGCCGGTTGCCTGATTTGATTGAGTTCTTCGCCCAGATTATTTCTTATGGCACTTTTGGCAAGAGAAATGATTTTAATGGCCTTTAAACGGGTGTTTACAATTTCATACACCTCGTCCACCAGTTCTTTGGTGGCAATCTGAGGGTCGTAAAAAGTAACCTGTGTTTTCTTTTTGATGTACTCGTAATCGCCGCGTTTGGGATAAGTATCGCCCATACCATTTTCAAACAAACCCGAACTGCCTGTAAGTATAAGTGATTTAATATGCTCAGGATGTTTTAACGTATATACCAGGGCCACATGCCCGCCTAATGAATTACCAAGCAAATTAATATTACGGTAACCCCTGTGCTCAATGAATTTGTGTACAAATTTCTGCAGGCCGCCAACAGTTGTATGGAGCAGGTCAAGGTCAAACAACGGCAGCATCGGCACAATTACCCTGTTGTGCTTGCGAAAATATTCAATGAGTCCCATGAAGTTACTCAGTGCGCCAAAAAGGCCATGAAGCAACATCAAAGGCTCGCCGTTGCCTTCTTCAATGTATTTAAACTTCCCGTCTTGTTTAATCTCGTATTCCATCAGCAATCTGTCTTAATCAGCCAGTTAAATGCTAAAGTAATTTTTTCCGGTCAAATACTGAACGAAAGGGTAAAGAAAATAATGCTGCCCGGTTTTACCTGATTTGGCGCTGTTTACAATGATGCCATGACAGGTTTCTGTTATTGCGGCTTTATTTTATCGCCTGCTTCTTTGAAAAATTGCTGAAGGTCTTCAAATACATTCGTCAGGCCGGGTATTACTTTTCCCAGCCCGCTGATTGCCGCAGGCCCCCACGGCTCTATGTATGAATATACTTTCGACTGCCGCTTTGTTTCTTCCTTCACCAGGTTCATTCTTGTGGCATAAAACAATACAATACTGAAGATGATGGTGTACAGGCAGGCATATAATAAAAAACCCCCAAGTTTATTGATCCACCCCATAAAAGCAAACTCCACCGTTTTTTCAATCATCCCCGCCACCCATCTTACCACAAGCATTACCACAAGAAAAATAATAATAAAAGAAATAAAAGGCCACCAGTGGCTTTCCCATTGTGATTTTTGACGCAGGTAAACCGCAAGCACGGAAGATAGTTTTAATGCAGCTGCAAGGCCGATGAACAGGCCGGCAAATGAAAAAAGAGAAACAATCAGGCCCTGCCTTAACCCTTTAACAACTGCAGCAACCAGAATGACTGCAAATACAATATCAATCCACATGCACCTTTATTTTGAAAGTAATTCTTTTACCAGCGCTGAAATAGCTTTGCCATCTGCTTTGCCGGCCAGTTGTTTGGTTGCTGCACCCATTACCTTTCCCATATCGGCCGGCGAAGATGCGCCGGTATCAGCAACAATTTTTGCAAGAATGGTCTTAAGCTCATCAGCCGTAAGCTGCTTTGGCAAAAACTTTTCAATTACTTCAATTTCCTCCTGTTCTTTCTTTGCTAAATCAGCACGGTTTTGCTGCTCAAATATTTCAAGCGATTCTTTCCTTTGTTTAACAAGTTTCTGCAACAGCTTCAGTTCATCTTCTTCTTTTAATTCACCGGCGGCGCCTTCTGATGATTTGGCAAGTAAAATAGCAGCTTTTACTGCACGCAAGCCCCTTGTTGTTTTTTCATCTTTTGCCAGCATGGCGGCTTTAAGCTGGTCGTTTATTTGTTTTTCGAGTGACATACCGTTACCTGTACTATTTAATTCAGAATTTAAGATATCGTAACTGTTCATTTTACATTTTCTTTTTCCTGCAGTTCCTTTGATTTTTTATAAAACTGCTTTGCAAAACTTTTCATTTCCCCAACCAGTTCTTCCCGGTGTGTGGCCCTGCTGTATGTATCAGCCATTGTCATCAATGTCTGGTAAAAGAAATCTGTCATTTCATCCACCATCATATCTTTTGTCCATAAATCAAGGCGCAAAGCGGCTTTATCATTTCCATCCCAGAAAGAAACCATAACTGCTTTTGCCTTTTGTGCCTGCTCTGCCGTGGAGCCGCCTGCACTCCAGCTGATCTGTTCGGGAATCTTATTCTGGTCAAGGGCCACATCAATAATAATAGTAGATTGGTTCATCAGCATGTGTTATTGGTGCAAAAACAGCAAAATTAACGTTTAAAATTTTCAGGATGCCGTCTTAATCAGCAATTCCCATATTTGTGTGGCCGATTTTTCCCAGCTGAATTGTTTGGCCCTTTCAAAACCTTCAATAATAAGTTTGCTGCGGAGGGTTTCATCTTTATACAATAATGCCATGGCCTGCCCGGTTTCTTCATGGCTATCCGGGTTAACCAGTAAAGCGGCCTTACCGGCCACTTCCGGTATGGCGCTGGTTTGTGAAGCAATAACAGGAACACCTGATTGCATGGCTTCAAGAACCGGCATACCAAACCCTTCAAAATAGCTGGGATAAACCAATGCATAGGCAGATGCCATTAAACCGCTTATTTCATCAGCAGGCAAATAACCTGTCAGTTTAACATCATCCCTGAAGCGAAAAGTTTTAAGCGATTCCACCAGTTCTTCATAATCCCATGCAAGGCGGCCGGCAATTATCAGCTTCATGTTGCTCTGCTGCCTTTTCTTAAACCAGGAAAAGGCTTTCAGCAGGCCCATTAAATTTTTCCGGGGGTGAATTGCCCCTGCAAAAAAGAAATATTCCTTTCCATCAGCATATTTCATTTTAAACTCTTCCTTTACCCTTTCATCTGCCGGATGAAAACCGCTGCCTGCCGCATTGTAAACCACATCAATTTTTTCAACAGGAATGTGATAATGATCAATAATATCTTTTTTTGAAAATTCCGATACAGTAATGACCTGTTTTGCTTTTTTAAGGTAACGGGGTGTATATCTTTTGTAATACCAATAATGCAATGAAGGGATAAAATGCGGGTAATGCAAAAAAGCAAGGTCGTGCACAACAAGGCACTGCGGAACTTTGCTTCTTAATGAACAGAAACCATCGGCGCTTAAAAAAACATCTGCTTTATATTTTTTTAATGCAGCAGGCAGCCGGTAATCGTACCAATACTTCCATAAAACGGGGTGGCGGGCTGCCGGGCCAATAACCACATTTTTAATATTCGGGTATTCTTTTAGCTCCTTTACAGGTGCTTTGTCGTATATGAAGATAAATTCAGTTTCAGGGTGTCCAACGGCAAGGCGGTAACCGATTTCTCGTATAAAATTACCATAACCTTCGCTGTAGGGATAGGCTAAAAAGCGGGCATTAATCGCAATACGCATGTCTTTCAATGGCTTGCAAATGTAACAGAAACTCTATTGAGAAAACAGGAGCTGGCAGAAATTTTGCTGCATTAACTGCAGATTAAGGGGTCAAAGTGGTTTCACCTGAAATTACCGTAAATCCCGCAATCAACTTGACATTGGTACTCAGCCGGAGTACTTTTATGATTGAGTCCAGACCTATTGATAACGATTATAAATCCAGGTATCTATGAAACAACTGTACTTATTGGTATGTGTTATTGGCACATTTATTATTGCCTGCATCCCAAAACAAACCTCAGCACAATGCAGCTGCGCCGGCGGTGACCCCGTTGACTCAGTAGTTCACCAGCAATATTTCGATTCGATTACAGCAGCTAACACCAGCATTGTTTTTCCGCAATTCAATCCGTCTATTGGTACGCTTAACTGCTTTACGTTAAGCAGCAATGTAACTACCGTTATGACGCTTGATATCCTGAACGAAGAAAGCTTTGCCTCCACCTATCTTTTTGAAATTTTCCGCAGGTCAAGATTCAGCGGGCCAAGCGGTTTTGTGTCCAACACACTTTCTCCAAATGTTGATTATGGTCCATATGACCTCGGCCCCAAAGACCCAGTGGGCACGGCTGATGAAGTGCACATCGGGCCTGATACGCTTTTCAATAACAAGTATGCTGAAAAAACACAAACAGGTTCCGCCCCTTATGTTGGCGCCGGAAATGTAACATTTGATTACCTGAATACGGCCACATCCACGCTCATCCAGGGCAGCAGCAACTATACACTTGTGGTGAGGGCTTACTCAAGGCTTAATGTGAGACTGGTTTATTACTGGTGCCCCAACTCAATTCTGCGTTCAAACCTTAAACAGTTTTCTGCAACAAGAAAAAGCAACCAGGTGCTGCTGCAATGGCTTACTGAAAATGAAGAAAGCAAAAACAATTACATGGTTGAACTGAGCAAAAACGGCACTGACTTTACAGCAGTAAACAGCATGAATGCAGCCGCAGGAGGAACGGCAAAATACCAATACAATTACGATCTTGTACCCGGCGCTTCGGGCCGCCTTTTTTTCCGGATAAAACAAACTGACAGGGCAGGAAAAACAAGCTATTCGCCTGTACGTTCAGTAATACTCGACGTCAATGGCTCGGTGAAGTATGGCATTTACCCCAACCCGGCTTCCGGAAAAATTAACCTGTATTTTGAAAGCCCCCAAAGCGGTAAAATTTCTGTTGATATCATTACTAATGCCGGGCAGGTAATGGAAACTTACCAGGCAATCATGAATAAGGGGGAAAACCTGCAGATGAACTTCAGGCAACATTACCAGAAAGGCGTTTACTGGATAAGGGTAAAAAACCACAGCAGCGGGGAACAACAGGTTACAAGGCTGGGTATACAATAATTTTGATTTTATAACTGAGCATAAAAACACAGGGTAGTGGGTCAGTTTGAAATTTCACCTTTCTTTTTATAAGACCCTCTTTTTTTAGGGGCTTCAGCAGGAACTAAGTTAACAATATCTTCAACAGTCATTACCCTTTTAGTTAACCCTGCCTGCATAGCTGGTGTTACGCTTAATGATGTATGTATTTTACAGAAGTTATAATAAACAAAATGCAGGGCAATAGCATAGCAATGGTTTTCAAGTTTCTTACTGAAAGCATTCGTTAATCTTGTAAACCTTCTCATGTGCATTCTCATAGTCAGGTTTTGCCTTTCCACATAAGAAGTAGAAACAAACTTAGAAATGGGGTCACCCGAAATCCTTGTCTTTTTTGAACCATTAAAACTATTGGGGCTGTATTTTCTCTCTTGGTCACTTGTGCCATCGGAACCGCCGTACATCTTTACCAGTTGTGCATAATCAATATCGTTGTCAAAAGCCCTGTCAACAGCTATTAAATATGCCTTGTGGCCGTCAGTGGTTAGCTGTATCCTGTTGGTTAACCTGTCTGCTAAGTCATTCATAAATACAGAAGCCGTGTCAGCATCCCTTTCACCCACCAGCCAAGATACCACCAGTTTGCTATCAGCGTCTAACCCTACCCATGTCCAAACATCCCCGCAACCCTCTTCTTTCTTTTCAATAGATGTGTTTTTTTCTTTTGAACCTACAAAACTCCAAATTTCGTCACACTGTACCCTTTCAGACCTTACATTAACAACAGCATTGCTGTGATATGTCTGACAGGCCCGGCCAATATCAACCAGCAATTTGGTAACTGTGTTTTTAGAAACGTCTGCAATACGGGTGCATGACCTGATGCTGTTACCTTCAACCAGGAGCCTGATGATTTGCGCTCTTTTTTCAAGTGGTAATGTGTTCATACCACTAAGATAAGGTGTTTTTCTTGAACGGTCAAGCATTTTGGTCAGTTTATTTTAAAAATCACTATTTCCTTGCCTTTTACACAAACACTTGGTATTTTGACAAGTGGGGCGCAAAGGTAGGTTAAAAAGAATCATGTTTAGTTGTAACTAAACAAAATATGAGTAAATTTGTAAAAAGGAAAATAGAGACAATTAATGGGAAGCAGCATTTTTTTGAACTGGTTGTTTTGCCCGAAAATATTAACCTAAAAAACAATGATTTAAAAGAAGTAAAGGGCGTATGGAAACAATATGAGGAAGATTTAGAAGAAAAATATAAATCATCCTTTAGAAGTCTTACTGCTATAATGAATCGGAAAGCAAACCTGCAAAGTCTTTCAAAAGACAAATTTAGAGATATTACGCCCACTGGTGAAGTAATAAAAGAATATGAATTTAAGTACCAAGATTTAAGAGCTTATGGGATTAAATTACCTAATGAAGTTTTAGTAATATTAGGTGGATATAAAAATAAACAAACCGATGATTGTAGACAATTCAGGGCTTTAAAAGCAAAATATTTAGAAAGCATTAAAACAACATAATATGAATCGTGAAGATTTATTAAGAAGCAAAGAATATTGGATGGTTCAAGTTCAAAATGAACTTTATGGGGTTATTGAGAATTATATGAAAAAAAATAATCTTAATAGAACCGGATTTGCAGATAAGATAGGCGTAAGCAGGGGTTATGTTACACAAGTTTTAAAAGGGGATTTCGACCATAAAATCAGTAAACTTGTTGAACTATCTCTGTCAGTTAATAAAGCGCCTGTAGTAAATTTTATAGATTTAGACACATTTGTAAAGAATGATGCAAATAATCTTACTTATGAAATTTATCCTATATACAGAGAAGAAACAATATCATTTGCCAATCAAAAAGTTAATTCAAAATTTTATAACTCATACACTAATTTAATACCAGCCGATGAAACAAAAGTAGAGGCTGTATTAATATCATCTAATTAATTTTAATGCCGGATAAAACATATAATATAAGAATGCATGGTATTGATATAATAGAAAAACATCTATTCAAAATATCAATACAGGAAGCAGACCTCTTTAAATTTGAACTTAAAACACAGTCTATTGTAAATGAAACAGAAAGCCTTATTGTTACATTTGTTATTGTTGAGATAAGGAAAGAATCAACAAATGAATTAGCTGCAAAAATACTGGCTGGATTTGGTTTTTTTATTAAAGATATAAGTAGTTCGCTTGAAAGAGGTGAGGATCGTAAATACATAATACCATCGGAGTTTGAAAACGTGTTAAAAACAATATCAATATCAACAATGAGAGGTCTTATGTTTTCTGAATTTAGAGGCACACCGTTGCACGGGGCAATTTTACCTATAATAAGGGGTGACTCTCTTGTGCCTATCAATGAATCAATAATAGAACTGGCAAAATAAATATTGTTTTATTTCCCCCACCTTTTTTGCGCCGCCTTCTTTGCTATTTCAGAACGTTTTTTAGCTGACAGAGATTCCGCCCTTGCCTTACCCCCCTTTAACCCACCTAACCGGCCCAATGCTGATGCAGCCGCTTTAATTTCATCAATAGGGGTTACGGGTGTTTCCCCTGTAGCCAAGTCAACAATTGATTTAGCCCTTT
>JANRKT010000193.1:0-5768 GCA_033763355.1 Chitinophagaceae bacterium | reverse complement strand
TTTTGTGAAGTTGCCAGGGCCAGGTGAAAATCATTATAGATAACGGAGGTATTGGAAAAAATTTTATTTCCAAACAAATGGTTCCAGCGCAAAGTGCCTGTGCTGTTGCCAAAATCCGTAGTGTAGTTTAAACTGTTGGCGGCAAAATAAGAGGCATCATCATTGCCTTTAAAGAAACTGATGAATAAATGATCTTTATCTCCTATCTCAAAATTCATTTTTGTATTGAGGTCATAAAATTTGTAGGAAGTAGTTTTAGAAGAAAGCGGTTTCAGCAATAAATTGATGTGGCTCTGTCGTGCTGAAATGATAAAAGAAGATTTATTTTTTTGAATGGGGCCCTGGAATGTAAGGTTGTTGGAAAGTAAGCCAATGCCCCCTTCAAGCTGGTATTTTGTTTTGTTTCCTTCTTTCATGGTAATATTTAATATAGAACTGAGCCTGCCACCATATTCTGCCGGGAAACCTCCTTTTATCAATTGCACACTGTTTATGGAGTTTACATTAAATGTGCTGAACAAACCAAACAGGTGATTGGGATTGTAAACAGTTGCTTCATCTAACTGAACCAGGTTCTGGTCAAGGTTACCCCCACGAACATAGAAACCGGTTGTTCCTTCCTGGCCGCCCTGTGCCCCGGGCAGTAACTGGATAATTTTCATTAAGTCTCTTTCACCCATGAGTACCGGTAAATTTTTAATGGCCCTTAAGGGCACATCAATTACACCCATTTGCGCCTTTTGTACATTGCGGTTACTTTTTCCGGCGGTTACAATAACTTCTCCGAGGGCACTTGTTTCGCTTATCATCAATATCTCCAGTTGTATATTTTTCCTGGTAGTAATTTTCTTTGCCTGTATAGTATAGCCGCTGTAAGAAATCAGTAATTCAATGGTATCTGCAGCTGCAACGGTTAGAGAAAAATACCCGTACTGGTTGGTAGTTGTGCCCAGTTTTGTACTGGCGTTTACTACTGAAGCACCTGTCAATGCTTCCTTTGATGCTTCATCTTTACATAACCACTGATAGTTATTTTTTGTGCTGATGAAATGAGCCCGGTTAAAATAGCTGCGAGGGATAATAATAAAATTTTCATAAGCGATGGTTGGCTTGAGGAAGATTATCAGTTTGCAAAACAGTCGAAAAAACATTTGAAAAAACATGCTGCCCCTTTTACTGAATGGCAATGAGCTTTATTTCTTCCTTGTCTGTAACATTTTCTTCTTTTACCAGGCCTATTCCGGGGGCATAATATTTGTTTTCATTTAAATCAGGTTCCAGTTCAGTCCAGTTTCTTGTTTTAATACAATTGTTATAAGTTCCCATTGGTATTGTAACGGTCAACCCCGTTCCTGTTATTTCGGCCCGGTCTTCTGCATGATTGAAATAATATTCTTCACGGTATGACATGCCCTTTTGCGGATTGGCCGGCATGATGGTACCGGGCTGTGCACCATCTACACCTGCTTCCCATGAGCCTGCATGATCTTTTAAACTGCCATTGGTATTGTAGTTATCTACAGCTTCGCCGAAATACCATACATTGCCGCTATTGTCCTGTGCATACCAGTCCCATGCTTCTTCAATCAGTTTCCCGTTGAGGTATGCTTTGAAGTTGACAACAATACAGGTAATTCCAAGAATAGTTTTGGTGGTTGTCAACCGTTGTTCTTCTATTCTTTCCAAACCATCCTGTGTTTGTCCTTCATATACGTATTTCTTTCCAACTGCAACGGGGAAGTATGGATTGGTGATATTGGTACTGCTGGTAAACTTAGATCCATTAACATCCGGCTTGTAGGTTGAGTCAATGGTGCGTACCTTATCTTTTTTACAGGCTGCGGCCAGAAGCGTTGATGCTGCCAGAAGAAATATTATGTATTTCATGTTTCGGGATTTTTTTGGTTTAAAAAATTAATTATAATCCTGGGCCGCAAGGAAGCAGCCAGTCTGCTTACAAATGATTCATCTTTTCTTTTGCTGATGAGCAGGTAAGGGTTTTTTATTACCTGTTC
Organism: Chitinophagaceae bacterium; assembly: GCA_033763355.1. GTDB lineage: Bacteria > Bacteroidota > Bacteroidia > Chitinophagales > Chitinophagaceae > JANRKT01. Next base: position 3,753 of record JANRKT010000193.1, on the reverse strand, counting down.
CTTTTTTTGCGTACGCAATAAAAACTGTAATGCCGGGCAGTTATGATGAATTTGTTAAGTTATTCATCTGAGTAAATAGATAACAGGGAGATAAGATTTAGTTGGGCAGCATGAAAATTTTTATCGAAATTTATATGTTATACCAAGGCCCAATCCAAAACTGTAAGGAAATGTTTCCACTTCGTTTTTGTTGGTAACAGGCGAAAGGGCATACCTGAAAACAGGCCGCAGGTTAAGTGAAAGTTTTTTGTTTGCATGGTATCTTAACTCTGCATCGGCAGTAGCAGACCAGTAAAATGACCTCGTGCCGCTAAGTTTGTTGATAAAGACCACTTCTTTTCCGGAACTGTTTTCGATTTCTGTTTCCAGTTTTGCAGCAGTTAAAAAATTAAATTCAATACCCGCTCCGGGGGTAAAAGAAAATTTATTCTTTCCGGCTGTGTATTTAATTACTAACGGTATGCTTATACTTTGCAGTGTATGTTTTGCTTCAGTTGCAGTCATACTATCTCCAAAAGCAGGAGGAGGGCCAAAACCTGGTTTAATATATGTATAGCCTGAAGAAGTAACATATTTATAAGCGATATTTCCGTTGGGATCCTGAAAGGCATATAGTTTTTGAGGAGTAATGGCAATGGCAGTGCTGGTAAAAATCAACCCTGTTTGTACACCCCATTGTTTTTTAAACTGGCGCATTAATAAAACACCTGTTGAAACAGAAGGTTCATGCACCTCCCTTTGTTTTATATCTGTTTTAACCGGCAGGTCACTGTCTAACCGATAATCCGCATGTTCATATGATACGATTACCGTACCCGACCAGTAAGGCTTAAACTGATCTGTTTTTATTGCTTTCTTTCTGCCTGAGGTTTTTTCTGTTATTAACCAATCTGAAAGAGATGGCAATACTGATTTTTCACCCATATGGTATGGAGCATTAATATCCGGCTTAGCTATTTTATCAACAGTGGCCAGCCTGTTTTTGGTTTTCGCGGATATTTCATTTTCTGCAATAATATTATTTGACCTGGCCATGTCATCTGCCTGAATGCTTTTACCTGCTTCTTTATTTTTTTGATTTGTTATGGGTAAACGGCTTTTTGCTATTGCCCGTTTTGCTTTTTCGGCGGCAGACACTGATATCTTTGGGGTGACTAAAGTATTCACTCTTTGTTCAGGAGCTGGATTGATATCATCCTTTTCAGGGTTTACAGTTTTCTTATCCTGGCGGTTATCTTCATTTTTCCCGGCAGCAGGGTTATTTTTTGGATTGCCACTATCTCCTTTTGTTGTTAATGTGGGGGAGGTACCTGATTTTTTTATAGCCAGGTTTTTATCATTATTTGAAGGTTTTTTATTAAACAGTCCCGATTCATAAATAACAAGGCCTGATAAAAGGAGCAATAACAGGATAGCTATCCTCTTCCAGCCTGCAGACCTTTTTTTGTAAGATGCAGCTTCTTGTTTATCCAGGCCGGCATTCAGTTTTTTCCATACATCTGCTGACGGCACTTCGTCAAATTCCCGGTAAGCCGAATTAAAAAGATCATCCATATTGTGTACATCTTTACCCATAGGCGAAATTCTTTATACTATTGCTGTCTTTTTTTTTACCGTTAATGCTTTTTGTAAAATGGCCCTTGCATTGGCAAGGTTAGATTTGGAAGTTCCTTCTGAAATTCCTAACAGGCCGGCAATTTCGCGGTGCTTCAATCCTTCCAGTACATAAAGGTTAAATACCATCCGGTAACCGGGAGAAAGTGTCTGCACCAGGTTTACCAGTTCTTTTGCATCAAGCATTGCAAAAACTGAGTCGCTTTCTGCTTCATCATGCCTGTTGGTATCAAATTCAACCACAGGCCTTAAATATGATTTATTCCTGTATTTGAAAAGGGCGGCATTCACCATAATTTTCCTTATCCATCCTTCAAAGGAACCCTCACCTTTAAACTTGTGTATGTAGGTAAAAACACGCATGAACCCATCCTGCAGAATCTCTTCGGCTTCTTCCCTGTTTTTAGAGTACCACATGCAAACCCCCATCATTTTATTGGCATACATATTATATAGCCTTTCCTGGGAAGACCTGTCGCCTGTTATACATCCATTTATAATAAGCTGCTGGCTATCTGTCAAATTGGGGTGTATTTCCGGCATAGATATACAGTCAGGAGATTTTGGTTGGGTGTAATGAGAAACCTAAATGTTTTTTCAATTTTTTTCCTTAGTGTAAACCCTGATGATGTTACAAGGCTGTAGAATAAATCCGGGTAAAAATTAATTCCTCTATAAGTTACAAATTTATCCCCGGAAAAAACAGCGATTACATTGATTGAGACATAAAAAGGTGCAGTTATGGTAGTTATGTTAAGGCAACAACACTGCTTTTATACAATTATCTTCTTTTTTATCAAAAACCTGGTAAGCCCTGCTTCCATCCTGTAAAGCAAAGCGGTGGGTGATGATGGATGTAATATCATAACGCTGCACCACTTCTTCCCGTATCAGTTTTTCTGCATAATATCTTGCCGGGCAGCGGCCGGATAAATAAGTGAGGTTTTTATCATACGCTTCGATGGGGGAGAAGGCGAATTGATTTGAAGTATGAACGCCAACGGATGAGATAATGCCGCCGGGCCTTACCAACTCAATAGCGAGGCGTAAACTACCGGGGCTTCCTACGGCCTCAAGAACAGCATCAGCGCCGCGGCCATGGGTAATATTAAAGATATATTCCGTTACATTTATTGCATTTGCATTAAGCGGCAATGCACCAAAAGATTGTGCTTCGTTTAATCTTTCGGGGAGTGTGTCAACAGCGTATAAATTTTCAGCACCAAGATGCTTTGCGGCAACAACGGCCATTAATCCTACAGACCCGCAACCGATAACTGCGTAAGTTCCTTTTGAATGAATAGAGGCCCTGTCTGCGCAATAATAACCTGTAGAAAAAACATCACCCAGCAACAAACCTTGTTCTTCATTCAAATCATTACTTAGCGGAACCAGCGTGGTATCTGCCATCGGCACACGTACATATTCTGCCTGCCCGCCGTGCAAACCTTTACCCTGCTGCACCCAGCCATATAAATTTCCTTTTTCGCAGCGGCAGGTTAAACCAGTGAGGCAATAAAAACATTCACCACATGAAGTGGTAAAAGGGCTTAGTACTTTATTGCCTTTGTGAAATTTATTTACAGCGCTTCCTGTTTCAACGATTTCACCAACAAATTCATGTCCCATTACTGTGCCTGCATCCAAACCGCTTTCCCTTCCAAGGTAAACGTGCAGGTCGGAGCCACATATGCCGGCAAGGCTGATTTTTACAATGGCATCGCCGGGTTCAAGTAATACAGGGTCGTTTGAAGATTCGTAACAGATATTTTTTGTGCCGTGAAAGGTTAAGGCATGCATGAAGTGAAAGTAGTAAATTAAAATTGCAGCATCAAAGCTTACTTAACTTTTAAACCTCCCACTCACCACCATCTCTTTGCTTCCTGCTGTATAAACATAAAACCCTTCCCCGCTCTTTGCACCAAGTTTTCCTGCGGTTACCATATTAACCAATAAAGGGCAGGGGGCGTATTTGGGATGGCCAAAACCGGCATGTAGTACATTGAGTATGGAAAGGCAAACATCGAGGCCGATAAAATCTGCCAGTTGCAGAGGCCCCATCGGATGGGCCATTCCGAGTTTCATTACTGTATCAATTTCTTCCACTCCTGCAACGCCTTCATACAAACTGTAAATGGC
>JANRKT010000192.1:0-2947 GCA_033763355.1 Chitinophagaceae bacterium | reverse complement strand
CTCGATGTCGGTTCGTCACATCCTGGGGCTGGAGAAGGTCCCAAGGGTTCGGCTGTTCGCCGATTAAAGTGGCACGTGAACTGGGTTCAGAACGTCGCAAGACAGTTCGGTCCCTATCTGTGGTGGGCGTTAGTAAATTGAGTGGACATGACCTTAGTACGAGAGGACCGGGTCGTACGTACCGCTGGTGTATCGGTTGTGCCGCCAGGTGCAGTGCCGAGTAGCTATGTACGGGCAGGATAAACGCTGAAAGCATCTAAGCGTGAAACCTTCCACAAGATGAGTTTACTTTTAAGGGTCGTTATAGACGATAACGTTGATAGGCTACAGGTGTAAAAGTGGTAACACTAAAGCCAAGTAGTACTAATTACCCGTACGCTTTAATTTTTTTTACTCGTTTTACAACATCCCAATATGACTTTATTGATTGCGGAGTAAGTTGCCCGGTGTACCAAGTTTAGTAGTACAGCAAACCGGAAATTCAGTACCGCAAGTCTGAAATCCTTATGGTGCTTTTACCGGGGGTGTTCACCTCTTCCCATACCGAACAGAGCAGTTAAGCCCCCCATGGCCCATGGTACTGGGATTTTTTCCCGGGAGAGTAGGTAGGTGCCATATTTATTAAGCCTCATCTTTAGTGATGGGGCTTTTTTGTTTATAATACCAACCCGCCAAAGAGTTTAAATGTAAAGAAGTATGTATTATTCGGAATTGTGGTAATGATGGACAGATGGTTCAATCATCGCTATAACTGCTGGGCAGGAACAGTTTTAATACCTGAATGGAGCAAATAAAAAACCAGGCTTAAAAAAGCCCGGCTGCGAAAAAACAACTGTTGTCTCAACAACTACAACTACTGTTTTGCCAATGGTTCATCATATAAAAAATCATCCAGCACAACAAGATCATTCAAACCACCATCGGAAATATCTTTACCGCCAGCAATCAATGCACCATTGCCATGCGCAATTTTTACTTTGCTGATGCGGGCATTGCTGAACTGTACGCCAAGGAAAGAATGGGGACTGCTGTTATCATGTACCGGAGCAAAAAATTTTCCAAGGCTTTTATCATTTACATCAAAAAATTCCAGTGATGAAGTATTGGCCGCATCCACATCTGTAAACACCACACCAAACCCTTTAACTGTAGCGGCAGTAAGTTGCCCTGCCACCTGGAAGGATGTGGTCCATAAAGCGCTGCTTACATTGGCAAAACTCTTGTTGCCGCTGAAAGAAGCAAATTCTGCAGCTGCATTGGCATTTACTTCTTTAAAACCTGCAGCGCTTACACGAAAATCGCCTGATGACTGGTAAACAAAGCCGCGCTGCAAACTTTGCTGCGACCCGGATTCTGTAGGATTGAAAAAGTTGGCAGGCAATGATTGCAAAGCAAACTGGTCGGGCACCCCATCCCAGTTAATCTCCCTCCTGCCGCTGGTTTGCCCGGTAGTGGTATTTAAAGCTGCACCCAGTAACTGCCTGAACTCATTCAGTTTTGAAGAAATATCCCCTGTGGCAGTAATTACTGTTGCCTGCGGTTCCCTGTTTACATCATCTTTTTTACAAGAGAGCCACAATACCTGTAATGCAAGCAACAGCACCATCAGTTTAATCACACCCGTAACATTCATACGCTAAGCTTTAAGATAAGTAATCTTTAAACTGCAAATTTCGAAAACCCGGCTGTCTCTGGCAATCCCCTAAAGTGGGGAGAAACCTGTAACATTTTTTTAAGATTATAATAATGCAACGGAAAACGGAATGCTGCGGTCAGTACCGCTAAATAATATTGTATGAGGATTTTTTTATCAGTTACTGCACTGGTATTGCTGCTACTTAGTTGCCAGAAAGAACAAACGGCGCAGAACGATTCAATGACCGGCAAATGGAAACTGAAAGAATACTATATTGACCCGGGTGACGGAAGCGGAAAATGGCAGGCAGCTGCAGACGGAAATTCTTATATCGAATTTAAAGATGATGGTTCGGTAATAAGCACACCCCCTTTTTTCACCGAATACACCCGTTTTGAAGTATTGAATGATTCAGTGGTAAGGTTCACGGACAATGCAAATTTGTATCCCATGAATGTGCGTTATGAATTTACTCCAACACAACTTACACTTTATCCGCCATGCATTGAAGGTTGTGGTTTCAGGTACATGGCAACGGATTGAGCTGAGACAGCGGGGCAACCGGCAATCGCAAAAACAACTTACATTTGGTTGTAAAATTATTTGCCGGATGATAAAGTACATTCACCATACTTTTTCAGTGTTTCTCTTACTCCTCTTAATGACAGTTGGAAGTTTCACAACCCCCGTTAATAAAACCGCTTCTTTCACAGGCGCATGGCAACTACAAGAAGGTTCCAAAGAGCAGGTACTGATTATTGCAGATAATTATTTTATGGTGAGCGCTTATGATAAAGCAAATAAGCAATTCTTTTACACTTATGGCGGATCATATACTATTACAGGCAGCGCTATGCAAACCAGAATTGAATTCAATACAACCCATAAAGAACAGGTTGGAAAAACTTTTAAATATGTTTTTGATGCAGCCGGGCATCAGCTCAGCACAGATATAAGCGGCCAAAAAGAAATATGGAAACGCCTCGATGACGGCAGCGGGCCTTTATGCGGCAACTGGCGTATTACTGACCGCATGCAGGGAGATAAACTGGTACCGATGCCCCTTGCATCGAGGCGTACGCTGAAATTGTTATCGGGTACAAGGTTTCAGTGGGCGGCAATTAATATTGAAACTGGCGAATTTTTTGGAACTGGTGGCGGCACTTATACTTTTGCAAACGGAAAATATACAGAGAACATAGCGTTTTTCTCCCGTGACAGCAGCCGTGTCGGCGCTTTGCTGAGCTTTGATGACAAAGCCGAAGCTGATGTATGGACACATACCGGCCTCAGTTCAAGAGGCGATAAGAT
>JANRKT010000191.1:0-3510 GCA_033763355.1 Chitinophagaceae bacterium | reverse complement strand
TCAAGAAATTAATGCACTTGTTGAAGCAGCGCAGCAGTTTACGGATGCCTCTTTAATTGAATATTACACCGCCATGATGCAAAGGCCTGACCGTAAAGCCGTTTTACAACAATTTGTGAAACCTGTATTGTTTATTGCAGGAGAAGAAGATAAAACAGTAAATTTACAAGACATCCTTTCACAGGCACATATACCCGCTGTTGCAGATATACATGTTTTAGAGGGATTGGGGCATATGGGTATGCGGGAGGAAAAAGATAAAGCCAATGCCATCCTTTTGAATTACCTGGAATTTGTAAATGAAAACTGATTGAAAAAAATTACCCTTTCCATATTGCTCTCACTCAGTCTTTGTTTTTATGCAAAGGCGGCGCATATTACAGGCGGTGAGTTTTTTTACAGGTATCTCGGGCCCGGTGCAGCTGCCAACACCGACCGGTATGAAATTACATTAAGGTTATTCAGGGATTGCGCTTCAACAGGCGCCACTTTATTAACAGGCAATAACCCCTATAAAATAGGTATATTTAAAAATTCTGATAATTTACAATTTCCAGGCCCAAATTCAGATGGGTCATTCGATGTGTTTATAGACGGCACCATTCAAACCATCAATATTACTCCCTCGGCTTATCCTTGTATTTCACCTATTCCCCAGGTTTGTTACCAGATAGGTGTTTATAAAACAACTGTTGAATTACCTAAAGAAGCATTGGGTTATAAATTGGTTTACCAAACCTGTTGCAGGATAAATGTTATCAACAATATCCTCAACAATGGCCCTTCTCAGGGCGGTACGCAGGGCGCCACTTATCTTGCCAATATTCCGGGAACCAATGATATAGGATTAAATGGTATCAATTCCAGCCCGCAGTTTGAAGTAAAGGATACAGCTTTAATTTGTGAAAATTCAGGGTTTACACTCAATTTTACAGCAACCGATCCTGATGGGGATTCGCTTTCTTACAGTTTCTGCGATGCGTATGGCAGCGGAAATATTGTTAATGCCAACCCGGCAAATCCTAACAGGCCACCTTATAATCTTTTGTCATACAGTTTCGGTTATTCAGGAACAAGGCCTTTGGGAAACCAGGTTAATATTGATCCGAGAACAGGGATCATTTCAGGCTTTTCTCCCGCAGCAGGCAACTATGTTATCAGCGTTTGTATTGCAGAATGGAGGGGCAATAAAATCATCAGTGAGCACAGGAAGGATTTTATCATCAAAATTGGTAATTGTTCCATTGCCGCTGCAGACCTCCAACCGGAGTACATTACCTGCGACGGGTTTAATCTTACTTTTTTTAACCGCAGCAACAGCCCGCTGATCAGATCGTATTACTGGGATTTTGGTTTGCCGGGTGTAACAACTGATACGTCTAACCTCGACCGGCCAAATTTTACTTTTCCGGATACTGGCTCATTCAGGGTAATGCTCATAACCAACCGCGGAGAGGAATGTTCAGACACAGCATACACCATTGCCAAAGTTTATCCCGGTTTCTTTCCGGCTTTCTCAACCCTTGCAAGTTGTAAAGGGTTGCCCATGCAATTTAATGATAACACTACCACACGGTATGGTGTGGTAAACAAATGGCGCTGGAGCTTTGGATACCCGCAGGTAAACCCTGATACTTCAATTCTTCAAAACCCGCAATATACTTATCCCAACAGCGGCACTTACCAGGTCAGGTTTATTGTATCCAACAGCAAGGGATGTATTGACACAGTTGATCAGGCTGTACAGGTACTTGATAAACCAACCATACAGGTTACAAACGATACTTTAATCTGTTCAATAGATACGCTGCAGCTTAATGCAGTTGGTTTGGGTTCATTTACATGGTCGCCCAATTACAATATCAATAATATTAATTCGGCCAGCCCGCTGGTAAGCCCTGATGTGCCTACAAAATATTATGCTACCCTTACTGCTGCACCAGGCTGCAGCAATATTGATTCAGTATTTGTGGATGTAAAACAGTTTGTAACGCTTGATGCAGGGCCTGATACCACCATTTGCTTAACGGATACGGTCAGGCTAAACCCGCAAAGCGATGCATTAAGTTACCGGTGGACGCCAATAAATACTTTAAGCGACCCCAATATCAAGTACCCTGTTGCCACACCAACCGGCGCCGCTACAACATATACTGTAATTGGCAACATCGGCAAATGCCAGGCTTTCGATGCTGTAACCATAAGGGCTGTGCCTTATCCCGCTATTGTTGCGAGTAATGATACTGCCATTTGTTATGGCGACACTGCTTTTCTTTTTGCATCGGGTGGTTCAAATTACCTGTGGACGCCATCATCCGGATTAAGCAGTACAACCACTCCCAATCCCGTAGCAAACCCTCTTGTAACTACTGCTTACAGGGTGGCAGTAACAGATAACCTGGGTTGCCCCAAACCTTCTTTTGATACTGTGGTGGTAAATGTGGTGCCGCCTGTTCCTGCATTTGCAGGAAATGACACTGCCATTGTGGTAGGCCAGCCGCTGCAATTGAATGCTTCAGGTGGTGATGCCTATGTATGGGCGCCGCCAACAGGATTAAGCAACCCCAATATTGGTAATCCTGTTGCTTTATTGAATGACAGCATCACTTATATTGTGAGGGTTAGTACTGAAGAAGGCTGTTTTGCATTTGATACCATTAATGTGGTAGTATTTCAAACTGACCCGGATATATTTGTTCCCACGGCATTTACGCCCAACGGCGATGGCCTGAATGACCTTTTAAGGCCCATACCGGTGGGCATCACCAACATTGAATACTTCAGGGTATATAACCGCTGGGGCGAAATGGTGTACAGCAGCAACAGCGAGCAGGGTGGCGGATGGAACGGCCGCATCAATGGCAAAGACCAGGGCAGCGATACATACGTGTGGTATGTAAAAGGCACTGATTATACCGGGAAAGTGATATTTAAAAAAGGAACAGCCACATTGATACGATAAAAAGTAAAACAATTAACCCACATCTCTTTCTTTTTATCTGCTTCAGCACTATCTTTAAGAAAAGCCCCCATTTACCACAATTAAGACTGCTTACTTCTTACGTTGTTACTTTTATATTAACAACCATTCCACAGCACAGTGCAGGCCGCAACAATTTAATGCCGTTAAGCCGGATAAAAGAGTAAATTTATAAGGGTAGCTTCAGGCTGTTTGAAAGCAGTTAAACCAGAACTTCAGTGAAAAAGATTGCCTTGCCGTTTATTATACTGTTTTTGTATTGCACACCTGCATGGGCAAGGCATATTGCAGGGGGTGAAATGAGTTACCAATATCTTGGTCCCGGCGTTTCTGCTAATAGTTACAGGTATTTAATCACACTTCGGTTATACAGGGATTGCCAGTCATCCGGTGCACAGCTTGATGGCAGGGCGGCCATAACTATTTATCAAAATGGTTTTCCGCAACCCTTTTTAAACCTGGGTGTTAACCTTGACAGAACAGATGTCATCCAATTGGCCAGCCCGGGACCTTGTATCAGCAATGCACCT
>JANRKT010000190.1:0-8260 GCA_033763355.1 Chitinophagaceae bacterium | reverse complement strand
AAGCGTGAAAAACAACAGCTCAGTTTAAATTGCCTGATAGATATAACAGGTGTATCCGTCAACTGAAACATGCACATATTTTATTAAACCGGTGAAAAACATAACTGAATTTGCCTGTACTGATAGTCATCTCATAAAGAGAGGCCCTTTTAAAAAGGGCCTTTTTTAAAAAGGATAAGATACTAATGGCGCCTGCTTTTACGATGCTCAATACCCCGGGTTCTGATCAATATTCGGGTTCTGCTGAACTTCTTCCAGCGGAATAGGCCACAGGAAACGGAAATCATTATAAGGAATAGCCTGAATACCTTTTATTAACACAGGCGGGGTTGTGCAGTTGTATGTTGCAAACAGGGCATTGGCAAAAGTCACTTTCGCCGGTATGCCCCCCGGTGAAAATTCTGAATCAACAGCAAGGCGGTGTATATCGCCCCACCTTTTGCCTTCTGCAAGAAACTCAATCCTTCTTTCATCAAGTATCGCCTGCAGCAATGCTTTTTTATCTGCAAAACCTGCGGCAGTATATTGGTTGACGGGATCAGTAACAGCACGGTTCCTTACGGCATTCAGCAAATCAAGCGCCCTTGTACTTACACCGCTTCCGTTTCTTGCCTCGGCTTCAGCAAGCGTCAGCAATACTTCAGCATACCGTATCTGGGGTGCGGCATCGCTCCAGTTCACGTAATCTTTGTATTTGGTTGTATAATAACTACGCCCATCCTGCGTAAGCAATGTTGTTCTCCTCAAATCATCGCAACGCCAAGCAGGCAGATTATAAGAAATCGGGCTTACCCGCACCAATCCCCTTGCTGTTAAAGCAGGCGAGCCCAGCATACGTGCCAGCGCCGCATTGGTACCCGGGTTATCGTTTGCATCGTTTTTAATCGAAAAGACTGATTCATCAGAAGTGTTATTTATAAAAGGTCCTTCGGGAGTGGCTGTTAATTTCCAGCCGCCGACAGCGCTTACAAAAGGCGCAGTTGCCGGAACAAGTTTATTGCCCTCGGTAATTACCCCGGCCCAGTCGCCCATGTGCTGCTTAACCCGCATCTTTAATGCTATAGCTGCAGCTTTGCCTGCACGGTAAGTTTTCAATGCACCTGCAGCAGGTAAATTCTGTTCAGCAAAATCAAGGTCTGCAATAATTTTGGCATAGTTCTGCGCAACAGTTTCTCTTTTCTGTTCTCTTGCCAGCTGTGATGTTGCATCGCTGTTAATGCCGAAATCGCGGTACATAATACCCAGCTTGTTCCCGTTGCCATCTGCATAGGGTTTTGAAAAATTGATCACCAGTTCATGGTGTGCCAGCGCCCTTAAAAAACGGCACTCCGCTTCATACTGTGCAGCAACTGCTGCTGTTATAATATTTTTGGCGCCTGCATCTTTAAACCCTTCAATGGAAAGGTTTGCTGTATTAATGAGTGTGTAAAGTGTTTGCCACATAAACCCGTTATTGGGTGATGTGACGGTATAGGTAGCCTCGTAAGTAAACTGGTAAAAAAGGGCCTGGTTCAGCATATCTTCACCCCGCATATCGCTTTGCTCAATATTGGCTGCGCCAAAAGGATAGCCCCGTATTACATTGCCAACATAAAACCCGCTTTGTGCCGCATCATACACCCCGTTCAATGCAAGCAAACAACGTTCTGGCGAACTGAAAGCTGTTTGATCGGAGAAAGATGCATAAGGGGTAACATCAAGTACTTTTTTACAGGAAGCAAATACCATTGCCGCTGAAAAAAGAAGAATGAAAACTTTTTTATGCTTGTTCATGATATACTTTTTTTAAATGATCTGCTTAATTGAAACAGGGATAATTATAACCCGAGATTAAACCCAACAGAAAAAGACCTTGCCTGCGGAACAGAGGCATTGTCAATACCGAATTCCGTAAAGCTGTCCGGGTCAAGCCCGCTGTATTTTGTCCATACCCAGAGGTTCTGCGCCTGCATGAATAGCTTCAGCGATTTGAAAATTCCGTTGGAACGCCTTTCGAGGTTTTCACCGTTAAAAGTGTATGTAACAACAACATTCTGCAAACGGAAATAATCCCCCTTCTCGGCAAATCTTGAAGCGGCCTGCGAATTCAGGTTGGTAAAATTGTCTTTACCGTTCCATACTTTAGGCACATCGGTTTGCTGTCCGGCTGTTGTCCACCTGCGCAGCAGTTCAGTGGAGTTATTCTGAAAGCCCATATTCAGCAATGCTTCCTGGCGTGTAAGGTTATATATCATGTTTCCCCCTGAATAGCGGAAGAACAATTCCATGGACCAGTTTCTATAATTAAATGTGTTGGTTAAACCGCCAAACCAGGTAGGAGTTATATTACCTAATATTACCCTGTCGGTTGTGGCCAATGTGGTTTGTGCACCCAATGCAGGGTCATCAGCTTTAATTACATTATAATATGTATTGTTGGGTATATTGCCCTGTATAAGTGTTCCATCTGCTTTACGCCACATGGGGTTTCCGTTGCCGCTGTTTACACCTGCATAAATAAAACCGTACAAGGCATTAATGGGTTGCCCTACCCGCAGGATATTGAATGTTCCGTTATTGGGCCCCTGCAATACCACATCCTGATTTTGATAAAGCGATTCTACCTTGTTTCGTGTGGTAGTAAAGTTGGCATTTGCAATCCAGCTAAAGTTCCTGCCTTTTACAATCATTCCGCCCGCAGCTATTTCAATACCATAGTTTTTCATATCGCCTATATTTCTGAAAATGGAATTGCCGGGTATGCCAAAAGAACTGGGAAGCGGCGCAGCCAGTACAAGGCCGTCGTTCTGGTTGCTGAAGTAATCGAATGTAAGGTTGAAACGGTTGTTGAGGAAACTCATATCAATACCCACATCAATCTTTTTATTGGTTTCCCATTTCAATGCATCATTGCCCACTGCAGCTATTGCAATACCATTGAGTGAACCATAAGGAGACAAGCCGTAAGTACTCAGGTAAGGGAAGCCGGTTAATGCATTACCCACTACAGCATAAGAACCCCTTATTTTAACTTCATTCATGATCCGTGAAAGGCCACTGTTTTGCCAGAAGTTTTCTTCAGATATGCGCCAGCCCACAGATGCGCCGGGAAAATTTCCATACCTGTTTTTTTCTGCAAGTGATGAAAGGCCATCTCTCCGGAAAGAAACCTGCGCAAAATATTTGTTCTGAAAATCGTAATTCAAACGGCCAAAATAAGATACAAATCCTGATTTGGTATAACCGCCGCCTGTTTGCTGTGTGCTGAATGAACCGCTGATGACATTATCCGTGATAAAAAAAATGTCTGAAATATTGAGCCCCCTCGAATAAGAATACTTCGATTCATCCCGCTGCAGTTCGGTTCCGCCGGTAAGCAAAAAATTGTGCGAACCGAATGATTTATTGTAGTTAAAATAATTCTGCAGCACAATTCTGTTGCGGCTTATGTTGATATTTTCAACCCTTCCGTTGGTACCCTGTCCGTCGCCATGACGGGGGTCCCATGCAAGAAAGTCACTCGCCGTCTGGTAATCAACTGAAACCTGGCTGCGGAAAGTAAAACCGGCAAACGGTGTGAGTTCTGCAAAGAAATTTTCAGTTAAGAAATATTTCTGCGACCGGTATTTGTTTTTATCCAGTACAAATGCAATGTTCACATAATTGTTATCAATAGGTCTCAGGTTGGCATCTTGTCCCAATGCCGTTCCTGTTGGGGTAATATTATAGCCTGTGGGATGATCGGGGTTCATTACCCTTACATTTGGCAATGCCCTCAGTGCAGCGGACATGGCCCCTCCTAATGAATTACCGCCGTTGTTCTGGTCAGCATCATCAACCCTTGAACCGGAAAGGTTATTGCCCAACCTTAACCACTTGTTGACTTTATGCGAAAGGTTCATGCGGATACCATAGCGTTTGCTGAAATTGGATTTAATAAGGCCATCCTGCGCCAGGTAATTTAAAGAGAGATAATACGAAGTAGAAGCACTGGCGCCATCAAGGCTTAACGAATGGCTTTGCGCAATGGGGTTCTCCTTCTGAATTATTTTTTGCCAATCGGTATTGGTACGCTCTGCATTTAAAAATGCCTGGGCAGGCTGGCCCGCATTGGTATATTTTTCATTGGCTATAGTTACAAATTCATCTGCATTCAGCAGGTCATAAACTTTATACGTTCTTGAAAAACCAAAATACATGTTGTAATTCACGTTCATCTTGCCCTGCTTGCCACGTTTGGTGGTAATAAGTATTACACCATTTGCGGCCCTTGAACCATAGATGGCGGTTGCAGACCCATCCTTTAATACATCAATAGATTCAATGTCGTTGGGGTTAATTGCCGACAGCGGATTGGAATTGGCTACCCCGGAAAGGCCGGTGTTGTTGCTTACGCCTGATACCGGCGTATTGCTTACACCATTGGCAACACTGTTGGCAGCAGCGCTGTTCTGTAAAACACTTCCTGTTTGAAAAGGCACCCCGTCAATAACAATCAACGGGTCACGTCCATAATTGATTGAATTAACCCCCCTGATGCGGATACGCGGTTCCTGGTTAACCAAACCGCTCAGGTTGGTAACCTGAACACCGGCGGCACGTCCCGCCAGTTGCTTATCAATACTGGGCGAAACAAGATTGGTTACGTCATTGGGGTTGATTTTTGAAACAGATGCAGTAACAGTTTTTTTCTTTTGGGTACCATAGCCCACCACTACTACTTCCTGCAGCGCCTTGTCTTCGTGTTTGAGGGAAATATTAATATCGGTACGGCTGCCGATAGCTATTTCTTCAATCCCTTTTCCCACATAGGAAATTACAAGCGTCCTTGCCTTTGAATCTGCAGTAATGGAATAATTACCGCCGGCATCTGTTGAAACAGATGACCTTGTTTCTTTAATACTTACTGTTGCATTGGCAATGGGGTTTCCGTTTTCATCGGTCACCCTGCCTTTGATCACCTTCGTTTGGGCAATAGCCGCCATTACAGGCAGCACGAATGCCACGAGCAGCAAAAATTTTCTCATTTCAATTGTTTTTGGTTTTAGTATGCAACCCAAAGGCAGTGAAACCCTGTAAACCGCTCCTGTATCTAACCTGTTTCTTACTGAAGCATGATTTTTGATGAATGAAGCAACATTTTACGATTTTAAAGGTCTATCAATATGATAGGATGAAACGTTATACAGTATGTAAAAAGCCATTTACCATTTGTACTGTTATTTACCCATGAAAAAAAATTTGCTATTGCTTAACATCATTCGCAGATAGTTTTGAGTTATTAAGAAAAGAGCTGCAATTATTATCAAGAAATGCCTGAAGTAATTTTTTCATGATCATCTTTAACAGAAAGAATAAATGAAGGGATTACAACAGCAAAGTACCGGGAGCTGATATAACAAATCATTTGCCGGTGCAGTATCCTTAACGGAAACGTCCATCACCTAAGACCGCTGCTATGATAAGAGACACTTATCTGCGATTGCTGTTTATACCCTTATTGGGAATAATGATTCCGGCCGTGTCGGGGATCATTACCTACAAAAAGTACAATACTGCAGAAATCATAGCCGCCAATCTTTACTTTATCCTCACCTCATTCTGTATATGGGCAGGCTGCCAGTGGATACATGGCAAAATGCGGCCGCTTTATAAAGTAACAGCCAACCCCTTTGCCAAAATCTTCTTCGTATGTGCTGTATCAGCATTGTACGGGGCCAGCATTGGCGGAATACTTACCCTGGTATGGTATAAATTTTCAAGAGAGGTTTTTTCCTGGCAGAAGCTCTGGCTGTTCATGGCAGTCAGCAGCCTGGCGGTAATTGTATTTACGCTTGTTTACGAAATCCTCTTCCTGAGCAAGGAAAGGGAACTGGATACAAAAATTGTTGACCAGCTTGATAAGGAAAGAAGCTATGCAGAAATGGAAGCTTTAAAAAATGAACTGGACCCTCATTTTATCTTTAATTCACTCAACACGCTTTCGCATATCATTTCTGAAAGCCCTCAAAAAGCGCAGTCGTTCAACAGTAAGCTGGCAAAAGTGTACAAGTACTTCCTTATTAATAAAGATAAAGAACTGATATCGTTGCGTGATGAAATGGAGTTTATTGAAAACTATTTTTACCTGCTGCAGATCAGGCACGACCATAAGCTTTTGCTTGAAATTGCACTTGACGGTGAAAACGAAGGAAAAATAATGATCCTCCCCTGCGCATTGCAGGTGCTGGTTGAAAACGCCATCAAGCACAATGAGTTTACTGAAGCAAACCCGTTGAAAATAAACATCAGCATGAACGGGCAGTACCTGAAAGTATCAAACAACACTTTGCCCAAGCCCTATCTTGTTAATTCAACCGGTATCGGCTTAAAAAACCTGAGGTCGAGGTACAAACTGGTTTTCCATAAGGATATCATAGTTCAGAATACGACAGACCATTTTATTGTTAAACTACCTGTAATGAAATAACCATGCTAAACGCAATTATTATCGAAGACGAAAGACCGGCCCTGCAGGCGCTGGTGCAAAACCTTTCTGCCATTACACCCGCAGTGCAGGTAAAGGCGATACTGTCCACAGTTAAAGAAGGGCTGGAGCATATTGACGCCGGCACTGAAGCGGATCTTATTTTCAGTGATGTCCAGCTTTCAGACGGACTTTCATTTGATATATTCAGCCGCAGGCAAATTAAGATCCCTGTAATATTCGTTACCGCCTACAACGAATACATGATCAATGCCTTTGACCACAATGGCATTGATTATCTTTTAAAACCTGTTGAAAGGGAGGACCTCCAGAAAGCTGTTTCAAAATTTGAAATGCTGAAACAGCATTTTGCTTTGCAGCACAATGGCTTTAACCAGCTGGTGAATTTGTTTGATAACCGGAAAAGAACAAGGCTGGTGGTTAAAAAGGGGATTGAACACATTACCGTAAAGCTTGAGGACATCGTTTTGTTTTATACAGAAAACAAAATTGTTTATGTTATTGACCGGGCCGGTAAAAAATACCTTATTGACAAACCCCTCAGCGAACTGGAGCAGGAACTGGATGAAAGAATGTTCTTCAGGGCCAACAGGCAATATATTATTAATGTAAATGCCGTTAAAGGCTTTAAAGCATACGATAAAGTAAAGTTGCTTATAGAGCTCAACTTACCTGAAAACGGCCACACCGTTATTGTAAGCCAGGAAAATGCACCTGCATTCAGGAACTGGATATATGAGGCATGAAAATCATGTCTCCCAAACCTGCTTGCCGCACAGGCAGGCCCTAAAGGGGAGTAATGTGGTTTCAATTGCAAAACCGCCGGGAAGATTGAAATGGTTTTTATTTGTTGATACGCCGGCACACTTTGCTATGCGGCATACCAACAAAGGCGGGGGGTTTTTAATTTAATCATGCGACATTTTGTAAATTAGCGAAGTGAACAAACGCAGACAAATACCGCTTGATTTTATTATTGATAAGTTGACCAATTCCATTGAAAACGTTCAAACAGGCGACACGTTTCCAACAAATATCACCCTGCTGACCGCCGCTGGCCTGAAAACCGTAACAAAGAAAAACGGTTGGCAATTTGACTGGAGTTATGAACTTAAACAACCGGAAAGAGAAGTTTATAAGTTGACAATCCCCAACAACATTTCAGTAATTCAGGGTCTTATTAGCTTAGAAATAAAGAGCGACCACATATACATGCATTTGGTAGAAAGTGCACCTTTCAATAAAGGCAAATCAAAAGTTTACTCAGGCGTTCCCGGAAATCTGGTTGCATTTGCATGCAGGCTTTCCTTTCAAAGGGGCTTTGAGGGAAATGTATCGTTTATTTCAAAAACACAATTGATAGACCATTATATTAAAACGCTTGGGGCTATCCATTTCGGCGGACGTATTATGATTATAGAAACACAGGCGGCGCTCAAATTAATTGGCAGATATTTTAAAAACCAAGAACAATGAAACAGAATAAAAATGAACTTGACGTTGATTTTATTGGCGGTATGGGACCACTGACCAAAGAAGAAGAAAAAGCGATTAGTGAATTTTTTAAAGCGTCAAAAGAGCACAGGCTAAAACTGAAAGCACGGCGAAAAGCACGAACTGCCAATAAACGTATTGCCGCAAGCGGGGCTTGACGGAAGGGCAACCGGGTCATATCACTAATACACTTTAGTTTCAGGACGAACAACGCCGGGCAAAGAATTAAGAATGTTACCTCCATCTTCTGTAAATTTCGCTCAGCGGGTCTATATGGTGCCATCTCCCAATCTGCTGGTC
>JANRKT010000189.1:0-37520 GCA_033763355.1 Chitinophagaceae bacterium | reverse complement strand
TGTGCTTTAATGTGGTCAATTACTTTTTGCTGCTGGCGCTTCCAGTCGTTACCTGATACCAGACGCAGGTCAAGAGAAGCGGTTGCAGTGGTGGGAATAATGTTGGCGGCAAGCTTTCCTGTATTGGCGCTCTGCATCCCGTTAACATTTAAAGATGGCATCATCAGCGCTTCATAAAGGTTCCTGTCATGCATTTCCCTTTTTGCAATACCCAGTTCAGTTTTCATCTGCTCTTCCACAGAAGGTATTTCCTGCAAAGCTTTTTTTTCTGAAACAGATAACGGCGTCACATCATCATAAAAACCTTTTATGGTAACCTTTCCGTTGTCATCCTTCATAGATGCAAGCAGTTTGGCCAGTTGCATACCGGGATTGGGTGACCAGTTGCCGTAATGCCCGCTGTGCAGCGGACGTTTTGCAGCAAACACCGTTACCTCAATATGCGTATCTCCCCTGACGCCAAATATTACCTGCTTTTTCCCCGACTGGTGTACCGGCCCGTCGCAAATAATCCACAGGTCTGATTGCAGTAGCGATTTGTGGTTTTCCAGTATTTCTGCAAGATGGGTTGACCCTGCTTCTTCTTCTCCTTCAAAAAAGAATTTAATGTTGCTTGCAGGCAACATTCCTGTTTTTGTTATTACTTCATACGCATTTAATATTGCCGCAACGCCTGCTTTGTCGTCAGATGCCCCTCTTGCATAAATCCTGTAATCAGGCTGATAGGCGTCAGGCGGTATTGCAATTTCCTTTGCATCCTTGTCAATTCTCCCGGAAAACAATTTGGGTATGAACGGATCAAGCCCTTTTGCCCATTGCAAAGGGTTAACAGGCTGGCCATCATAATGGGCATACAATACAATTGTTGAAATTGCCCCGGGTACTTTCACCTCACCATATACTGCAGGTGGCGCCGATGGGTTATCTGCATTGAGGAGTTGTACATTACCAATGCCCCTTTTCTTCATCATGTTCATGATAAAATCAGCATTTCTGCGGATGTTTACTGAATCGGAGGCCACATTGGGAATGGAAAGAAAGGAAATGAACTCATTCATGATATCAGCCTCATGCAGCCTGCTGTATTCACTCACCTTTTGAACAGATGCTGATTGCGGCTGTACAGAAAATACAAAAGCGCAAGACAGTAAAAAAAGTAACGACGGTTTTTTCATGAGCTGTTTATATGATGGTAAGATACGAACCCGTTTGCAAAATTTACCGCAGCTCCCGTGAAATTTCATTAAGTTAGATAAATAAAAAAGGCGGTTATGGCAGAAGCAATTACGAAACACGACATTAAAAAACTCCCGGTTATGCCTTATGAAAAAATCCGCGACTTCCTGCAAACCGGGCAAATTGTTTTTTGCTCAGGCAGCTATTTATTTTCCGGCATCATTCAAAAACTTACCCGTTCTACCTGGAGCCATGTGGCAGTTATTTATAAAGATACTGACCTGGGCCGTGTATTGGTGCTGGAAGCGGAGCCCTTTGTGGGCATACGTCTGATACCCCTTTCAAAATACCTGCGGGATTACAAAGGAAAGAAAAGGCCTTACAAAGGACAGGTTGTTATCAGCGAACTGAACTTTGAACTTGAAAAAGAAAGACTGAACAAAGGAATAAGCTTTGGGCTTGATGAACTCACCAGGCCTTACGACAACTGGGAGATCATCCGCATTATGCTGCGCATACTTTTCCGCATCGGCAAAAGGGAAAGAAACCGCAACTACATCTGCTCCGAACTGGTGAGGGATGTATATGCAAAAGCCAATGTGCTTTTTAAAATGCAGGACAGCTACATCAGCCCCGATGCGATATGGAAGGATGGCCGGGTGAACCTGAAGTACAGGGTGCTTTGAGGGAAAGAAAACTCAGAATATTTTTTCCGAGTTACTGAAATTACTAGTCTGGAAAAGATGAAGCGGGCCACTCATTGCATCATGAATAAACCGACCCGCCTGAAAAGAAGCATCAACATAACAACAACCAGCTCATTCTCTGTTCCAGAATGCAGGAGGTTCAATTCCCAATGAGCGGAGGTAAACATAACCCTGCCCCCGGTGGTGAATTTCGTTATCAATAAAATAAAAGATGAAAGAAGTGCAGGTGCCGGGCCATTGGCCAAAAGCTATATCTTCTTCTGCAAAGCGATGAGGCGGGATGGTTGGCCAGATGCGGTTTACTTCTGCAGTTGCATTATCCCATAGCTCCAGCAACTCCTTTTTGGTGGTTACTTTTTTTGCATCGGCCCATTGCGTCCATTTGCCGGTTGCAATGCCGGTAACCCCGGGCACAGCCATACCGAGGAACTCATATACCAGTTCTGCAAAAGGCCGCATGCCGCCAATGGAATAAGTAAATAATTTGTCTTCGGGAAAAGCTTCTATTGTGCGGCGGGTAAGGCCCCGGTGGCCCTGCCAGTGTTTTAACATGGCTTCAGGAGAAATGATGCTTGCAGGAATTGTTGCGGTATCCATATTGCTTCGTTTTAAGTTTTAGAAAGGTTTTCACAGCAAAGAAACAAAGCAGCAGTGACAGCCCTATGTCAGCAGCATTTATGCAGGCGAAAAAAACGGAAATATTAATTGTAATAAGAAGAATCAAGATGGGGGTTGGCCTTTTCCATCTTTTCAATTTCAGCAAATGACGAAAGAATGTCTGCCCTGCCTTTTTTAATGCAAACCGTATGTTCGTAGTGTGCCGCAACTTTGCCATCACGTGTCCGCACTGTCCATCCGTCTGAGTCGTGATAAACATCTTTTGTGCCGAGGTTAATCATCGGTTCAATGGCTATCACCATTCCTTCTTTTAACTTGGCGCCTGTTCCCCTTTTGCCGTAATTGGGCACCTGCGGGTCTTCGTGCAGTTTGCGGCCCAGGCCATGGCCTACCAGTTCACGTACCACGCCATAACCATGCTGCCTTTCCGTATAGTCCTGTATGGCGTATGCAATATCCCCGATGCGGTTGCCGGGCAACGCTTTTTCAATGCCTTTGTACAATGATTCCTTGGTAACCCGCATCAGCATTTTCACATCATCACTTACTGTACCTATCGCAAAAGTATAGGCGCTGTCGCCGTGAAACCCGTTTTTAAAAGCCCCTGCATCCACCGTTATTATATCTCCTTCTTTTAATGCTTCATTGGTAGGGAACCCATGCACCACCGCATCATTAACAGAAATGCAGGCAGCATAGGGAAAACCATTATAATTTTTAAAAGAAGGAAAGGCGCCGTGGTCACGGATGAATGTATCCACCAGCCTGTCTGCCTGCATGGTGGTTACACCGGGCTTTAAAAACTTAGCCACCTCGGCTAAGGTGGCTTCCACTATTGAACAACTTTGCCTGATGAGTTCAATCTCGGCGTTTGTCTTGTAGTAAATCATTTTAAATCGGAGAAGTAGTGGCCGGCTGCCTTCCCTGTATGCGGCCGCTCTTCATTAAACCATCGTACTGCCGCATCAGCAGGTGTGTTTCTATCTGCTGCAGGGTATCAAGTATTACCCCCACCATAATCAGCAGTGATGTGCCCCCAAAAAAAGTTGAAAAGTTCTGTGTTACACCCAATCTCTGCGCTATACCGGGCAATATACCTACTACAGCAAGAAATACGGCGCCGGGTAATGTAATGCGGTCCATCACCATACCAATATAATCGGCAGTGGGTTGCCCCGGCTTTACACCCGGAATGAAACCGTTGCTCTGCTTCAGGTTATCAGCCATCTGCCTCGGGTTAAATATAAGTGCAGTATATAAAAAGGTAAATGCAATTACCATTACAGCATAAATAACCATGTACCAGAAATTGCTGTGGTCGTTGAATATCCTGGCAATACCTTGTCCTGTTTCAAGATTGGTGAATGAAAAAAGCGTAGGTAAAAACATGATGGCCTGTGCAAAGATGATGGGCATTACACCGGCTGCATTTACTTTTAAAGGAAGAAACTGCCTTGCACCGGTAAATTGCCTGTTGCCGACAATCTGTTTGGCATAATTGATAGGTACTTTACGCACACCCTGCACCAGGATGATCAAACCCAGTATAATAGCAATTAAAAAAGCAATTTCAACCAGGAAGATAAGCAAACCGCCGCCGCCACGTGTTTGTTTGGCCACCAGTTCGCCCATGAAGGATTGCGGCAAACGTGCAAGGATGCCCACCATGATGATGATGGAAGTGCCATTACCCAAACCCTTGTCCTGTATCTTTTCACCCAGCCACATTACAAACAATGTTCCTGCTGTAAGAATGATAACTGTTGAGAGCCAGAAATAAGGCTGGTAAATATCTATTAAAGCATCTTTGTTTACACTGCGCAGGTAGGCAACATAAGCTGCAGCCTGCAATGTGGTAACGCCTGCTGTAAGGTAACGTGTCCACTGGTTGATCTTCTTCCGGCCGCTGTCGCCTTCCTTCTGTATCTTCTGCATCTGCGGGACCAGTATGGTCATAAGCTGCATAAAGATTGAAGCGGAAATGTAGGGCATAATACCCAATGCAAAAATGGATGCATTGGAGAAAGAACCGCCGGCAAACATATCAAACAGGCCCAGGATACCTTTTTGGGCAGCCTCAGTGTTAAGTTTATTGGGGTCAATACCCGGCAGCACAATATGCGAACCAAACCTATAGATAAGAATAAGAAGGAGCGTAACAATGATCTTACTGCGCAGTTCTTCAATGCTCCAGATATTCTTCAGCGTTTGAATGAATTTCTTCACGGAATATTTTATTTAAATGAAGCCTTCAAATGAAAATGACGCACCTCATGCGTCATACAAATATCGGGAAAATTTATTGCAACAGGTTAACAGTTCCCCCCGCAGCTTCAATAGCGGATTTTGCTTTTCCGCTGATCGCATTTACTTTAAAGCTAAGCGTTGCCTTTATTTCACCGTTACCCAGTATTTTAACTTTATCTGTACGGTTAATGAGGCCATTTATGTACAGGTTTTCAGGTGATACTTCGGTAAACCCGTATTTTTCTGCTAACTGGCCGATCTGCCCGATGTTGAATACACGGTACTCAACCCTGTGCGGGTTGTTAAAACCGCGTTTGGGCAACCTTCTCTGTATGGGCATCTGGCCGCCTTCATGGGCCATTTTATTTTTAAACCCACTGCGGCTCTGGTGGCCTTTGTTACCTTTTGTAGATGTGCCCCCGTGACCAGAAGCTTCACCGCGTCCTAAACGCTTTTCTTTGTGCGTAGCGCCTTTCGCAGGCCTTAAGTTGTGTAATTTCATTTTATATGATTTTGTACTCAACGGGGAATCACCCCTCGCTTTTATTAATTACAAATTCAAAAAGTAAAAAATATTGTAAGTATTGGTTTTTACTTTTTGAATTTTGCCTTTTGACTTCCTTATACTTCCTCCACCTTCACCAGATGGTTTACTTTTCTCACCATTCCCAGTATCTGTGGCGTGGCTTCAACTTCTTTTACTGCATTGGTTTTGTTTAAGCCAAGTGCAACAAGCGTTTGCTTCTGGCGCTCCGGCCTGTCAATGGGACTTTTTACCAATGTTATTTTTATCTTTTTCATACCCTATCCCTTAAAGCGGAATTTTGAGTTTAATTAATTGATTACCGGGCTGCTCCCTCTTCAGGGGCCGGGGTTTATCCGTTAAACACTTTCTTTAAAGAAAGGCTGCGTGTTTTGGCAATATTAATGGGCTCCCTCAGCATGGCCAGGGCCTTAAAAGTAGCTTTAACCACATTGTGAGGGTTGGCTGAACCAAGTGATTTTGCCAGCACGTCTGTTACACCTGCACTTTCCAGTACGGCACGCATGCTGCCACCGGCAATTACACCCGTACCATGCGCCGCAGGCTTGATCAATACTTTTGCTGCGCCTTCTTTTGCGTACTGGTCATGAGGAATGGTGCCGTGCATTACCGGAACTTTTATCAGGTTCTTCTTGGCATCTTCAATGCCTTTGGTAATTGCTTCCTGCACCTCTTTGGCTTTGCCCAAACCGTGACCTACCACGCCGCCTTCATTCCCAACAACAACCAATGCAGAAAAACTAAAGGCACGTCCGCCCTTTGTTGTTTTTACCACACGATTAATGGCTACCACTTTTTCTTTCAGTTCAAGGTCGCCGGCTTTTACTTTGGTTAAGTTTACTTTTGCCATTTTTAATATTTACGAATTACGATATACAGGTTATAATCAGAATTTCAGTCCGGCTTCCCTTGCACCTTCGGCAACTGCTTTTACACGGCCATGATACAGGTAACCACCGCGGTCGAAAACACATGTGGTAATGCCAAGCGCACCGGCTTTTTTTGCCAGGGCCTGTCCAGCAAGCTTGCTCAAATTCACCTTGGCCGCTTTCTGCGCTTTGATTTCTTTATCTTTTGTAGAAGCGGAAACCAATGTTTTACCTGAGAGGTCATCTATCAGCTGCAGATAAATATCAGTGTTGCTCCTGAACACAGATAACCTTGGTTTTTGAGCAGTACCGGAAATTTGTTTGCGTACCCGGTACCTGATTTTCTGCCTTCTTATAACTTTTGCGTCCATCTTACTTTATTTATTATGCTTCCGATACTGCCGGAAACTTTTTAATCAATATTCTTATTTGGCGCCACCTGCAGCTTTACCAGCTTTGCGGCGGATGTATTCACCAGTGTACTTCACACCTTTACCTTTGTAAGGCTCCGGCTTGCGCAGGCTGCGGATTTTGGCAGCCACCTGGCCTATCAGTTGCTTGTCTATTCCTTCCAGCACAATCTTTGGGTTTTCACCTTTTTCCTGTGCTGTGGTTACTTTCAGTTCTTTGGGCACTTCAAAAACAATGTTGTGCGAAAAACCGAGAGAAAGATCAAGCAGGTTGCCCTGGTTGGAAGCTTTGTACCCCACACCCACCAGCTCCATTTGCTTTTTATAACCATCTGTAACACCCTTTACCATGTTGCTCACCAATGAACGGTAAAGGCCATGCATGGCACGGTGGCGTATCTGGTCTGTTGGCCTTTCAAAACTTATTTCGCCGTCTTTTACAGCCACTTTAATATCCCTGTCAATTCCCTGCTTCAACTCACCTTTGGGGCCTTTTACAGTAAGTGTATTGTCGTTGCCCACTGAAACAGTAACACCTTTGGGAACTTCTACCGGTTTTTTTCCTATACGAGACATAGTTTAAATAATTTCAAAATTCAAAAATCAGATTTTAATCATTGTTGACCGGTCAGCTCAGTATAGATCAGCTTAATGTATCAACAAACCTTTAAAAAAACCTTCTTCCTGCCGGAAGACGGGATTTAATAGATATAACAAAGCACTTCACCGCCTACATTCTGCACCTTTGCATCTTTATCAGTCATTACACCCTTTGAGGTGGAAATGATGGCAAGGCCAAGGCCATTCTTTACCCTCCTGAATTCAGCAGGGCTTGCATACTGGCGCAAACCCGGACGGCTTATCCTTTCAAGCGTTTTAATGGCAGGCTCTTTGGTCTGGGGATCATACTTGAGGGCTATTTTAATTACGCCCTGCTTGTTATCATCCTCAAACTTGTACTTCAGAATATAGCCCTGGTTGTACAGGATTTCCGTCATGCGTTTTTTAAGGTTGGATGCAGGTATCTCAACAATACGGTGGCCTGCCATCTGCGCATTACGGATTCTTGTAAGAAAATCTGCTATAGGATCTGTTACCATGTTTCACCCTCCGAACTCCCAAAAGGGAGAGTATTGATTGGTTTGTAATGATTAGTTTTTATTTGTTTTCCCATTCCCATAAAAGGATCAGGGGTTTACCAGCTTGCTTTTTTTACCCCGGGAATTTTACCGGCCAAAGCCATATCACGGAAAGCTACCCTTGATATACCGAAATAACGGATATAACCTTTGGGACGGCCGCTTAACTGGCATCGGTTCTTCAGCCTGACACTTGAAGAATTCTTGGGAAGGGTATCCAGCGTTTTCCAGTCGCCTGCAGCTTTTAATGCAGCACGTTTTTCTGCAAACCGGGCTACCATTTTTTCCCTTTTCCGTTGCCTGGCTTTTACTGATGTTTTTGCCATTTTCTTTTTTAGATTTTTGTTCCTGGTTTCAAATTAAAAGGAAACCTTCAACCTGAAATATTGTTTTAATCTTTCTTTACGTTCCTGAACGGCATCCCCAGTTCTTTGAGCAGTTCAAACGCCTCTTCATTGGTTTGCGCCGTGGTTACAAATGTGATGTCCATTCCTGTAATCTTGTTCACCTTATCAATATCTATCTCAGGAAAGATGATCTGTTCTGTAACGCCGAGTGTATAATTACCGCGGCCGTCGAATGATTTATCATTTACACCTTTAAAATCACGTACACGGGGCAGCGCAGATGCTATGAGCCTGTCAAGGAACTCATACATTTTGGTGCCACGCAAAGTAACACGTGCCCCGATTGGCATCCCCTTACGCAGTTTAAAGTTTGAAATGTCTTTCTTTGAGTGCGTTGAAACAGCTTTCTGCCCTGTGATGGTTGTAAGCTCATCCAGCGCAATATCCACCAGCTTTTTATCAGCAACTGCGCCGTTAACACCGCGGTTAACGCAGATCTTGGTCAACCTGGGCGCCTGCATAACACTGCTGTAGCTGAATTTCTTCATCAGCGCAGGTACCACTTCATCGCGGTACTTTTTCTGCAATCTTGGAGTGTATGTTGCGGTACTCATTATTTAATAACCTCCCCTGATTTTTTTGAAACACGAATTAATTTTCCTCCTTCCCTGGTACGTTTTGCTTTGGTGGGCTCAGCTTTTTTGGCATCCCACAGCATTACATTGCTAATGTGTACAGAAGCTTCTTTCTTTACCAAACCGCCTTTGGTATTTTTAGCGCTGGGTTTGGTATGGCGGGTAACAATGTTAACGCCTTCCACCAGTACACGGGCTTTGTCCGGGAAAACTTCCAATACTTTCCTGGGCTTCTTTACATCTTTGTCATCACCTGCAATCACTACTACAGAGTCGCCCTTCTTAATATTGAACTTTGGTTTAAATCTGTTATTCATACTCTTAATCCGCCTGCAGCGAACTGTTTATTGTTTGAAATGAATATCTGTCTTCATCGTTCTGCCCGCTGTTTTATAAAACCTCGGGGGCAAGTGATATGATTTTCATGTATCCTTTGTCACGCAGTTCACGTGCAACGGGCCCGAAAATACGAGTACCACGCGGCTCATCAGACTGGTTCAGCAACACAACAGCATTGTCATCAAAACGTATATAAGAACCATCTTTACGGCGCAGCTTGTTTTTGGTGCGTACAATTACAGCTTTGGTAACAGTTCCTTTCTTGATGCCGCCGGATGGAATAGCATCTTTTACGGTAACTACAATCTTATCGCCGATCTTTGCATAATCCTGTCCGCTGTTACCCAGTACACGGATGCACAATACCTCTTTTGCACCACTGTTATCAGCTACGTTTAACCTGCTTTCTTGCTGAATCATTTTATTAAGCTTTAAGCTATTAGCTGCGGGCTGCGAGCTTTTAGCAATTAATACTTTCTTTTATAAAACTTCTGCGACATGGCTGCGGCTCATGGCCAGCAGCTCATAGCTTTCTTCGTTACTTGGCTTTTTCTACTATCTCCACTAATCTCCAACGCTTGGTCTTGCTCATGGGTCTTGTCTCCATGATCTTTACCACATCCCCGGGCTTTGCCTCATTCTTCTCATCATGGGCATGGAATTTTGTTGTTTTCTTTACAAACTTTCCATAAATGGGGTGCTTCACCTTTCTTTCCACTGCAACGGTAATGGTCTTGCTCATTTTATCGCTGCTTACCACCCCTGTTTTTGTCTTACGTAATTTTCTTTCAGACATTTTTTTTATGCTTTGAACTATCAGCGTCAGGTTTGTTGCCTTCTGCTTTTAAATAAAATTTATCAGGCTGTTACCGGTTTTGTCCGGCAGCATTATTTTATACTCCCAATGCCCTTTTCTTCAGTTCAGTCTTCATCCTTGAAATTTCCCTGCGCAGCGAACGGATGCTCATGGGGTTTTCCAAGGGAGAAATGGTGTGTGCAAACTTGAGCTTGCGCAAACGCAGTTCATCTTCCTGTATCCTTGCTTTCAGGTCGCTCTCACTCATCGTACCCAGGCTTTTTACAAAATCAATCCGCTTTGACATTTTATTTATCTTGATTTGGCTATTTAATAATGGTCTTGTGTTTATGCTGCATAATCAGGGCGCACAACAAACTTTGTTTTAATAGGTAGTTTTGCCGCAGCAAGGTCCATCGCTTCCTTTGCTGTTTCAACAGATACACCGTCTGCTTCAAACAAAACCCTTCCCGGTTCTACTACGGCCGCCCAAAACTCAGGGTTACCTTTACCTTTACCCATCCTTACTTCAGCAGGTTTTCTTGTTATCGGTTTATCCGGAAATATCCTGATCCACACATTACCCTCACGTTTCATGGCACGTGTCATGGCCTGGCGGGCCGCTTCAATCTGGCGGTTGGTAAGCCAAACGGGTTCCAGCGCCTTTAATCCAAAAGAACCGAAAGACAAAGTTGATCCACGCTTGGCCACTTTTCTTATTCTTCCTTTCTGCGCCTTCCTGTGTTTTGATCTTTTTGGTTGTAACATCTTTTCTATTTTGAAAATTTCTCAATTACGCAATAGCTCAATTGAGGAATTGCATTATTGCCGTATTTATCAATTAATTTCTCCTGTCTCTTCCGCCACCGCCGCGACGATCGCCACCACCTCTTCTTTCACCACCTCCGCCACCACGTCTGTCGCCTCCACCTCTTCGATCACCTCCTCTCCTGTCGTCACCTTGGTCAGATCCCCTTCTCTCCCTCCTGTCGCTTACTTCGCTTTTGCCACCGGTAAAGTTGGGGTTAAGGTCCCTCTTGGTTAATACTTCACCTTTGCATATCCATACCTTGATGCCGATTTTACCATATACTGTTAATGCAAATACTGAGGCATAATCAATATCCATACGGAACGTATGTAATGGCGTACGGCCCTGCTTGATTTCTTCAGTACGTGCAATCTCTGCACCGCCCAAACGTCCGCTTACTTTTACTTTAATACCTTCTGCACCCATACGCAGCGCAGAAGCTATCGCCATTTTAATGGCCCTTTTATAATTGATGCGGTTTTCAATCTGCCTGGCAATGGTATCTGCAACAATATTGGCATCCAGTTCGGGCCTGCGTATTTCAAGTATATTGATCTGCACATCTTCTTTGCCCGTAAGTTTTTTCAGCTCTTCCTTTATCCTGTCCACTTCGCCGCCGCCTTTGCCAATGATGATACCGGGCTTTGAAGTATGGATGGTAACGATAAGCTTGTTCAGCGTACGCTCAATCACAATTTTGGAAATGCCCCCTTTGTTGATACGGGCATTGAGGTAAGTGCGTATCTTGTTATCCTCGATGAGCTTGGAGGCATAATCTCTCTTGTTGCCAAACCAGTTGCTTTCCCATCCGCGGATGATG
Organism: Chitinophagaceae bacterium; assembly: GCA_033763355.1. GTDB lineage: Bacteria > Bacteroidota > Bacteroidia > Chitinophagales > Chitinophagaceae > JANRKT01. The sequence continues at coordinate 26,062 of JANRKT010000189.1, read as the reverse complement.
CCTAACCTGTTACCAATCGGATTCGCTTTTTGACCCATGTATTTTAATTTATGAGTATGGTTTATTTTGTTACTTTTTCATCAACTATTACCGTTACGTGGTTGCTGCGCTTACGCAAACGGTAAGCACGGCCCTGCGGTGCGGGTAACATTCTTTTCAAAGTACGGGCGCCGTCAACATAAATGGTTTTTACCACAAGCGCTGCTACATCACCGCCTTCATTTTTCTGCTTCCAGTTATCAATTGCCGACAATACCAGTTTGCGGAGCGGAACAGAATTGTGCTGCGGGTGAAATTCCAGCAGGGCAATTGCTTTCTCCACATTCATCCCCCTTATTTCATCAGCCAGCAAACGCATTTTGCGCGGCGATGTGGGATAATTTCTCAATTTGGCTACTGCTTCCATTCTGTTAATTTATGGTTTGAAGCTTATTGAACTTTACTTCAAACAGTTTATGCAATTTTCTTACTTGAATGTCCTTTAAACTGGCGTGTGGGTGCAAACTCACCCAACTTATGGCCTACCATAAATTCGGTTACGTAAACGGGAATAAATTTATTGCCGTTGTGCACTGCAAAAGTGTGGCCCACAAAATCAGGCGTAATGGTGCTGCGGCGTGACCAGGTTTTGATTACCGACTTCTTCGCCTTGCCATCATTTATTGACACAATCTTCTTTTCCAGTTTGGCGCTTACGTAAGGACCTTTTTTAATTGAACGAGCCATTTCGCTATTTTAAATTTATACTTTGAAATTAAGATTTCAATTTGCTGCCATCGCTGCGCTGAATAATCAGGTGATCGCTTCCCTTATGACGCTTACGGGTTTTTTCTCCTTTGGCATATTTACCGGTTCTTGACCTGGGGTGGCCGCCCGAAGCCTTACCTTCACCACCACCCATGGGATGGTCAACAGGGTTCATGGCAACACCACGGTTGCGGGGGCGTATACCTTTCCAGCGGTTACGTCCTGCCTTACCCATACTCTGCAAGCTGTGATCAGAATTGGACGCAACGCCAACCGTTGCATAACAATTGATCAGCACCTTTCTCAATTCGCCTGAAGGCATTTTTAATATTGCGTACCTGTCTTCCTTATTGGTAAGCTGTGCAGACGCACCTGCACTGCGTGCAATCTTACCACCCTGGCCGGGCTGCATCTCAATATTAAATACATTGGTACCGAGGGGCATGTTTTTCAGCATCAGGGCATTTCCTATTTCCGGGGCCACATCATCACCGCTTACTACCGTCATACCCACCTGCAGGCCCTGCGGGGCTATAATATACCTCTTTTCACCATCAGCATAATTAAGCAATGCAATAAAAGAAGTGCGGTTCGGATCGTATTCAACAGTTGCAACTGTTGCTGTAATATTCTTTTTGTTACGCTTAAAATCAATAACGCGGTATTTGTTTTTGTTACCGCCGCCCCTGTACCGCATGGTTAGGTGCCCGGAGGTGTTCCTTCCGCCTGTACTTTTCTTTACTTCAAGCAAAGATTTTTCAGGAGTACCCGTTGTTACTTCGGCATATGCGTTACCAATTCTCCATCTTGTGCCTGCGGTAACCGGTTTATATTTTTTAAGTGCCATTGCTGAATCTTTGTTGTTTATAATTTTCGTCAATACTTAGCGGCTATTGACAGCCATACTTTTTTTACTGCTCTTAAATGTTTGCATAAAGGTCAATGGTGTCGCCTTCAGCAAGTGTTACGTAAGCTTTTTTGTAAGCCGGCTTGCGGCCGTTAATGATTCCCGCCTTGGTCATACGGCTCTTGCTTTTTGCAGGCACCACAACTGTCCTTACATCATCAACGCTTACACCATAGAAATCTTCCACGGCTTTCTTTATCTCCAGCTTATTACATTTCCTTGCTACACGAAAAGCATAGGTCCTGCGCTTTTCCTGCAGGCTGTTTGCTTTCTCGGTCAGTATCGGTTTAACAAGTACTTCTGTCTGTTTCATTGTTGTTCATTTAAAATTTTTCCATTACGCTGCCGCCTCTTCTTCTGAAAATATTTTTGCTGCGCTCTCAGTTAATACCAGCACTTCTGCATTCACTATATCGTATGTATTTACATCTGCAAGCATTGATGTAAGTACGGTTGGAATATTCCTTGCACTCAGGTTTACATTGTCGTTGTACTCCGGCAATACAAAAAGCGTTTTCTTTTCTTCTACTTTTAAGCCTTTTAAAATATCAGCAAACTCTTTTGTCTTTGGCGCTTTCAGGGCCACATCTTCCACAACTATTATTGCATTGTCTTTTGCTTTATAACTTAACGCACTCATCCTGGCAAGGTCTTTTACTTTGCGGTTGAGTTTGATATCGTAGCTGTGCGGCTTGGGGCCAAATATTACACCACCGCCTTTGTAAAGCGGGTTGCGGATATTACCCTTACGTGAACCCCCGGTACCTTTCTGGCGGTGAAGCTTGCGGCTTGCACCTTTTACTTCTGCACGGGTTTTCACTTTATGTGTACCCTGGCGTTGCGCAGCGAGGTATTGCTTAACTGCGAGATAGAGCACATGGTTATTGGGTTCAATACCAAATATCTCTTCCGGCAGTTCTATTGTTCTGCCTGTTTTCTTTCCTTTTATACTTAATACATCTACTTGCATCGCAATTCAGTTAAAAATTATTTCTGAATAAAAACAATAGAGCCATTGTAACCCGGAACAGAACCGCTTACCAGGATGTAATTCTTCTCAGGTAAAATCTTTACCACTTTCAAACCTTTCAATTTTACCCTGTCTGCACCCATACGTCCGGCCATACGCACACCTTTCATTACGCGGCTGGCATCTGATGAGTTACCCAAAGAACCCGGGGCCCTCTGGCGGTCGTGCTGGCCATGTGTAGCGCTGCCCACACCTGTAAATCCATGGCGTTTTACCACACCCTGGAAACCTTTACCTTTTGTGGTTCCTACCACATCCACTTTCTCACCTTCGGTAAATATTTCGCAGGTGATGGTTTCACCTAAATTTTTATCTGCAGAAAAATCACGGAATTCTTTTACAAAACTTTTGGGGGAGGTATTTGATTTGGCGAAGTGGCCTTTTTCGGGCTGGTTGGAATGTTTCTCGGTTTTATCGCCAAAAGCCAGCTGGAGGGCATTGTAACCATCGGTGTCCTGCTTTTTTACCTGGGTAATTACACAGGGGCCCGCTTCAATTATGGTGCAGGCTGTTTGCCTGCCATCAGAACTGAAGATGCTGGTCATACCAATTTTTTTTCCAATAATTCCTTTCATCATTTGTCGGTTTACGCCCCGGTTGGTTATAAGGACAGTACAGTGATGGCATAACCACTGCAGCTTCAATCCCAGTTTGCCGCCGACCTTTTCGTTTTGTTCTGCAAGTGCAGAACCTGAAGTACCGGCAGTAAACAAACCTCGAAGGGCTTGTTCATATGTACCCCTGTTAACAAAATAACAGGTGTTGTAATTTTTAAATGTTCAGCGCTCCTTTATTGTTTCGCCACCGGCGGAACAGTTGGGAGATGAATCTGTATAAGAACTTATAATGAAAAAACCCTGTCGGGATTTTTTGAACCCCGGCAGGGTTCTTTTATGCTTTGATTTCTACTTCAACGCCACTGGGTAAGTCCAGCTTGCTCAGTGCATCCACTGTTCTTGAAGAAGAGGTGTAAATATCCAGGAGGCGTTTGTGTGTTGCCAGCTGAAACTGCTCACGGCTCTTCTTGTTAACATGTGGCGAACGCAATACGGTAAAGATTTTCTTTTGCGTAGGCAGGGGAATAGGACCCGTTACCACGGCGCCGGTAGTGCGTACAGTTTTTACGATTTTCTCAGCAGATTTATCTACGAGGTTGTGATCGTAAGACTGTAATTTGATTCTGATTCTCTGGGACATACAGGAAACCCAATTTTTAATTGGGGATGCAAAGGTAGGGGTGAAATTGCTATCAGCAAAAGAATTGGGGAAGAATTTTTACACGAAAAGAAAAAGTCCTGTACCATTTTACCGATACAGGACCTGTATTTTGCAATACTTTATTTACACAATATTTATGCACTCACCTTGCCCTTCACTTTTGCTATCACTTCTTCGGCAATATTATTGGGCGCCGGTGCATAATGGCTGAACTCCATGGTAGAAGTTGCACGGCCTGAAGAAAGTGAACGCAACTGGGTTACATAACCAAACATTTCACTCAGAGGAACCTTTGCTTTAATAACCTGGGCATTGGCCTTGGTGTCCATACCTTCAAGAATACCGCGGCGGCGGTTAAGGTCGCCGGTTACATCACCCATGTATTCCGCAGGTGTTACCACTTCCACTTTCATGATGGGTTCAAGAAGGGTTGGCTTGGCCTTACGGGCCGATTCACGGAAACCACTCTTCGCACATAACTCAAAGCTCATGGAGTCAGAGTCAACCTGGTGGAAGCCACCGTCAAATACCCGCACTTTCATGTTCTCCATCGGGTAATTGGCCAGTACGCCATTCGTCATGGCCTGTTCAAAACCTTTCTGGATCGCAGGTATAAATTCACGGGGGATAGAACCTCCGAAAATATCATTTACAAACTGGAAGGATTCACCGGCATTTTCTTTTAACCATTCTGGATCAGCAGGCCCTATTTCAAATACAATATCTGCAAACTTACCGCGGCCGCCGGTTTGTTTTTTCAATATCTCACGGTGTTCAATAGTAGCTTTAAATGCTTCTTTGTATGCCACCTGCGGGGCGCCCTGGTTTACTTCTACCTTAAACTCACGTTTCATACGGTCAACAATAATCTCAAGATGCAGTTCACCCATACCACTCAGGATGGTTTGACCCGTTTCTTCATCTGTTTTAACACGAAGAGTGGGATCTTCTTCCACCAGCTTGGATATGGCAGTACCCATCTTATCAACATCGGCCTGTGTTTTGGGTTCCACAGCCACAGAGATCACCGGCTCAGGGATGAACATGTTTTCCAGGGTTATCGGGTGGTCTTCATGGCAAAGCGTATCACCAGTTTTTATTTCCTTAAAACCTACTGCTGCCCCAATGTCGCCGGCCTCAATAAAATCAATCGGATTTTGTTTGTTGGCAAACATTTTCATGATGCGGCTGATGCGCTCTTTCTTTCCGCTTCTTACATTCAGCACATAAGAACCTGCATCAAGATGCCCGCTGTAAACACGGAAGAAAGCAAGACGGCCTACAAAGGGGTCAGTCATAATTTTGAAAGCCAGCGCTGCAAAAGGTTCTTTTGCATCCGGCTTGCGTACCAGTTCTTCCCCGTTATTGGGGTCAGTTCCTTTTACCGCTTCAATATCCACAGGTGAAGGAAGGTAACGGCAAACGGCATCAAGCGCTGTCTGCACACCTTTGTTCTTGAAAGAAGAGCCGCACATCATCGGTACAATGCTAAGGTCAATGGTTGCTTTGCGGATGGCTTCATGCATTTCATCTTCGGTAATGCTGTTGGGGTCGTCAAAGAACTTTTCCATCAGCTTATCGTCATATTCAGCTACGGCTTCAACTAAATGTGCCCTCCATTCTTTGGCTTCCTCCAGCATATCGGCAGGTACCTCTATTTCGTCAAAGGTCATCCCTTCGGTTTCCATGTGCCAGATGATACCTTTCATTTTTATCAGGTCAACTACACCTTTAAAATCATCTTCAGCTCCAATGGGCAATTGCAAGGGCACCGCCTTGCTACCAAGCATTTCTTTTACCTGCTTTACAACATTTAAAAAGTCGGCGCCGCTGCGGTCCATCTTGTTTACAAAACCAATACGGGGCACATTGTAACGATTGGCCTGGCGCCATACCGTTTCGCTCTGCGGCTCTACTCCATCCACTGCAGAAAACAATGCAATCAAACCGTCCAGTACACGCATGCTTCGCTCTACCTCCACAGTGAAATCCACGTGGCCGGGGGTATCAATGATGTTGAAATAATATTTTTTTGTATTAGCATCTGCCTTGCCCTTTACAGTAGGGAAATTCCACTGGCAGCTTACTGCAGCTGAGGTAATGGTAATACCCCTTTCTTTTTCCTGCTCCATCCAGTCGGTAGTGGCGGCGCCGTCATGCACCTCACCAATCTTGTGGATCATACCGGTATATCTCAGGATACGCTCAGTGGTAGTGGTTTTCCCCGCATCAATGTGGGCCGCAATACCAAAGTTTCTTTGAAATCTTAAGTCTGCCATGACTGTGTTTATTAGAAGATTGAATGTTTATAATTTTTATAACCCCGGCCGCATTAACCCGGGTGACTTTTTCCTGAGGCTGTCCCGCCGCCCTAAGGGGATAGGACACTTGTACTGCTGTAACCTGCTGCAGCACTCCGGAAGAATCACTGTTTCCTGCAGGAAACGGGGCTAAATTGGGCGGGCAAAGGTAAATAAAATTGGCTGAAAAACTGAGATTAAGTCCGGGTTAATTTGAATGTGGAAAACAATGCCTGATGTACCTGTCATTGCTCATCCAGCTCCCCGATCCGGTCGTTTACACTTCCTGAAAACGGGTAACAATAATGTATCTTTGAGACATACAATTTCCTTTTCATGCAAGACAAACCGGATATTAACCCTGCCCTTCTTTAGGAATATGATCTTGAGACATTCAACTGGAAAAAGAGTTATAAGATTGTAATAGAAAGGGTACTTCAACTCGGAAACTTAACTGAGTGGAAAGAGATGGTTAATTTTTATACCAGAGACCAGATAATGGATACTATTGACTGGTCAGCACAACTTGACAACAGGGACAAAGAATTTTCCTGTTTTTTTCTGAACTCATAGTTTCTACATGCTGCATAAAAATGCTTTTATTATAGATCCGGCAACTCATCAAAGAGCTTCATTCATTTACGGAATTGAAGAACTTTTATCTTGTCGGATGCAGTGCACTTTCAATCCAGTTAGGCCACAGAAATTAAGTTGACATAGACCTGTTTACTAACGAAGATTTTGATGATCAGTTTATAGAAAAATTATTGAGCAATAAATATAATTTTAAAGAAATCTTCAGAAGAACCAATACATTGATCTGTCTTCTGGCGAATATAAAAACTGATTTCATCAAACATGATTATCCCCTCATTAACCCGCCCATAACAGAAGAGGGCATCCGCTTTCTCAGTAAAGAAGATATTGCCGCCATGAAACTGCACGCCATTATACAAAGCGGTAAAAGGCTTAAAGATTTTATTGACATTTATTTTTTACTGGAACACTTCAGCATGAGCGAAATGATTGACTTTTTTACCTGTAAATATTCTTACAGCAATCCCATGATTGCCCTTAAAGCCGTTACTTTTTTTGGTGATATTGATGAAAGTATTGACACCCCAAAGCTGCTTCAGCCACTCCCTTTAAAGAAAATTGAAAAAAGGATACAGGAAGCGGCACTTCACCCGAAAAAGAAATTCCCAAAATAAAAAGCCCCGCATTATACTGCGGGGCCCCCCATATCTAAAACAGGATTTTCTTTACACTTTAAAATGGGCGAATGCCTTGTTGGCTTCAGCCATACGGTGTGTGTCTTCTTTTTTCTTAAATGCACCACCTTCGCCTTTGCTGGCAGCAACAATTTCACCGGCTAATTTATCTGCCATGCTGCGGCCGTTTCTTTCCCGGCTATAGCGGATGAGCCATTTAATACTAAGGGAAATTTTACGGTCAGGGCGTACTTCACTGGGTATCTGGAAAGTTGCACCACCAATACGGCGGCTCCTTACTTCCACCCCCGGGGTAACATTCGCCAGGGCCTTGCGCCATACTTCATACCCGTTGTCGTTGGTTTGCTTGCTCACCTTGTCAACCGCATCATAAAAAATAGTAAGCGCTGTACTTTTCTTACCCTGCCACATCAGGTTGTTAATAAAACGGGTAACGAGTGCATCATTAAACCGGGGGTCTGGCGCTAAGGGTAATTTTTTTGCTCTTGCTTTCCTCATCTATTTAATAATTTCAGTTCACAAATTTATTTTTTTGCAGCAGCCTGCTTTTCACGTTTGGTACCGTACTTGGAACGGCTTTTTTTGCGGTCTTTTACTCCAGCAGTATCAAGACTTCCCCTGACAATATGATAACGCACACCCGGCAGATCTTTTACACGGCCACCCCTGATAAGCACAATGGAGTGCTCCTGCAGGTTGTGCCCCTCACCGGGGATGTAAGCAATAACTTCTACTTTATTGGTTAAACGTACTTTGGCTACTTTACGAAGCGCAGAATTAGGCTTTTTGGGGGTAGTGGTATATACACGGGTACATACGCCACGGCGCTGGGGGCAGGCATCCAATGCCCTTGATTTGCTTTTTGCCCTGATGATATCCCTGCCTTTTCTGACTAATTGCTGAATTGTTGGCATTCCATCCCTGATTTTAACGGGACGGCAAAGGTAGGGGGAAATAAGAAACCTGCAAAGCGGAAGAAAAACAAAATTTTAGAAGTTAGCTCAACTCCAAAAATGAGATGGAAATATCCTACTTTGTTCTTACAGAATATCCGGCCAGCTTATTGTTTTTTGTATAAGATTCTGATTTTATAAATCCCTTCCCCGGAGCTATCCATTCAACCGCAGTACCCCTAAATGAAATCAGCATCTTGTATTGAATGTCATAAGTTATTTTCCAGCATTTAAAAGTCCCGGCAGGAACAGTTATTTCTTCTTCACCCACTACTTTTCTGTTGGTAATCTTTACATCCGAGTTAAACGGAAAGGGCATGCCCTGCATCTCCATTTTTATACCAATACTTGCATCAGGCAAAGTTTGTCCGGAGTTTAACGCCTGGCTGTACACAATTTTATCGCCGGTAATTGAAACAGTGGCATTGTTTTTCCCTTCAAACATACCCGCAGGTACAAAAGCCCCTCCGTCAATGGTCAAATTCCCGTCTTTGCAAATTGCATCATAAGTCATGCTTGTTACAGGTTTATTCTTTTCATCCACCACCTTTGCATCAATAGTTATTTTATCACCATTTATGACTTTTACAACTGATGTGTTGATTAACTGCAGTTTCCCCTTTTCATTGAAAGTCTGCATTTCAAATACAGCGCCTTCCTGAGCAGGAAAATAACCGCATGTTTGTGAGAATAAATGTGAGGATACAAACAAAAAAATCATGACAAGAAGCTTTTTCATATTGGTAAGTTTAACGGAAAATTACTAATACGGGTGTTTGCAGCAAAAAAAAATCCCTGCGGCAAAAAGTGCAGGGATAATTAAGTTTATGTAAATAATTTTACAACATTACACCTTAAACATCCATCCATAATTATCCTCCGCCCTCCCTTCACGTATATCACACAAACGTTTTTTCAGTACAGGCGCTGTTGCCCATTTGTCAGTATCAAACAGCATTACAAAATCTTTATAACGCAGTTCTTTAATCATCGAGATGGTAGCGGCCGTCCCGGTACCGAAGACTTCTTTTAAATTGCCTGCTTTATATGCTCCTGCAATTTCATCAATGCCTATGGGCCTTTCCTCTACATCAAAACCCATTTCTTTAAGCAATACCATTGCGCTGTCACGTGTCACACCATTTAAAATGGTACCGTTTTCCAGGTCGGGTGTAACAACTTTGTTGCCGATGACAAAGAACACATTCATGGTGCCGATTTCCTGTACATATTTGTGTTCAAAAACATCTGTCCACAATACCTGGTCATATCCTTTTTGTTTTGCTTCGGCAGTTGCCTGCATGGCAGCGGCATAATTGCCGGCCGTTTTGGCAAAGCCTACGCCGCCTGGTGCTGCACGTGTGTATTTTTCTTCCACATATATGCGCATGGGTGCTGCATAGTAAGGCCCGGTGGGACTAAGTATGATGAGGAATTTATACTGGTCAGATGGCTTTACGCCAATTACTTCATCAGATGAAAACATAAAGGGGCGGATGTACAAAGAATGGTCTTCTTTTGCAGGTATCCAGTTACTGTCAAGACTAATAAGTTTCCGCATGCCTTCTATAAATATATCTTCGGGAACAACCGGCATCTGCATGCGCTGAGCCGAAATATTAAAGCGTTTAAAATTATCATACGGCCTGAAAATAAAAGCATTTCCGCTGACGTCCTTATACGCTTTGATGCCTTCAAAAATAGCCTGGCCGTAATGCAGGGCGGCCACTGAAGGTTCCAGTAACAATGGCTGGTAAGGTTTGATTTCAATTTTTCTCCATTGGCCGTTTTCAAAATCAGCCTCCAGCATGTGATCGGTAAAATATTTTCCGAATGGAAGGCTGTCAAGGTTTATACTGCTGAGCTTGCTCCGTTCCGTTTTAGTTATGCGCAAATCCAAAGAAGCTACCATAATACACTTAAATTTGCAGCAAAGAAACTAAAAAAAGCTAACAAGTATTAGTTTGCAGCAAGGATAAATCCAATGATCATTACATGAGCTTAAACAACATTCAACTTCAGCCGCCTGTAATAACAGAACTGTACAGGAACAGCCTTACTGCTTTAAATGGCATAACCCCGGAAAAATCAAAGGATGAAATTATTCCAATACTTTACCTGGGCAACAACAAAAAGCAAATTCTTTTGCTAGTACAAAATCCCGGCCATGCTTTTTTACCGGATAAAACACTGGAATTTCTTACCGGGATACTTTCGGCCTGCAAATTTTCACTACAGGATATTGCATTGGTCAACCTGAGCCATGCGGGTGAAAATACTTACCTTCAACTGGTTCATCATTTTCGGCCTGCAGTGTGCCTGCTGCTTGGGGTAGCGCCTTCTCAGATTGAATTACCCATTCATTTTCCGCATTTCCAAGTACAGCAATATAATGGGGTAAGCTATCTTTCGTCTCCCCCCCTTGAAAGTTTAGCTGAAGACAAATTGCTGAAAAGTAAATTATGGCTCTGCCTGAAACAAATCTTTTCTTTATAACACCGTCATGCAGCAACTCATCTTTGCTACCAACAACCTTCATAAAACAGAAGAAGTCAGGGCAATTACTGCCGGCCTGCCATACCACATTATTACATTAAAAGAAGCGGGAATTGAAATTGATATACCTGAACCGCATGATACGCTTGAGGAAAATGCTAGCGAAAAGTCAAACGTTATTTACAGGCTTACACAAAAAAATTGCTTCAGCGAAGATACCGGCCTTGAAGTGGAAGCATTAAATGGCGAGCCGGGAGTAAAAAGCGCAAGGTATGCAGGAGATGAACGGATATTTGATAAAAACATTGAAAAGCTCCTGAAAAACCTTAAAGGCCACAGCAACCGCAAGGCACGTTTCAGGGCTGTGGTCTCATTGATTCTGGAAGGGAAAGAATACCAGTTTGAAGGTATTTGTAATGGTATTATAGCAGAAGCCCCGCAGGGCAGCAGCGGTTTTGGATATGATCCTGTATTTATTCCGGATGGCGACACACGTTGTTTTGCAGAAATGACCCTCGCCGAAAAAAACCAATACAATCACCGCAGAAAAGCCATAGATGGCATGTTGCAATTTCTTAAGCAGCGCCACATTTTATAAGATAGAATTGGTATTGCGGCAAAATCTGGCTTTTTTTGTATAAGATGGCTATTGAAAGCAACCATAATATCGGTGAATCCGACTTAATTCAGGGCTGCATTGAAGGCAGCAGGCGGATGCAGGAACTGTTATACCGCCGTTTTTCACCTAAAATGTATGCAGTATGCCTCCGCTACGCAGGCAATACAGAAGATGCACAGGATATTTTGCAGGAAGGTTTTATAAAAGTTTATAAAAACCTTCACCGTTTCCGCAGTGAAGGTTCTTTTGAAGGATGGCTGAGGAGGATTTTTGTTAATACGGCAATTGAACATTACAGAAAGTCTGTAAATGTTTATCCGGTTACAGAAACACAGGAAAAAAGCATTGAAGACAAAGAATGGTCGGCTTTTGATAAACTTGCCGCCAAAGATTTAACCAAACTGATACAGGAACTGGCGCCGGGTTACCGTGCCGTTTTTAACCTGTATGTGGTGGAAGGATATACCCACCGGGAGATTGGTGAAATGATGGGCATTACCGAAGGCACCAGCAAATCGCAACTGGCAAGGGCGAAAGCCATGTTGCAAAATATGCTGACCAATAAAAAGCAGGAGGCTAAAAGTTAAGAGGAGAACACATGGAGTGGAAGAAGCGACTATATGACCACGAAGAAATCCCGCCGGAAAAATCCTGGGAACATCTTTCTGGAGAATTAGATAAAGAACCCTGGGTTATCAGCAGGCGCTTACAAACCCACGAAGAAATCCCGCCGCCTGAAATCTGGGATAATATAAATGTACTTCTTGAAGAAGGGCCCACCACAAACAATAAAGCCCGTCCTGTTTTCAACCTGCGAAAAAGGTTTTTAAAATATGCAGCAGCAGCTTCAGTTGCCGGATTGATTATTTTGAGCGGCATTTATTTAATTAACCGGAGGGAACCATTGGCAATAACAGATGCTGTAAGCCAGGCCGAACAGCCTGTTCAGCAGAAAACGGCTAATGACACAAGCCCCGAAGTTTCAGAAAAATCCACTGCATCACAACCATCAGAAAAGGCAAGTAATAACTTACCCATAGCAAAAGAAGTTACTCCTGATACCGGTATCCCTTTACAGAAAGAAGAACAACCAGGTTATTCTGTAAATGTAATAAAACATGCAGCAGAAACCTATACTTATAATATAGTCCCTGTACCCGTAAGCAAAAAATCTTTTTCAGCTTCATACAAAGTAAACATCAATGGCAATAAAATCAGGTACAGCAAAAGCGAGGAACTGGGCACTTATCTTACCATAATAGGGCCCGAGGGACAAATGATAAAAGTTTCCCCCAAGTTTAAAAATGCCATGCCCTACCTGCAGGCAAATGATAAAGTAACCGCCGACTTCTGGAACTTTTTATTTGAAGACGAAAACAACTGGCAAATGCTGTTTGAAGAATGGAAACAGAAATTGAACAGTTCGAACCTTGCACCTGACAGCCGAAACTTTATGGATATTCTTGAACTGATGAGGCTGATACAGGAAAACAGCTAACAAATTCTTTCTTACTCCCCTACCTTTATTGTAAATCATTTTTATGGCCAGGATTAAAATTGAGTTTCCTGAAAAATTTTCTTTTACGGCCAGCATACCCGTTCGTATCACAGATCTAAACTACGGCGGCCATGTAGGTAATGATGCCATGCTTTCGCTGATCCATGAGGTAAGGATACAGTTCCTGCGGCATTTTGGTTACGAAGAAATGAATATAGCCGGCGTGGGGTTAATAATGAGCGATGTGGCCATAGAATTTAAGAATGAATTGTTCTACGGCGATGTAATAGAAGCAAAAGCTGCCGCCACTGATTTTTCAAAAGTGGGTTTTGATATTGTGTACCTGATGCAAACCTTAAAAAACCAAAAACCGGTAACAGCAGCAATAGCTAAAACCGGGATGATATGTTACGATTATGAAAGAAAAAAAATTACAGCAGTGCCGGAAGAAGTAAAGAGGGTGCTGACGGGCAGTAATGATGGATTTTAAACCCATCGCTAATGAGAAGCTTTGAAGCAAAACAATATTTCAGCAGAAACAATTGAAGAAATATTCAGGATTGGGCCAACTAATGCCAAACCTGATTTTTCCCTAACTTCCTCTCCCAAACCAACATCATCATGAAGCGACTTTTTTTAATTTTACATTTTACATTATGCATTTTACATTCAACATTCTCTCAGCCCGGATACCAGCCAGCCCCCGAAAACATCAAAGCCCGGCAGGAATTCAGGGACATGAAATTTGGTATGTTCATCCACTGGGGCGCTTCCAGCTTCCTTGGCCATGGGGAATGGGTGATGAACAACCGCAACATTGCAGTAAATGAATACAGCAGGCTGCTGAACTTTTTTAACCCATCGGAGTTTGATGCAATAAAATGGGTGGATGCTGCAAAAAGCGCAGGAATGAAATACATCACCTTCATTACCCGCCACCACGACAGCTTCAGCAACTGGGATACCAAACAGAGCGACTGGAAAATCACCAATACCCCTTACGGCAATGATGTTTTAAAACCATTGGCGGATGAGTGCCGCAGACAGGGCATTAAACTCTTTCTTTATTATTCACTGGTTGACTGGTACCGTGAAGACTATCCACGTGAAACCGGAAGAACTGGTAAAGGAACGGGAAGAAAAGGCCATGGCAATTATGAAAGCTATTTGCGGTTTATGAAAGCCCAGTTAACTGAACTGCTTACCAATTATGGCGAAATAGCAGGTATCTGGTTCGATGGCCATTGGGACCAGACAGCGCCTGAAGGCGAACACGACCGCAGCTCAAGAATAAACTGGAAGTATGATGAGATATACGGGCTGATACATAAACTGCAGCCGCAATGTTTGATTGGCAACAACCACCACATGTCGCCTTTTGATGGCGAAGACTTCCAGATGTTTGAAAAAGATCTGCCCGGCCAGAACAAATCAGGTTTGAGTTATCAATCGGCTTCCGAAACATTGCCTGTTGAAACCTGCGAAACAATGAACGATTCATGGGGCTTCAACATAACCGACAGGCATTATAAATCAGCCAGGCAACTCATACAATACGTGGTAAATGCTGCAGGGCGTGATGCAAACTTTTTGCTCAACATCGGCCCGATGCCCAATGGTTTGGTACAGCCTGAGTTTATTGATACGCTTAAAAAGATGGGAACATGGATGCAGCAATACGGCGAAACCATTTACGGCACAAGGGGAAATGTTCTGCCCCTGCAGGAATGGGGCGTTGCAACAGTAAAAGCTGACAGAATATTCCTTCACGTGATGGAAAAACCTCAATCTGGTTTCATTTTTGTAAATGGCTTAAAAGATAAAGTGGCAGCAGTACAATTATTCAGTAATAAAACGCCGCTTAAATTTAAACAACTGCCTGAAGGATTGTTTGTTTATACAGATGGGGTAAACATAAATGATGCAGATGAGGTGATTGAAGTGAAAGTACCGGCAAAAAAATAAAACAGACATGAATAAAAATAAGGAATACCATTAAAGTATTTATAACATAATACCCTGAAACCTGAAAAAAAAATTTTTGTTTATCAATTATTGTGTCCTCATCATCACCATATCGTTTCAGCAGGGATTGGTTGCGGGGGTACAACCATTAACAGCAAATGATTATTCAGCCAATGCCATTTGTTTCTTTTGAGCAGGCCTCAAATCTGCTGCGGGTTCTAACAGCAATACGCTGTTCCATCCATTAAAGCCGTCGGGTTCACGGTTAGGGTTATCAATATCTTCCACCCACATTTTATCGTCAATAAAAAATTTGTAATGATATCTTCCCGGAGGCAGCATGGGTATTTCAATTTTCCAAAGCCCGTCCTGCTCTTCATCTTCTTCCTGTAATTCCATCATCAGCACATCCTGCGCCCAGTTGTTAAAAGAACCTGCAAGGGATATCCGCTTGGCGCAGCGGTTTACAATGTAAAATTCTATCGTGTTATTAAACGGGTTACTGAAGGGGGATAATTGCAGTTTCATATCCATTATTTTTTTTCAGAATGTGGTTAAATTAAGGCAATTCAGAAGTTACTACAATTTAGCTGAAAGCATGTAACGGAATTGTAAGCGTTGTGGATAAGTGGATAAATTTTTTATCCTTCCCGGGCTGGTACCCCCTAAAGAATCTGGCACCGCTATGTGCAACGTTTAAGCCGGCCACAACTACTAATATTTACTGAACCGGAACATGAAGGTTTTTTAATTTTATAACATGGATACTGTCTGGATCATCATCGGGGTTGTTTTAATGATAATTGGCATAGCGGGGAGCATCCTTCCACTGCTGCCGGGGCCTCCGGTATGTTATATTGCATTGCTGCTTCAGCAGTTCAGGGAAGAGAAACCTTTTTCATTTCAGTTTCTTTTGATTTGGGGCGCCATTACCGGCGCAGTCATCCTGCTTGATTACCTCGTACCCATGTACAGCACAAAAAAATTCGGCGGGAGCAAATACGGTGTATGGGGATGCGCATTGGGTTTTATTGCCGCTTTCTGGCTGGGGCCATGGGGCATTATCATCGGCCCTTTCCTTGGGGCATTGATTGGCGAACTTATTGCCAACCAGAATTCACAACAGGCGCTGAAGGCCGCTATGGGTTCTTTTGTTGGTTTTCTTTTTGGGTCATTAATTAAACTGGTTGCCTGCGGGGTAATGATGTATTACCTGATCAGGAGTATTTAATGTATGTCCTGCAAACAAGCCCGTAGCCCCTCCCCTTGCCCGCATAATTTTTTTAATACTTCAGCATCCGGGTTATATTAGCAGCCTGAGTAAAAAATAAATAATTTCACCGGATATGGGGTTTTCCACTTTGTCAATTATTGTTGCTGCATATAATGAAGGCAAGACCATTGAACAGGTGCTTGATAAAATCAGGAATGTTACACTTGTGAATGGCATTGAAAAGGAATTGGTGATTGTGAACGATTGCAGCACTGATGATACTGAAGCTGTGGTGAACAATTACATAAAGGCACATCCTGGCAGTAACATCAGTTATCACAGGCACGAAACCAACAGTGGTAAAGGAACGGCAATACATACCGGCATCAGGAATGCGACAGGGCAGTATATTATTGTGCAGGATGCTGACCTCGAATACGATCCCCGTGAATATAACATCCTGCTTCAGCCTGTTGTGGATGGTTTTGCAGATGTAGTGTACGGCAGCCGTTTCATGGGCGGCAATGCCCACCGCATCCTTTTTTTCTGGCACACCATCGGTAACAGGATACTTACTTTTCTTTCCAATATGCTTACAAACCTTAACCTTACTGACATGGAAACATGTTATAAACTTTTTGATGCAGAGGTTCTAAAAAAACTTCAGCTAAAAGAAAAAAGGTTTGGTTTTGAACCGGAAGTAACTGCCAAAGTATCAAAAGTACAGGGTATACGCATTTACGAAGTAGGCATTTCATACTATGGCCGTACTTACGCAGAAGGAAAGAAAATAAAATGGGTGGATGGCTTCAGGGCCATCTGGTGTATCCTCAAATATAATTTGTGGAGTAAATGAAGAAAAGGGTTTTATTTTATTTCGGCTATATAATACTTTTTTAACGCCTTTTCCCTTGTTCCGGGATTAATGAATGTGGCATTGAGCATGGCCACATGAAAGTTACCACCTTCCGTTTTTATTGTATAATCTTTCCCTGACTGTTTTAATTGAGCAAGGCCTGCTGAATCTGTGAGGACAAAATCTTCCGTGTGTATGTTGTTCGTTTCCGTTACCTGCGGAACAATGCTCCGTGCATAAAAATGCAGCGACCTGAAATGCGGATAGCGGAATGCTTTAAACTTTCCTTCTTTTATTTTATGTTCATGAACCCATTTACCTGCTTCACTTCCCCCCTGATAAGTGAGCAGCTCCGGATAAAACCCTCCTGTTAAAATAAAGTTTATTCCCGTGGAAGTATAAAAGCACAGCAGCAGCAAACGCTGCCTGATTTTCTTTACAAACAACAAAATAAAATACCCGGCAGGAAGTAAAACAGACAGCAGTTTATAAAAGAATGGAATTTGCGGAAAGGCCCAAAAACAAAGGGTGGCCGGAACAAACCACATCAGCGCCAAAAGAACAAAATGAAAAGGTACAAGTATTTTTTTAAGCGCTGCATATTTGTTTTCCCATAGTAAGTTGTACAGGAAAACCGCAGTGATGACGGCTGCAAGGGGGAACACCACGAAAATATAATGCGGCAATTGGTATTTGCTAAGTCCCAGCGCCACATAAGCAAGGATGAACCCGCCAATGGTAATCCCTTCCTCGTTGCCGGTTATTTTAAATTTCTTTTGCCATAGTTTTTTTACTGTTGCAAATAAACTACAGGTAAAAAATACAATCCATGGCAAAAAACTCCACAGCATATTCTGGAAAAGAAAAAAGAAACCGGCGTGGTTGTTCCATTCGCTTTCCCCGGTAATACGGCCAAAGCTTTGGGTCCAGTAAAAAAAGCGGACACCACTTACACCCTGTTTGCCATTTACTGTTTTTTCAGGGTGCATATCAAACTGCTGGTAAAGCCCGGTTGTCATGGGTATAAGCAATACAGCTATAATGAATAAACCAGCAATGTTTTGCCAGCGGAACAACTGTTTAAAAAGTTCCCTTCTTAATATAAAATGCACGCCTAAAGCCAATGCCGGAACAATCAGTGCAATGGGGCCTTTTGTGAGCATGCCGCCTGCTATGGCTGCAAAACCCAATATCAAGTTTAATGGTTTGCGCCGCTGAAACCATTCGGCCAGTTGCCAAAGGGCAACAATTACCCAGCTCATCAGGATGGTATCGGTCCGCACATCATGGGTAATAAGAAACAACGCCTGTGATGTGGCCAATACCAGCGCAGATAAAATTGCAATGGTATTGTTATAATACAATCTTGCAAGGCGATAAACTGCATAAAGCGCCAGTAAACTAAAAAGTACAGATGGCAGCCTGAACGCAAAATTATACGGGCCAAATACTTTCATACTGAGTGCACTGACCCAAAAAAGAAAAGGGGGTTTATCGAGGTAGTCCCTTCCTTCATCATATACGTGAAGAAAGTCGCCCCGTTCAAGCATTTCCCTGCTCATACTGGCGTATTGCGCCGAATCAATATCCAGTACCGGTATCCTGGCGCCAAGTAAATAAACTAAAAAGGTTAATGATAATACTGCAACTATTGCCGGCCTGTTCATCGGGATTAATAGAGGTTTGCTGCTTTAAAACAGTAAACTTAAAAATAAAAATCTGCAAAAGCCTCTTTTGTATTTACAGCACCGCTGTTTTCTATGTGGTGCAGGTTATCAGCCCGCTATCATTTTATCCGCCACAGGTTTTAGTGAAGAGTCCCGCAGGAACAATTCTGTTTCCAGCATTTTAGTAGTAAATTCTGTAACCGGCCTCTTGCTTTCAATAATGCTGATGAGCAATTCTGTAGCCACCTGCCCCATTTCAAATGCAGGCTGCCGGATAGCGGAAAGCGATGGGTGAAATAACTCCGCAAGGTTGGTATTGGTAAAACCGATTACAGCAATATCTTCAGGCACCCTGACCCCCCTTTCTTTAAAAGCTGCAAGGCAACAAGTGGTGATGCGGTCGCTGGCGGTTAAAACCGCATCCGGTTTCCTTTTTAACTTCAGCAGTTTTTCAACTCCTTCTTCAACTTCGGCATAAATCATACCGCCGTGGTAACAGTAATGTACCATTGCTTCATCAAATGGCATATTGTACCGGGCATGTGCTTCTTTATACCCGCGGAGCCTTTCCTTTGTTATTGACAAAAGCGGGGAGCTTGTGATGTGTGCAATTTTTTTAAACCCGTTTCTTATAAAATGTTCTGTGGCATCAAATGCCCCCTTGCTGTTGTTTACAATCACCTTATGGGTATTGATTTCATCTGTTATCCTGTCAAAAAAAACAATGGGCAACCCCTTTTCGTGCAAGTGCTTGAAATGGGAAAGATCGGTAGTTTCACTTGCAAGGGAAACAAGCAGCCCGTCAACCGAACGGGAAGCGAGGTGCTGCACCGTAACCATTTCCCTTTCGTATGATTCATGGTTTTGGGATATAATAACATGGTAACCCCGGTTGTAGGCAATGGATTCGATACCATTAATTGTCTGTGAAAAGAAATTGTTCGCAATTTCACAAACAATTACCCCTATTGACCTGCTTTTCCTTTCTTTTAAGCTCAGCGCAATGGGGTTGGGGCGGTAATTGATTTTTTCGGCATATTCCAGCACCAATTTTTTTGTTTCGGGGCTTATCTCATAGCTACCCCTCAGGGCACGGGAAACCGTGGAGGTGGAAAGTCCCAATGCACGGGCAATGTCTTTTATGGTTGCTGATTCAAATTTCACTTTGGCAAAAAACCGGATGCGGCAATAAAATTAGCCATTTTAAGCAAGATATTTTTTTTTGCGAAACCGCTGCACTGATATTTAACTCCAGGGATAAAAATGTTTGCAGGCCTTGTGCAAAACTGTCTTTTCAATACATTACTTTTAGGTATCATTACACGTATGAAGCAAATTAATACAGCGCTCTGTTCATTTGGCATGTCAGGCTGGGTTTTTCATGCACCATTCATTAATGTTCACCCGGGCTTTAATTTTTATGCCGTATGGGAAAGAACAAAAAATCTTGCAGCGGAAAAATACCCCGGCGTAAAAACTTTCCGCACACTGGAGGATATGCTTGCAGATGATACGGTGGAACTGGTTATTGTAAATACACCCAGTGTAACGCATTTTGATTATGCAAAACAGGTAATAGCGGCAGGTAAGCACCTGATAGTTGAAAAGCCATTTACAGCAACTGTTGCCCAGGCAGAGGAATTGAAAGCGCTTGCAGAAAAACAAAATGTAAAACTTGCAGTTTATCACAACCGCAGGTACGACAGTGATTACAGGACTATAAAAAAAATACTGGATGAAAACCAGTTAGGGGAAATTATAGAAGCAGAGATACGGTATGACAGGTACGTTCCTGAATTGAGTTATAAAGTACACAAAGAAACGCCAACACCCGGTGTAGGTTGCCTGTACGATCTCGGGTCGCACTTAATAGACCAGGCACTGCAGCTTTTTGGAATGCCGCAGGCTTTATTTGCTGATATAACCAGCAACAGGCCGGGGTCAATGGTTGATGATTACTTTGATATAAAACTGATTTATCCTTCACACAGGGTAACTCTAAAATCAAGTTACTATGTAAGGGAACCGTTGCCCGGTTATGTTTTTCACGGACGCAAAGGATCTTTTATAAAACATAAAACAGATGTACAGGAAACCATGCTGCAGGCAGGGGCTGTGCCCGGCACTGATAACTGGGGCATTGAACCCGAAAAGGAAAGAGGGCTGCTGCATACTGAAAAAGACGGAAAAGTGATCAGGGAGCATATTACTTCGCTCCGCGGAAATTACATGGACTATTATGAACAGTTATACCGTGCTATAAGGAGTAACGAAGAAGTGCCGGTAACCGCCCAAGACGGGAAGAAGGTTATACAGGTAATTGAAAAAGCCCATCAGAGCAATGCTGAGAGGCGTGTCATTAACATATAAATATTTTTTATTTCACCTGTAGTATAAATTCTGACAGTATATCAGTTTGCGATTCCGGCCAACCCTCCCTGGCATATCATCCCCCGGAAACGTTTGCGTAATTAAAACTGCCTGTAAGCGTTTCAGCAAGGAGAAAATCAGCATAACTTCAAAGGGAAAAAGTTTAAGCTTTCAATTAACAACGATGAAAAAAGCCATGGTTCTTTGTATTGTACTTATTACAGCAGCTCCTTTTATTTACGGCCAGGGTAAAAAGGAAACAGAAGTAGCCGCAGCTACAGAAAGCCTGCGAAAAGCCATGATAGATGCTGATGCTGCTGCGCTTGACAGGTTAACATCCGGTGCATTAAGCTACGGACATTCTTCAGGGAAAGTAGAAGGAAAATCTTCATTTATTGAAAACATCGTATCGGGCAGGTCAGATTTTGTAACCATTGATTTATCTGAGCAAACTATTACAGTAACAGGCCATACAGCAATTGTAAGGCATATACTCAGTGCGGCTACCAATGATGGCGGCAAACCCGGTAATGTGAGAATAGCCGTAATACTGGTTTGGCAAAAGGGTAAAAACAACTGGCTGCTGCTGGCCAGACAGGCTGTAAAACTGCAATAAATGAAAACTGCTGCAATATTTTCTCATTAGAAATTTTTTAACCCATTCGGGAACGATTGCGTAAAAAAATGTGCAGTATTTTTTTCTCCGGCTTTGTCACTGCGTACCATTGTTTTACCTTGTCTAAAACTCTCTGCACATTAAGGCATAATAATATTGGGGTGCAGTAAATATGCTTGTTATATGGAAATAAGGTATCATCATAGCCCTGAAGAAACAAGAGGGATGGATTCGGAGGCATTAAGAAGGAACTTTCTTGCTGAATCCCTTATGAAACCCGGTAAAATAACTGCAGTATATACGCATTACGACAGGGTTATTGTGGCAGGTATAATGCCTTCAGGCGGGGCCATTGAGTTAATAAGCTATCCTGCACTTAAAGCGGAATATTTTCTTGAAAGAAGAGAAGCCGGAATTATCAATACCGGCGGCGAGGGTGAGATTACCGCAGACGGAAAAAAATACCTTCTCCGTAAACTGGATTGTTTATACATCGGCAAAGGTGTAAAGCAGGTTTCATTCAGCAGCACAAATAATGACCTGCCGGCAACTTTTTATTTGCTCTCTGCTCCGGCACATCAGCAGTTCCCTGTTCAGCTTATGAGCAAGGAGGATGCTTCGCCAACCGAAATGGGATCGCAGCAAACATCCAATCAGCGTACCATTTATAAATACATTTATGCCGATGGATTAAAAAGCTGCCAGCTGGTTATGGGGCTTACCTTATTAAAAGAAGGGAGTGTCTGGAATACCATGCCTGCGCATACGCATGACAGGCGGATGGAAGCTTATTTTTATTTTGATATGCAGCAAAACCAGCGGGTATTTCATTTTATGGGCCAACCATCCGAAACAAGGCATTTGCTGGTAAATAATAACGATGCTGTAATCTCCCCTCCGTGGAGTATTCACTCGGGTTGCGGAACATCCAGCTATTCATTTATCTGGGGGATGGCGGGGGAGAATTATAGTTATACAGATATGGATATGATTGATATTGCCGATTTGAGATGATCCCGCTATAAAAAAATAATTTCTATTTCAATAAAAATTTTATCAAAAATGGAACGCCGCTCATTTATACAATTCACGGCTGCTGCCGGTGCATCATTGATGCTCCATCCTTTTGCATCTTTTGCTGCAAAGCCCGCAAAAAAAATCAGGCTTGCATTGGTTGGTACAGGCGCAAGGGGTTCCAGTCTTTGGGGACGGGAAATTGTTAAAAGCTTCGGAGAAGTAACAGAATTTGTCGGCTTATCAGATATTAATCCCGGTAGGCTGGAATATGTAAAGAAATCAATGAAGGTAACCTGTCCCGTGTTTACCAGTTTTGAGCAAATGCTGCAGGAAACAAAACCCGATTATGTTATTGTAACTACAGTTGACGCCACCCATGATGAATTTATTGTAAAAGCGCTGGATATGGGTGTGGATGTGATTACCGAAAAACCCATGACTACAGATGAAGTAAAATGCAAAAGCATACTTGACGCGGAAAAAAGATCCGGCAAAAAAGTAATTGTTTCATTTAATTATCGCCATAGTGTGCATGCCATGCAATTAAAAGAACTGCTTGCAAAAAACAGAGTGGGGAAGATAACATCAGTTGATTTTAACTGGTACCTCAACGTGCACCATGGCTCGGATTATTTCCGCAGGTGGCATGGCCGACTTGCAAAGGGCGGTTCGCTGTGGGTACATAAAGCCACACATCATTTTGACCTGCTGAACTGGTGGCTCAATTCAGAACCTGTGGAGGTCAGCGCATACGGCACACTGGATCATTACGGGAAGAACAACCCGTTCCGGGGAACGAAATGCAGGGGCTGTGAGCATAAAAGCAATTGTAAGTTTTTTTGGGATATTACTAAAGACCAGAACCTGGTAAATCTTTATGTAAACAATGAGCAGCACGATGGCTATATCAGGGATGGTTGCGTGTGGAGCAATGAAATTGATATTTATGATAAAATGTCTGCTCAAATATTATACGCCAATGGTGTTGTTGCCAATTATTCCCTTACTACATACTCGCCTTATGAAGGGTGGCAGATTGCATTTAACGGAATGAATGGGCGGATTGAAACATGGGAAGATATCCCTTACCTGCAAAAAACACCGGAAGACCAGTCCAAACGTCACGCTATTGAAATGTCGAATGCAGATGATGCCATTCCCGGTGAGGTGAGGGAGATTGTTGCAATGGATAATTTTGCCAGAAATTTTGAAGTATATACAACGCCAAAAATAAGGGGCGGCCATGGCGGCGGCGATATCCGTATGCAAAGGAGGATGTTTATTGATACCAATGATAACCCCCATCACGTAATGGCAGGAACAAGGGACGGGGCCATGTCTATTTTAATCGGTATTGCTGCAAGAAAAAGCATAATGCTTAAAAGGCCGGTGAAAATAACGGAACTGACTGACCTTGTGCCAATGGCAAACAGGCATTGATGCAGTAAAGCCTGCGGTAGAAAATTTTCCAGGCAGCACATCTGACCGGGTACATGTATTAACCATGCTTAAGACAGCTGAAAGGGCACAATCCCTTATAAACAGAATAAAACTGACTGCAAAATTTAAGTATATATGTGCCGGGGGATTACTGTCTCGCCGCTTAAAAAAGTCGGGATTCCGGACGATTGCAAGGGAGCTTAAAAATAGTTTAAACCCCGCTGATGCTTCAAAAACTTCTTTGTATAAATTTTACACCAGTATTGAAGTGTACATAAACAGTATTGTGAAATGAAAAGACTGGCCGCTCCTGTTTTGATATTGTTAATGGCTTTGGGTTTGCCGGAAAAGAGGAAAATCACCATCTGGCTCTGCGGTGACAGCACCATGAGTATAAAAGAAATAAAAACTTATCCTGAAACAGGCTGGGGAATGCCTTTTATTTATTTCTGGGACTCTACAGTGACGGTGAAGAACCTGGCAAAGAACGGACGAAGCACAAGTTCATTCCGGAATGAAGGATTATGGAAGAAAGTAATGGATGGAGCAAGTGAAGGTGATTATGTGTTTATACAGTTTGGCCATAATGATGAAGTACCTTCAAAGAAAACATATACAACTGAAGCGGAGTTTAAGAATAACCTCAGGCAATACATAAATGAAGCAATAAGTAAAAAAGCAGTTCCGGTGCTGCTTACACCAATGGCAAGAAGAAGTTTTGATTCAGCAGGAAAGATAAAAGGCACCCACGATGTGTATGCGCAAATAGTAAGGGATGTGGCAAAACAGGACAATGTGGCGCTGCTTGACATGGATAAAAAGACCCAGGCACTATACCAGCAATTGGGAGTAGAAAATTCCAAACTGCTGTTCCTGCATACCCAACCCGGCGAACATCCAAACTATCCTGAAGGGAAAGAGGATAATACTCATTTTAATGAGTTAGGGGCAAGGTTCGCGGCGCAGCTTGTTTTAAAAGAAATAAAAGATCTGTTGCCGGAACTGGCAGAAAGGATTATTACACCGGTAAAAAAATAAATTTGAAGTATCCCGTTATCATATTGGCTATAGTTTGTTTTATCACCCACAATAGTTTTTCCCAGTCGCTTGCAGGAATAACAGGCAAAGCAGACACTTCCTATTCACTTTACAATGCATTTATCAGCACTAAGAAAACACATCCTGATACAAGGTTTGTTGATGAGTTAAAACCCGGTTCATATGCTTCAAAAAAGGATGTTGTTTATTGTGCCGCAGGTAAGCGAAAACTGCTGCTCGACGCTTTTTATCCAAAAACAGGCAATGGTGCAAAGCGGTTTGCTGTAATAATTATTCATGGAGGCGGATGGAGGACCGGCAACAGAACATTGCATTATCCATTGGCTCAGCATCTTGCCGGCCGTGGTTATGTTTGTTTCACACCGGAGTACCGTTTGTCAACAGAAGCTTTATACCCGGCAGCGGTTTATGATATCAAAGCCGCAATACGGTGGGTAAGGCAACATGCAGAAGAATTTAATATTGATACAGCAAAGATTGCAGTAGCAGGCCATTCAGCCGGCGGCGAGCTGGCTGCATATATGGGGGCCACCAACGGAAAGCCTGAGTTTGAAGGAAGCGCATGTAATATTCAATCTCCCGGCAATGTAAATGCAGTGATAGATATAGATGGTATCCTCGCATTCATTCACCCTGAATCAGGTGAAGGGGATGACAGCAAAAGAACCTCAGCTGCTACTTATTGGTTTGGCTATTCCAAAACAGAAAATCCGGAGTTGTGGAATCAGGCATCGCCGCTGACGCATGTTGGTTTACATACACCGCCTGTACTTTTTCTCAACAGCTCAGTAGCAAGGATGCATGCCGGAAGGGAAGATTTTATCAGCGTACTCAATCAATATCATATTTACTCAGAAGT